>JBAXCY010000042.1:0-17964 GCA_037141235.1 Acidimicrobiales bacterium | reverse complement strand
GGCCATTCTTGCGCTACCCGATCGTGATCGACAGCGTCGCCGTCGCCGTCGCCGTGTTCTGTGTCGGTGGCTTGGATTTGGACTTCTTGTCAACGACTTGAACAGTGAAGCTGTAAGTCCCGACCTTGGTCGCCTTCCCTGAGATCACGCCTTTTGAGCTGAGTTTCAGACCAGGCGGCAATGGACTCGAGCCTGGGGCATTCGGCACACCGGGAGGCACCTCTCCTGCGGAGATGGGCTTCGTGACCAACATGGCTTCGATGCCACCAAGTTTGGATCCCCTATCGATGGAAGCGTACGCCGGAAGGTTCGCAGCATGGTCGACCAGTCGAGGAGAACGAGCCGCGGTGAGCATGGCAACACATCCCTACGGCTGACCTCCGTTGACTAAGTAAAGCTTTCGGCGAAAACTTTACTTAGTCCGATCCGATGTAACCCTGACTTTCCTTCGCCTCGCCAGTGCCTCTCCCGGCCGTCTCGGGCCGGGTCGGGTCGGGTTGCGTCAGGCGTCATGCGGATCGCAGACCAACTGGCGGCGAGTTCAAGCCGTCGAGATAGGCGTGTCCGTCGGCCAATGCACCGGTGGGTGCCGACTGCCTCTTGCCGCAACATCTCCTCGGTGTCGTCAACTACTGCTTAGTCATGCCGTGGCATGGCGTGGGCGTAGTTTCGAAGGGTCGTGGCGGCATCCCGATGCCCGAGACGTGCTGCGATCCATGTGCCATACCCCGACGAGACGTGGGCGTCACAACCGACGCTTATCCTTAGATTAGTGTCATAACCGTACTGTTTACGGTACGGTTATGACACCTCTGAAAATCAAGGGGTTACGAGTGCATCGATTTCAGAGCGCATTCGACAGGCAGGTGGATCTGATGGCATTAGCTGAAACATATCGACGCCGACTCCGGAGCAGGGCGCTGGAGCAGTACGGCTACGTGACGACGGGGGACGCCAGCACCCTCGGAGTGCCAGCCGTCGAACTCCGAAAGATCGCTCAGCGAGGCGGCGTCGACCACGTAGCCCACGGCCTGTATCGGTTCGAGGACGTCCCTCGCTCGGGACGAGACCAGTACATGGAGGCCGTCCTGCGGGTTGGTCCAGATGCCTATCTGACCCACGATGCCGTACTTGCTCTCTACGACTTGGGACTGGTGAACCCGCAGCGGATCAGAGTCGGCACCAGTCGGCGAACTAGGCAGTCGCTTCCCTCATTCGTGGAGATCATCCACGGACCGGTCGACCCCGAGGATCTGACCGATCACGAGGGCATCGCCTGCACCACCGTCGCCCGGGCGCTGCTGGACTGTCGTGGAATCGTCATGAATGAGCGCCTCGTCGATGCCGCCCGCGAGGCCAACCGTCGTGGACTGCTGCGCAGGGCTGAGTGCGACCACGTCCTCGCAGAGTTTGGTGTCGGAGGATGAGCCCAAAACGGCAGGATCCACCGACAAACCTCCGGTCGCTGGAGACACGCGTATACAATTTTGCGCAACAGCGGGGCCGACCGGTGCGTCGCATCCAGCGTGGCGTGGCCAACACGGTGGTCGGCCAGATGTTGCCACCCGGTGTTGTCAAGGGCGGCACCGCCATGAATCTGCGGGTTGGTGAGGCATCGAGCCGGTTCACGCCCGACCTCGATGCGACCAGGGCGGCGAGTGTCACTCTTGAGGAGTACTTGGACCAGCTTGGCGAACGGCTCGCCGTCGGTTGGGATGGATTTACCGGGAACGTTGAGCGGTTGGATCCGGCCCGGCCCGAAGGCGTACCCGACGACTACGTCATGCAGCCGTTCCTAATTCGCCTTGCCTACGCCCGTCGGCACTGGCTGACGGTGAGATTTGAACTGGGACATGATGAGATCGGAAGCACAGAACGCCAGGAGTTCCACGTCGCTCCCGACCTCGTCGAACTGTTCGCCACCCTTGGACTCGATAGACCCGATCCCATCCCGCTGCTTGCGGTTGACCACCAGATCGCTCAAAAGATCCACGCCTGCACCGCGACCAACCCGACGGTTGGCAAGGATCAACGAGCCCACGACCTAGTCGACCTGCAGATCCTCGGTCAAGAAGGGCCACTAGACATGTCCGCGATCGGCGCCACTTCCGAGCGGCTCTTTGCGGCCCGACGTAGCCAGCAGTGGCCTCCCACCGTCGTCACATACGAAGCCTGGGACACGATCTACATCGAGGCCTCGGACGGTCTCGATGTGCTTGGGAACGTCGCCGACGCTGTCGACTGGGCCAATGCTTTCATCGCCGAGGTGGCAGGCGGAACGACCTGAAAGCGGTGGTCAGTTTCGAAGGTTGACTTCCGGCCCGTCGGCACAGGTTTGGTCGTCAGCAGAAAGAATCTGATCCATGAGGCCGCTCCCGTCAGTCGGACTGAACGTTGAGAATCGTGCGGATCGAACCTGCTACGCAGAGAACGCTGGCTACCAACGAGGCTCCAACCGAACGTCATTGTTCTCACGGGGGTTCTCAAGTAGTTGTGGCCCGAAGCACCGTTTCGCCAGATTCGCCTCTGACCTGGACTTATTTGGTGCGCTCGGCAGGATTCGAACCTGCAGCCTTCTGATCCGTAGTCAGATGCTCTAATCCGTTGAGCTACGAGCGCTGGTGACTGCACTGCTACCTGGACCCGCTCACCGTCACCGGTTCGTGGAGCCAATCGCTATGCGGTCGCCCACTCTAACCGACCATGCGCAGGACCCGCCAAGGCATCGCTGGGTGACCGATTCTGACGCCCCCTCAGTTATCATCCGAGGCACCGGTGGCACCGCCACTCGAACCCTGCCGTCAACCGATCCCTCCAGGAGATTCCATGTCCACTGACGCACCCCTCCATGGCATCCGCATCCTCGAGGTGTCCGCCCTCGGCCCGGCCGCTATCACCATGCCCCTCATCGACTTGGGCGCCGAGGTCATCAAGGTAGAGCCGCCATCGGGTGACTACATCCGGGAGATGACCTGGCCCATCGTCCATGGCGTCTCCCTCATGCACCTCCACATCAACCGAGGCAAGCGCTCCATCGTCATGGACCTGCGCACCGACGAGGACGTGGCCACCTTCAAGGAGTTGGCCGCCACCTGCGACGTGGTCGTCGAGGCCATGCGTCCCGGTGGACTTGCCCGGCGGGGCGTCGGCTACGACGACCTGGTGAAGATCAAGCCAGACATCGTGTTCTGCACCATCAGCGGCTACGGCATGACCGGCCCCTATCAGAACCTGCCGGCTCACGGCGTGGCCTTCGACACCTGGGCCGGTGTCGTCACGCCCGAGGTGAACGACGAGGGGTTCGCCTACCTGCCCGAGCACGCGTCGCTGGGCATCCACGCCGGGCCGCTGTTCGGCGCGCTCGGTATCGTGGCCGCCGTCCTGCGGGCCAAGACCACCGGAGTCGGCGCGTTCCTCGAGATCGCCCAGTCCGATGCGGCCGCCGCCATGGACTGGTACCGGTCTGAGACGTGGCGGGCCTACGAGCGCCATGAGCTGGACGTGACCGGCAACAAGGCCGATAACTACGAGCGCCGGCTCCCGGGCACTGCCGGGATGATCGAGGGTGTCCGCTACCAGGTCTACGAAGCCAAGGACGGCCGCTACGTCCTCTTCATGGCGTCCGAACAGGCCTTCTGGAAGAACTTCTGCGAGGCTGTCGACCGGATCGACATGTTCGAACGCTGGCCGGGCTCCAAATTCGCCGACCACGCACGGGGCAACAAGGAGATGCAAATTGAGCTCCGGGACATCTTTCGTACCCGGACCTCCCTCGAGTGGATCGACTACGGAGTGGAGAAGAACTTCCCCATCGCCCCGGTCAACTCACCCAAGACGATCGCCGATGACCCACAGTTTCGGGATCGGTTCGAGTGGTATCCGATCGAGCAGCTCGGCGCCGAGCAGCTGGGAACCCCGCTCAAGTTCATCGATGAAGCCCTGCCCAACCCGAGCCACGCACCGACCATCGGCCAGCACACCGCCGAGGTCCTGGCCGATCTGCTGGGATGGGATGCCGACCGGATCGCCGACTCCCGAGCCAAGGGCGGCCTAGGCGGCGCTGGCTGACTTCTCCGCTCCAAGTCGCTCAGGCCGGACCAGGTGTGAGGGCATCGACCTCGGCCTTCTCTTCGACAGTGAGCGACCACGAGGCAGCGCGGGCGTTCTCTCGAACCTGATGGGCCGTGGTGGCCCCGGCGATGACGGAGGCAACACCGGGGGTGGCGGCCACCCAGGCCAGTGCCAGCTCCAAGAGGGTGTGACCGTGGTCTTTGGCGTAGGCGGTCAACGCGTCGAGGATGTCGAAGTTCGCATCGGTAAGTGAGCTGTCGCCCCACTTCTCCAGGCGGGTCCCCGCCGGCGGGGCCTGACCCCGGATGTACTTGCCGGTCAGCAGCCCGCTAGCCAGCGGAAAGAATGGCAGATAGCCCATGCCGGTGGCCACGACCTCGGGCAGGACTTCGGCCTCGTCGCCTCGTTCCAGCAGGCTGAAGTGGTTCTGGAGGCTGACGAACCGGGCATCGTCGGGTCCGACGGCGGCCTCGGCCTCGCGTAGCTGAGCCAAGGAGAAGTTGGAGCAGCCGATTTCTAGGACCTTGCCTTCGTCGACCAGTTCGTCGAGCACCGCCAGCGTGTCGGCGATATGAGTCTCCGGATCGGGTTTGTGGAGCTGGTAGAGATCGATCCGGTCGGTACCGAGTGCATGCAGGCTTCGCTCCACTGCGCTTCGGATGTACTCGGGGGACGCGCCACCGGTCTCACCCTCACCGACGGAGCTGCCGAACTTGGTGGCCAGGACGACTTGGTCGCGACGGCGACCGAGGGCTTGACCCAACCGCCGCTCGCTGTCGAGGTAGGAGTCGGCGGTGTCAAAGAAGTTGATCCCTTCCTCGATGGCCACATCGACCACCGGGGCCACTGCCGCGGCCTCCATGAAGAAGCCGAAGTTGTTGGTGCCCAGTCCGATGACCGACACCTCGAGCGAACCGATCTTCCGTGTTTCCATAGGCGAGTTACTAGCACGGTCGGTTCCGGCGGCCACGGGTCGACGGTGCTACCTGCCGCGATCCATACCTCTCGACTGGAGAGCACAGGGGACAACTCGCCCGGCTCAGACGGGAACAGCCGGGCATCGACGGCTAGGTCCACCTCGGTGTCTCCCTCGGCTCCTTGCACCGTGAAGCGGACGAAGGTGGGTGCTTGCTGGCGAATCATGATGCCGAAGCCTTCCGCAGCAAGATTCTCGATCACGACTGGGAACAGTTCTTCTCACGCTGCCGGAGAGGGACCGAAGAAGTCGAGATCCTCGGTACCACGATTCACGATCGACTTCGCTATCAGAGCGGCCCCGCCGGCAAGCGCGAAGTCAAGATCACCGATAGAGCTTCCGATTATCGAGGCCACGAGAAGTTGCTGTGGGGTCAGCCCGTGTCCGATCAGTCCGATCATCGAGGTCGTAACTGAGGTGAGGGTCGCTCCACCGGACATGGTGAGGAAGGACAACAACTCCCGATGCCTGGTTACCGCCGTCAAATGCCGCCTCGTCCAGAATCGACACCGGTCGCGAACCCGGGCCGACCAAAGCGCTCCGCTGACATTCCGTTGCGCCAGCCTACGTTTCCACCCCGGGAACTGCACTACCCCGTTTCCGCCTCACAAATTCACCGCACTGCGGACGACGTTTCGGCCACCTGCACTCAACACCCACACAATATGGACGAATAGTAAGAATCCAACTAGTAGGAATCTAACTCGTAGGATTCCTACTATGAAGGTCCGCGAAAAGGGACAGGTCACGATCCCCAAAGATCTGAGGGACAGGCTCGGCATTGGTGAAGGGACCGCCGTCACCGTCGTCATCGAAGGCGACGCCATCGTCATCCGAAAGGATCCCCAAGCACAGACGCGTGGCCAGGCCCTGGCCCAGCGGATGAGTGGCCGGGGCGACGTCACCCTGAGTACCGATGAGATCATGGCCCTGACCCGTGGCGAGCCCGCGTGATGGTGGGGACGCTTGTCGACAGCAATGTCATCCTCGACGTCTTGACCGGCGACCCGGTGTAGTCGACCTGGTCGACCAATGCCATTGCCGCCGCCGCAGAACGTGGACCTCTGGTCATCAATCCGATGATCTACGCCGAGGTGTCCGTGCGGTTCGCGACGATCGAGGAGCTCGACGACGCGCTCCCCCACGACGACTTCCTACGTGTGCCGCTCCCGTGGGATGCCACGTTCCTGGCTGGCAAGGCATACCTGAACTATCGAAAGAACGGCGGTGCACGGACTTCGCCGCTGCCCGACCTCTTCACCGGTGCCCATGCCGCTGTGGCCGGGCTGAGCCTGCTCACCCGTGATCGTGGTCGCTACGCCCCTTACTTCCCCACGGTGCACCTCGACACCCCCTGACCCGGGCCGGCTACACCTCGGTTTCTGAGCGTCCGTTAGGATTCCGCCCATGACGTCCAAGACCCGAGTGCCGGCCATCGAGGGCTGGTTCACCATGGACGAGCAGGCACCCGCCCTGCTCGGCTCCTCGTGCACCAGCTGTGGGAACTTCGCCTTCCCCAAAGAGACCTTCTTCTGCCGCAACCCGGAGTGCCAGGGCAAAGAGTTTGCTGAGGCGCCGCTCAGTCGCACCGGCACCATCTGGTCCTACACCGATGCCTGCTACCAGCCACCCAAGCCCTACGAGGCCGCTGATCCCTATGTGCCCTTTTCGTTGGCCGCCGTCGAGTTGGCCGCCGAGCAAATGGTGGTCATGGGCCAAATCGTGTCTGGCGTGGGCGTAGACGACTTACACGTAGGCGACGAGGTCGAGCTGGTGCTCGACACGCTGTACGAGGACGACGAGCACGAGTACATGGTGTGGAAGTGGCGCCCGACCGGCGTCCGCAGCGGACAGGGAGCCTGACATGGCGAACGACAAGCAGATCGCTGTATTGGGTGCCGGCATGCACCCATGGGGCAAGTGGGGACGCAAATTCGTGGAGTACGGGCTGGCCGCCGCCAGCGATGCCCTGGCCGAGGCCGGCATCCCGTGGACCGATGTGCAGTACGTGGCCGGTGCCGACACCATCCGCAACGGCTACCCCGGCTTCGTGGCCGGTGCCACCTTCGCCCAGGCGCTCGGCTGGACCGGTGCCCGCGTCTCGTCTGCCTATGCGGCATGCGCCTCTGGTGCCCAGGCCATCAGCAACGCCCGGGCCCAGATTCTGGCCGGACTGTGCGACGTCGCTCTGGTGATCGGGGCCGACACCACCCCCAAGGGGTTCTTCACCCCGGTGGGCGGCGACCGCAAGGACGACCCGGACTGGCTGCGTTTCCACCTCATGGGCGCCACCAACCCCACCTACTTCGCCCTCTACGCCCGCCGCCGCATGGAGCTGTTCGGGGCCACCGAGGCCGACTTCGCCGCCGTCAAGGTGAAGAACGCCCGCCACGGCGTGGGCAACCCCTATGCCCGGTACCGCAAGGAAGTGACGGCCGAGGAAGTCTTGGCCTCGCCCATGGTGGCCGACCCCCTGCGCCTGCTCGAGATCTGCGCCACGTCCGACGGCGGCGCCGCCCTGGTGCTGTGTTCCATGGAGTACGCCAAGAAGCACGCCGCAAGCCGCGACCTGGTCACCATCGATGCCGTGTCGACGGTGACGCCGCGCTTTCCCCAGGCCATCATCGAAATGCCCAACTTCTCGACCGATTCGTCCATCGCCTCGGCCTCGGTCGGGCCGACCTTCAAGGAGTCGGTGGCCATGGCCGCCTATGAAGAGGCTGGCATCGGCCCCGAAGACCTGAGCCTGGCCGAGGTCTACGACCTGTCGTCCGCCCTCGAGCTCGACTGGTACGAGGACATCGGCCTGTGCAAGCAGGGAGAAGCCGAGCGCATGCTGCGCGACGGTGACACCGCCATCGGTGGCCGCATCCCGGTCAACGCCAGCGGGGGGCTGTCCAGTTTCGGTGAGGCCATCCCGGCTCAGGCCATCGCTCAGGTGTGCGAGCTGGTGTGGCAGCTACGCGGCCAGGCCGAGGGACGCCAAGTCGAAGGAGCCAAGGTCGGGATCACTGCTAACCAGGGGCTGTTCGGCCACGGTTCATCGATCATCGTCTCGAAGTAGCCGGGAGTGACAGGGGATGACCTCCCCCAGCCCGATTTCTGCGATGAACTTCCTGGTCAGAGCCGAGTTCGAGATTTTCTTGGAAATTTCGACAAATTCGCTCAAGTTCGTCCCCGGATGTGACGATGCCTCAGAGCAGGACTGTTGGCCCGGCCGCTGAGGGCGAGGGCGGAGTCCGGTCTCCGCCCTATGCGGTCCGAACCCTCTTGGCTCCCTGTTGCCCGGTTCAGGCGTCGCGCATGCCGGGGTGGACCTTGGCCAGCATCGGCAGCAGCACCCGGCGGGGGGTCAGCCAAGCGGCGCGTGCACTGACCCGGTTGGCCAGGCCAGGGATGACCACGGCCCGGTTGGCGTCCATGCCCTCGAGGCCCGCCTGGGCCACGGCGCCCACCGACTCCCAGAAGAACTGCGGCATGAGCCCGTCCACCTCGTCAGGATCGAAGCCGGCGGCCTCACCGAACCCTGTGTCCACGGGACCCGGGCACAGGGTGGTTACCGTGACGCCGTGCGGGCGCAACTCCACCCGGATGGCATGGCCGTAGGACAAGACGAATGCCTTCGATGCGCCGTACCCGGCCTGTCCAGGGATGGGCTGGAATGCCGCCGTCGAGGCAACGTTCAAGATGCTGCCACTGCGGCGTTCGACCATTCCGGGCGTGAACAACGAGCAGAGGTGGACCACAGCCTCCACGTCGGTGCGCAGCATGGCGATCTCTTGGTCCGCGTCTGACCGGAAGACGGTGCCGAGCGTGGAGATGCCAGCATTGTTGACGAGCACGTGCACCTCGAGGCCGAGGTCCTCCACCCGCTCAAGCAGCGCGCCGCGGGCGGTGGCGTCGGTCAGGTCGGTGGCGAGCACCTCCACTCGGACGCCATGGCGGGCGGCCAGTTCGTCGGCCAGCGTGCGCAGCTTCGACTCGGTCCGGGCCACCAAGGTCAGGCCAAACCCGCGGCTGGCCAACAGGCCGGCGAGCGCTTCGCCGATGCCCGAAGAGGCACCAGTCACCAGGCACGTGCGGTCGGATCGGGGGGCAGGCAGGCTCATGGGCTCCGAGCGTAGGCCGTCGATGGCGGGAGCGGCTGGCCGGTCAGCCGGTCAGCCGGTCAGCCGGTCAGCCGGTCGACTGATCAGCGGCGTGCCCCATGGGTCACACGACCGCTCCTTACCCTTGCAGCTGGTACTTCCCCGACACCCGCACCTGATCGTCGACGAGCAGCCACACATGCCCCGGGGCCGTGGCCAGTGTGACCGTGTCACCCCACTCCACCGAGGCGTGGTGGGTGAGCATGGCGGAGCGCACCGGTGCAACGGCAGCCTCCACCAGTGCTGTCCAGCTAGCGGCGTTGTTGACGTGACCGGCTACATCCAAGTCGACCCGCCGCAGTGGCCACGGCCGATATTCGGCATCGGCGGGTATCGGCGGCGACGCCACCCGGCCCGACACCTTGCGGCCCTGGGCGGACTCGCCGTAGACCCGCTTGAACTCCTCGTGGATCCGCCGAGGTCGGCCCGTCCGATCGAGCGGCACCCACAGTGCTGTCGCCTCCACCAGCACGGTGCCGCCCACCCGCAGGTCGGTCCGGCGCTCGGCCCATGCGGCTCCCATGCCCGCGCACCACGTGGTCGCCTCGACCTGGTTGCCCAGTGTCGGCCACCGACCAGCGAGCCCTAAGCGCATAGCGGTGCGACGCAATACCCACATCTCTCCGGTAGCCACGCCGGTGTCGTCCCAGTCGTCGTTGGCCACATCGTGGAGGTAGCGGGCGGCAGCATCGGGGCGCAGGCGGCCCTCGGGATCGGTATCTCCTAGGCGCACCGATTGGCCGCCCGTGAACTGGCGTCCCACAGGCGGCAGCGGCAGAAACTCGGGCATGACGGCAACCTACCGGGCAGACCGCCCCTTGCTTGCCATCAGCTGTTCACCAGGATGATCTTCCCGAGCTTGCCGCCGGCGGCAAACCGCTCATACCCGGCGGTCGCCTCGGCCATGGGGAAGGTTTCTGCCACCGGCACATGGATGGCCCGCTCGGCCAGCAGGGCCAGGGCGAACCCTTCGACCAGGCGAGCCACAGCCGCCTTCTCGTCGGTGGAACGAGCTCGCAATGTGGATCCGCCGATGGAGGCTCGGGCTCCCATCAGAGCCAGCAGGTTCACCTCGGCCTTGGCCCCGGCACCCACCCCGATGACCACGATCCGGGCACCGGTGGCTAGATGGGGCAGCACGGCTTCGACGCCGGGGGACCCGACCAGCTCCAACGACACGTCGTAGGGACCGAAGTCGGCGATCTGGTCGGGCAGGATCACTGCATCGGCACCCAGCGACCGCACCTCACCGTGGAACGCTTCGTTGCGCACGGTTGCCACCACATAAGCACCGGCTGCTCGGGCCAGCTGCACGGCTGCTGTGCCGACACCCCCAGCCCCACCGGAAATGAGAACCCGGTCACCCGTGGTCAGGTGGGCCTGGGTGATGAGCGCATCTTGGGCCGTCGAGAACACCTCGGGGAACCCGCCAGCGTGCACGAGGTCAATCCCATCAGGCACGGACACGAGGGCGGACTCCGGCACCACGACCTGCTCGGCCTGTCCGCCACCACCACAGATGGCCATGACCCGGTCGCCCATGGCGAACCGCTCGGCCCCGATACCGCGGGCGTGCACCGTGCCGGAGAACTCGAGTCCCGGGATGTCGGACGGTGATCCCGGGGGGGCCGGATAGAAGCCCTTGCGTTGGAGCATGTCGGCGCCGTTGATGCCGGCCGCCGTCACGGCTACCACCACCTCGCCAGGCCCTGGGGTGGGGTCGGGGTGCTCGTTCCAGCAGAGCTCCCCCTCGACGATGGTCACGGCGCGCATGGGCCGAGCGTACCGGGGCGACGAGGGGCGACGAGGGGCGACGAGGGGCGACGAGGGGCGATGCCTGGACGATTCCTCGGTGATGCCTGGCTGATTCCTCGGTGATGCCTGGCCGGTCGACTGGCCAGTGGTGGCGCATGTGCCTTCAGCCGGGGTCGGAAGTCCTCAGCGCTGTGTGGCGAGCCAGGACCTCGAAGTCGGTGTCCTGATGCAAGATCGCTATGTCGGACCGTACGGCGATGGCCGCGATCAGACAGTCGATCATCTTGTGCACGGTCTCCCCCCGGCTCCGGCACTGGCGATAGAGAGCGGCGGCGGCTTCGTAGTCGGCGGGTCCAGCCGTGAGCGTCGTCGCCCTGGCCAGCAGTCTGCGCAGGTCGTCAAGGTTCCGCTCATCCCTGGCCCCGGCAAGCAGCTCCATGCGCACCGGGTCGCACGTCGCCAAGTCCGTTCCGAGGAGCTCATCCACTCGGATGCAGACCGGACTTCCCGTATTCCGCAGGAACTCGATCCACGCCGAGGTGTCGATCAGGATCACGGGAGGCGACTTGATCGGAGCTGGTCGAGGTCGCCTTCCCATCCGGACCCCCGCAGCGCTCGGGCCGATGCGACGTCGAGGGGCTCGGCCGCCAGCAGCCGAAGGGCGAGGTTGACCGCCTCGCGCTTGGTGGACAGATGAAATCGGTCCATCACCAGCGTGCACGCCTGATCGTCGATGTCGATGTTGGTGCGTGACATACACCAACATTACACCTTCTATACACTTTCCACGATGGGCACTCCGAGGGCAAAGGGGCAAGGCGGCAGCCCTGCTGCACTCGAAGGAATCGTGCGAGGACTGGGGATCACGCCCAAGTCGTAGGTATGCGCCCACGTACACATCATCTGGACTGCACTTGTAGAGTGCCGATGGAGGCCGACCCGATGACCAGCGACGAACCAGAAGAGCAGTCCATCGGCCGCTGGCGTCACCGACGCCACATCGACGACCAGTTCCCCGACCCATCGGCCTCGATGGTGCTCCACCGGGTGCTGGCCATGTCCGCTCGCACGTTCCTCTTGAACGACATGGACGGCGAGTTCGAGGACCGGCCTCGTCCCCCAGGTGCCATCGATGCCCTGTCCCTCTCCATGGGCACTCGTCCCCTGTGGGCCCAGTCGACCGCCGTGGCACTGCAGGGCACCGGGCGACGGCACGACCCGATCGAACGGGTGCACCAGAGCCGGGTGGCCATGCGTCGTATCCGCGCCAACCTGCGGTCGTTCCGACTACTCCTCGACCCCTCCTGGGGCACGTCGCTGCGAGCCGAACTCGGCTGGTATGGCAACGTACTGGGCCGAACTCGCGATCTCGATCTGCTGGCCGAAGTCATCGGAGCACGGGGGCCTGAGGTACTCGATCCCGGCGAGGTGGCCCGGCTCCTGGCCGTGGTGGACTGGCGGCGCGGCGAGGTGGCGGCCGGCATCGCTACCGAGCGGACGGGGCTGCGGCGGCTGCAGCTGATCGAGCAGATGATGCTCCTGTGGGACGGTCCTGAGTTCAAGGCCAGCGCCTCAGAGCCAGCCACAGATATTCTTCCGGCCATGCTCCATCGGGCATGGCGTGACCTGCGGGGCGTAGCCCGCCAGGCCCGCAAAGATCCGTCCGACGTCCATCTCCACAAACTGCGCATCCGCCTCAAGGACCTGCGTTATGGAGCCGAGACCGTGGCTCTCGTCGAAGGCGCGCCGGCCCGCAAGACGGCCAAGGCCGCCGAACAGCTCCAAGGGAAGCTCGGTGACCTCCACGATGTCGTCTTCTCCATTGCCTGGCTCCAGGCACTGGCCGCCGAACAGCCCGATCTGGCCGACGCGTCCGAACGCCTGTGTGTGCTTCAGCGCGACGCCGCGTCCGACGTGCGCGACGGGTGGCGGCGCGAACTCAAGGACGTCGAGCGGCGTTGGCGGGCCTGGCAGAGCTGAACACCTCAGATGAGGTGGCTCAGATTAGGTAGCCCAGATGCTGGCCGGTGGGTCGGTGGGTCGGTCAGGTGTTTGCGGAGTCGACGCCGTGCATCGGTACCCATAGACGGATCCCACCCAGGATGCCCGCGGTGTTGTCGACCACGGTGACATCATCGGGCAGGTGGCGGCGAAGCACGCGACGCGAGTTGCCACCACCGATGTAGAGATGATCGAACAAGGTCAGTGCCCGCATGTTGGCAATGGCCTTCATCACCCGCTTGTTCCAGCGTTCCTCGCCGATGTGCTTGCGTGTCGCCTCACCGAGCTGGTCGTCGTAGGACTCCCCCTTGCGGAAGGGCTGGTGGGCGATCTCGAGGTGGGGCAGCAACTCGCCGTTGTAGAAGAGGCCGGTGCCGAATCCGGTGCCGAGGGTGATTACCAGCTCGAGTCCGACGCCCTGGACCACAGCGGCCCCTTGAATATCGGCGTCGTTGGCCACCTTGGTGGGTACACCGAACGATTCAGTAAGCCGGGCCGAGAGGTCGCAGTGGTCCCACTCTTCCTCCAGGGCATGGCTGACCGTGCTGCCCGGACCGCTCAAGGTGATGAAGTGCGGTGCAGACAGCACGATTCCACCTCGCACCATGCCGGGGAACCCGACGGCGGCCCGCTCCGCGGCGGGCAGAGGAGCGACCAGTCGGTGTAGCGACTCGACCAGCTTGTCGGGGGGCAGTGGGTAGGGGGTCGGGATCTTCACGCGGTCGGCCACCATGGCACCGGTGGCGTCGAGCACCGAGGCTTTCAAGCCCGTGCCGCCGATATCGACCGCCAGGGTGAACGGGTGCTCGGGTTCGGTCGGGGCCGACGGGATCACATCGCTGATGCTCATTCCGGCAGGCTAAACCCGATGCGGCACCGCCGCGTGGGTCCAGGTGATCAGCGCCCCTTAGAAGTAACGTCGCTAGGTATGACAGAACCGTGGCTCCAAGATGCCTGCTCGCTGGTCGATGCCTTCCGAGCCAATACTCTCAGCCCGACCGAGGCGCTCGAGGGTTCACTGGCGGCCATCGAATCCTCCGACCTCAACGCCTTCTCCCACCTCGATGCCGATGCGGCACGAGCCCAGGCCGCCTCTGCCGATGTCTCGCTGCCCTTTGGCGGAGTGCCCATCGGCGTCAAAGAACTCGAGCATGTCGAGGGGTGGCCATACACCGAGGCGTCCCTGGTATTTGCCGATCGACTGTCCGCCTTCGACTCCACCCACGTCACCCGGCTGCGGGCGGCTGGTGCGGTTCCGGTCGGCCTGACCACGGCATCGGAGTTCGGAGGGACCAACTGCACCTCCACCAAACTCAACGGCGTCACCCGCAATCCGTGGGACACCGATCGCACCCCGGGCGGCTCGTCGGGTGGCTCGGCAGCAGCAGTGGCCGGCGGCCTGATCCCCATCGCCACCGGGGGCGATGGAGGTGGATCCATCCGGATCCCGGCCGGTTTCACCGGTCTGTTCGGACTGAAGGCCACCTTCGGCCGCATCCCTCGCGGGCCAGAAACCCTCCAGCCGCCCCTGACGGTGAACCTCGGTTGCCTGGCCCGGTCCGTGCGCGACTCCGCACGCTGGTTCGACGTCTGCAACGGCTTCGACTCGAGGGACAACCTGAGCTTGCCCCGGGTCGGCGGGTGGGAGGCCGGGCTCGGCACCATCGACCTCGCCGGCAAGCGGGCCGTCATCTCGGTCGACCTCGGTGCGGCCATCGTCGAGCCTCGGGTGGCCGCCATGGTGATCGAGGCCGCGGAGGCCCTGATCGTCGATGCTGGCCTCAAGCGGGTCGATGTAGTGGTGGAGCTGCCCCAAGGCGGCCTCGAGTGGGCTCTGTCCAACCTGGTCGGCCTGGTCGGCGAGCTCGACGACCGATTCCCTGGGTGCAACGACGACCTCACCCCCGAAATACAGATCGGCATGAACCTGGCCGCTCACCACTACAGCATCCAGTCGGCCGGAAAGGCCGAGCTGTTCCGGATCGCCCTCAACGAGCAGATGGCCGACCTCTTCGACCAGGCCGACGTCATCTTCGCCTCGACCAACCCCGATGTGGCCTTCAACGCCGCTGGGCCCATGCCGACCAAGGTGGGCGACGTCGACCTGATCGCTACCTACGGCTTCGACAAGGCCATCGGCAACAACGGTGCGCTCACCATCCCCGCCAACCTGTCGGGTCTGCCGGCGGTGTCGGTGCCCGTAGGGACCGTCGACGGTGCGCCGGTGGGCATGCAGATCATCGGACGTCACCACGAGGAGCAGGTCCTGTTGGAGCTGGCCCGGATAGCCGAGCGTGAGCGTCCCTGGCCGCTGGTGGCGCCGTCCGTGACCGCCTAGGCCCGCGTAGGTTCAGTCGTCTAGAACTGATCCATGCGCGTCGAGCTCTGGATCCCCACCGCCACCCCGTTCTCTACTCCCGAGGTCCTGGCGGCCATCGGTACCGAGGCCGAGGATCGGGGGTTCGCCGCCCTTTGGGTGGGTGAGCACGTAGTGCTGTTCGAAGAGTACGGCTCGGCCTACCCGTATGCCGACGACGGCAAGATCCCCGCCCCACCGGGAACCGGGCTGCTCGAGCCGCTCAACACTCTGTCGTTCCTGGCGGCCCATACCTCGACCGTGCGGCTGGGCACGGCCATGGTGCTGCTCCCCCAACGCAACCCGGTGTACACCGCCAAGGAAGTAGCCACCTTGGACTGGCTGTCGGGCGGTCGGGTCGACTTCGGGATCGGCGTGGGCTGGCTGGAAGAAGAGTTCCGAGCCGTCAACGTTCCGTGGCCGCAGCGGGGCCGGCGCACCGACGAGTACCTCGACGTCCTGGCGACACTGTGGAGAGACGAGACCTCGCAGTTCGAGGGAGAGTTCTACTCGCTCAACCCGTGCCAGATGTTCCCCAAGCCGGTGCAGTCGCCGCTGCCCATCCACATCGGTGGCGAGTCGGACGCTGCGCTGAAACGGGTGGCTCGGGCGGGCCACGGCTGGCATACCTTCAACCGGGCGCCCGAGGACCTAGCCGAGCCGCTGGCCCGGCTCGACGTGCTCTTGGCGGAGGAAGGCCGGAGCCGCGCCGACATCGCCGTGACGGTCTGCCCCTACTTCAAACCGCTGGATGCCGACGCCACCGCCCGCTACGCCGAGGCGGGGGCTGATGCCGTATCTGCCCTGATCATCCCCATGGACGTCGACTCGGTCCGCACCCAACTCGACGATCTGATGGCTGTGCAGGAGCGGGCCGCATCGATGTGAGGCCGGGTCGCTCGGACGGAGGAATGTCACAGGTGAGGGCTACTTTCATCAGTCATGCCACCCCTGCCGCCTGTCACTCGGCGCGAAGTGTTGCGGGCATTGACGAAACTGGGGTGGGTTCTTCGGGATAGTCCCTGCGCTGCCTGGATGCTTCACCCGAGGTGCTACCGCTGGCGACTGCCAACTCCGGGCCCTAGAGGCCATTGAGGTGCACATTGCCGGCCTCTTGGCCGATGGCGAGCCCGTTCCTCGGGAACTCGGGCGGCCGACCATGGTGACGGTGACGGTCGCAGCCTGATCGTTCGCCGTGCTTTGGCGTTCCGTGACGAACCTTCCCCGGTCCCACCGGTTCTCTAGGCTGAGCACCACTCAACCGAAAGGGCCTCTGCCATGTCTGCTCCCGTCGTTCTCATCACCGGCTGCTCCTCGGGCATCGGCCTGTCCTCCGCGGTCAGTGCCGCCAAACACGGATTCACCACGGTGGCCACCATGCGCGATACCTCCAAAGACGGGGCGCTGCGGGCCGCCGCCGAATCGGCTGGGGTGACCCTCGACATCCGCGCCCTCGATGTCGTCGATGAGGCCTCCATCGCGGCATGCATCAATGGGGTGGTAGCCGATCAAGGGTCGCTGGACATTCTGGTCAACAACGCCGGCCGGGGCTTCGTCGGCACCATTGAGCAGGTGTCGATGGACGAGATGCGCGACATCATGGAGGTCAACTTCTTCGGTGTAGTGGCCACCACCAAGGCCGCCATGCCCCACCTGCGGGCGTCCAAGGGCCGCCTACTGACCGTCACCAGCGTGGGCGGCGTGGTCGGCCAGCCGTTCAACGAGGCCTACTGTGCGGCCAAGTTCGCCGTGGAGGGGTTCATGGAGAGCCTGGCTCCGGTGGCCGCCACCGTCGGCGTGCACGTGGCAGTCATCGAACCCGGTCCGGTGGCGACCGAGTTCGTCAACAACGTCGGGGTCGACGTGGGCAAGCTCTTCGCCGAGGCCGCCGAGTACGAGCCGGCCATGCGGTCGTATCTGACCCACGTCATGGCCGACTTCTCCGACCCCGAAGCCATGCAGTCCGGTGACGACATCGCAGAGGTGGTCTTGGCCGCCATGGTCACCGACTCCCCAGCCTTCCGCCACCAGACATCGGGTTGGTCGCGGACCTTCACTGGGCTGAAGTTGAGCGATCATGACGGATCAGCCGTGGTGGGCACCACTAGTGCATGGGTGCGTGGCGACTGATGATTCACGGGTCGCACCTGCGGTCGGGCGAACCGTCGGTCGAGGGTCCCACTCGGTCGGGCGCTAGTCAGGCTGGCGGAGTGGCCGCCACCGGAACTGATGGTGGGCTGTGCTTACCCTTGGTGTTCCAGACCACCACGGACACCTGATACGTGCGCGTCGAGCGCAGTCCGGTGGCGGTACATGTCATCAGCAGGTCGTTACACGAGGCCCACGACCTAGCGGGCACACCCTTCAAGTCGTAGTCGGTGATGCCGTAGGCGACCGCCACCCCGTGCATGTTGATGAACTCGCCGGTATACGACGGGGCGGACCACGCCACGGTCAGTTCTCCCGGGCCCGGACCGGGGGTGACCGTCACCGCCAGCGGTACCGTCGGCCGCACGCTGGGTGCAGCCCCGGTGGCTCCGGCCACAGTCGAGCCACCTGGAACAACCAGCATCAGCGAGAACACTCCGACCATGACGGCAAGCAGGCGTGTTGCCCGCCGCCTCGTCTGCCCACGTTCTGCTCTGTCCCGGCGAGCC
>JBAXCY010000041.1:0-18074 GCA_037141235.1 Acidimicrobiales bacterium | reverse complement strand
AGGTTCACAACTCCGTACACAGACTCGAACGATCGGTTCGGCTGCCACCCGTGCAAAATGAGCCAGGGGTAGACCAAAAGGAGGCCTTCGTCCTGCGGATAGAGGGCAAAGTGCCATTCGCTCGGAACTACGACTAGTGCGGCAACCAGGACAACCACTCCCGTGACCACCGAGCAGGCGATACGGGCTGGGCTCCATGACGCATTTCGTTCGGCATCCGCCTCGGCGGGAATGTCGGTCGTCACCATGTCTGCAGGTCAGAGCTTGCGGGTGACGGCCCGCGAGAGGAACTGCACGTAGCCACCCGAGATGAACTCACCATGCTCGTCGAAGAGACCGCGGTCGTCGAGTTCGGCATGGACCTTCTTCAATCCGGGGAAGGGAATGGTCGGCAGCACGTGGTGCTCGAAGTGGTACTGCATCCGTGCCCCGATGATGTGGTTCTGCAAGAAACCGGCCATGCTCGAGCGAGCCGTCCAGGTCACCACCTTGGGATAGTGCAGCCGGGCGTCGTAGTGCTCAGTGACCGTCTTCAGTCGGACGATCATCGGGAACAAGCAGACGATCGGGATCAACCAAAACACGCCGTAGAACAGCAGACCCCGCAGGACCCCCTGGAACACGATGAACTGGCCGAGCACAATCACCTGGGTGACCGCTTTGCCAACCAGTAGACGCGGCTTAGCCAACAGGCCTGCTGGGGCATCCGACTCCTGGGACGTACCGGCCAATCGGGTGGTGGCCCGCCGGAAGGCGGTGACCCCCAGTAGATCTTCCGCCAGCAACTTGGCCAGTGCACCGCGCTTGGCCGGCACCAGGTAGAAGAACCGGTCTGGGTCCTGCTTGGTGCCCAGGTACCGATGATGAAGCCGGTGGGTAGGTCGGTACTCCTCGACTGAGTTGATGCTCCAGAACGCTGCCGCCCAGTTGGTCAAGTTGTCGTTGGCAGACCGAGACTTGGCCAGCAGGCCGTGGGATCCTTCGTGCACTACTACGCCGAGGGCGTTCATCCGGGTGCCCAGTAGGGCAACGATCACCACCCCGAGCACGATGGCCGCACCGATGGGCAGAGTAGGAAGCAGGTTGGCGCCCACGAGCAGCACGACGATCTCAAGCCAGAGGACGGAGATCATGGTGATCGAGTCGGCGACCGACGGCTCGGCCAGCCCTCGGAGTCGATCGGCACCTAACTCGACGGTGATCTCCTGGCGGAGCACCTTTTCACTCGGTGGCTCCAGATCAGTCCAGCCTGCAGTCATCGCTTTTCCCTGCCTTCCATTCAAATCGTACTGTAGAGTCTGTAGTCCGATCAATGGTTGGCAGTGTAGTTGTTTGCCTTTCTGGCAGGACCAGCGCACGACTGAACCCGAACGATCGATCCGACCCGAGTGATCCAGGAGTGACATGGACCAGGAAGCCCCGACGCCCTGTCCAATCTGCGGTTCCCCACGAACCATGACGTTCCGGACCGACGTCCAGGACCTCGAGTACTTCGTTACCCCGCCGCGACCCTTCACCATGCGGAGATGTGATTCCTGCGCATCCCAGTTCTTGGGGCCTCGGCCCACCGAAGACGAGCTTCCGCCCTTCTATCCCACCGACTATCACGCCTACAACGAAAACCACGGGGCACTGCAGCGGATGTTGGTCAAGCGGCGGGCGAAGTCGCGGGCGAAATTCTACGGCAGCCTGATCACCAATCGACCGGGCCGCCTCTTCGATGTCGGCGCCGGGGACTGCCGCCACTTCGATGAGCTCCGCCGCTACATCGACGTCGAATGCGCTGGGATCGAGATCCAGCCCGATGTGGTCGCCAAGGGACGAGCGCTCGGCTACGACATCATCGAGGGAACGCTCGAGCAGGCCGACCTCACCGGGTACACCGGTCGTTTCGACGTTGTATCGATGAACCACATCCTGGAGCACGTGGTTGAGCCCAAGACCATGCTCGAGCGTTCGTTCGACCTACTGCAGCCCGGTGGTCACATCATCGGACAGCTACCCACGGTGGACTCATGGGAGGCCAAGATCTTCGGCCACAACTGGGGCGGGTACCACTACCCCCGCCATCTGCAGATCCCCTCGAGGGAAGGCCTCGCTCAACTGCTGCGCGACGTCGGCTTCCATGACGTAGTGATCCGCACTGCGCCGCACATCCAGACCACCATCTCCATGCAGAACTCACTGGTCAGAAGGGGTTGGCACCCGAAGATGCAGTACGGAAAGACCCCGGCCTACACCGAGCTCCTGGTGGCGGCCCTCCCGTTCGAGTCGGTGGCGTGGGCAGCAGACAAGGGCGGCATCATCGACTTCCGGGCCACCAAGTAGACATCTAAGGCCAACGGTTCGCACCAAGCCGACGTTTGAGCCCTTTTAGCGATTCAGCGCTCGACACAGTGCCGGTGTCGGCGTGCCCGGTAGATAAGCCACCGCCAACGGGCTCGAGGGCGTGACCTGTCCAGCCGTTGGCGCATGCACCTGAATTGGGCCACCCCCGAGTAGGACCGAATCCCACTGCACGACTCCGTCCATGACCACCTGTTCGACGTGCTTGGCGCCATCGGTGATCACCTGGATCGCATGCGTCGAGCCAACCGGAACAGACACCGGAAGCGATACGCCGGAGCCCACTTTGCGGTCGACCACGAAGTAGACAGACATCATGCCGGGATTCTTCGTGGACTTCGTACCAACCGAGATCGCCTGGGACCCGACAGACACCAGCTCGGCATAGAGCGCAGTGTCCGTCGGATGAAACGTTGCCCGGAACGAATGGACGAACGGCTCGCCGCGTTCGACCAGGATCCAAGTAGTCCGCTGGTACTGCTGAGCCGGCACGGTGGAGTAGTCCTCGCCGGTCGAGACGTACAGGCCCGCACACGACCCGACCACGAACAGCTGACCGGCCGGTGCCCACGGAGGAAGCGTGTCGCCCCGGCGGACCTGACCTTGAAGGGGATGTCCCGACACGTCACTGAACAGCTTCTGCATCTGGACGAAGTGCGCAGCCTGGGCGGCACTCCACTCCTCATTGGGGGAGATGGCGATCCCGACGTTGGCCACCACCGATACGCAACCCAACACCAGAAATATCCCAGCCACGATCCGCCGGACCACGGTGCTCCGGCCGTCCATCCGCCTCCAGATGTCGATCGCTCCGATGATGCCGGCCAGCACAAAGAAGGGCAGGAAGTCAGCCCGATAGCGATCGGTGATGTAGCCCCACCCGAACAGCACCGCCCCGGCGCCAGCCGAGGCCAGCAGCAGGATCCGGGTCAGGTGGACGCGGCCTACTGAGTGCGGTCGGAACGCGGTGATGGTGCCCCAACAGCCCAGCACGAACAGGAGCGGCATAGAGGCCGGGATGCTGGCCGTCCGATAGAGGCGGTCGAAAAGCACCCCGCCCAGCGGACGGGGTGGAGAGGCCGGAAGCGATAGGAACGGGAAGACCGATGACAGGTGGAGCCCATCGGGACGCAGGTAGGTGAGCACGGTGGTGGGGATGAAGATCGAGCCCGACTCGGAGTTGTGGTTAGCAGCTAGGAACTGGCGTCGGTAGGCGTTGATGTTCGTCCAGTTCTGAGCGAAGTTAGACACGCCGAACAGCATCCCGAACTTGGCGTAGTTGACCGCACAGGCCACGATCAGCGGTATCAGCCCTACGGCCAGGACGGGCAATGCCCACCGCCTATTGCGATCTCCGCCGCGTCCCACTCCCAGGTAGAGAGCCGCCAGGACAGCCGCTCCGGCCAGGGCCCATCCGGTGGTGACTCGGGTCAGATTGGCAGCCAGCACTACGAACAACCCGGCCACGACCTGGCCTCCCGTTGGGCGCTCGAGGATGCCGAGCAGGATGAAGATCCCGATGATGGCGAGGCAGATACTCCACGCCAGATCTTCAGAGAACACCGCCGGGAACGACGCCAACTGCATGAATACCGTGCCGCCCAGGCAGCAGGCCACCAGCACGGCAAGCGAAAAGGACTCCGCTCGGCCCATGGCGGCGGAGCCGCGCACCAAACACCGGACCCTCCACACCAGCAGCGGCACGAAGAGCCCGGTCAGGCACCAAGCCAGCAGCATCGACGGAGTGGTGAGCTGAGAGTCGACGTGGGCAACCAGCAGCACCGGAATACGAAGCACCGACGGGAAGATGCCGAAGTAGGTGAACTCCCGGCCCCCGTGGAAGAAGCCTTCGAGACCGATGGAGCCCTTGGGCAGCCAAAGGTGGCCGGACAGCATGGCTCGGGCTTGGAGGTCGTAGAAGTTGCTCTCGTAAGTCGCTTGACGGAGCAGGTTCGGGCTCCCCCACAAGAACCACGCGATCCACAGGTAGGGAATCGTGATCAGACCGACTGCCCACGCTGCGTACTTCGTGAACCTGCGACGCGCCACCATCGCTTCGGAGACTGCCCCGTCGTCAGGTACCGCACCGTCGGTCCACTCGCCAGCGGGTTGGCTGTCAATCATCGTGCCGGAACTCGAGGTCGTCACGCTGAATACCTACTGTCTGAATACCGCCGAGTCCATATCCGAATCCATGTTGCGCACTTGTCATTCCCCCACGCAACCATTGACACCCAGTGTAGCGACACGAGTAGCGTCGAATGGATGAAGGACATGGTTGTGAGACTGTGGGCCAAGGCCCGCACCCCAGAGGGCTTGAAGGTCATCAAGTACACCTCGGTGTCGGTCATCTCCTCGCTGACCTCGATCATGGTCCTGGCCATCGTGTTCGGTGTCCTGAAACTCGGCACCGAGGTCTGGTGCACCTTGTTCGCCAATATCGTGGCCGGAATCCCGGCGTACATCCTCAACCGGCGTTGGGTATGGGGCAAGCGCGGGAAGTCGCATCTATGGCGCGAAATCATCCCGTTCTGGGTGATGTCGCTGAGCGGAATCGGGCTGGCCCTCTTCACTTCATCGCTGGCCCACGACTTCGCCGACAACCATGACCTGCAGCACCTGGCACGGACGCTGCTGGTGGAGGGAGCCAACATCCTGGCCTTCGGGACCCTTTGGTTCCTCAAGTTCCTGGTGCTGAACAAGCTGTTTGCCCAGATCGCCGAAGCCGAGCTGCACGATTCCGTCGAGGCAGTTGGATCCGTCGATGCCGTCGAGGTGACCCGACCGTGACGCTTGGGGACGTACCGAGTTCAGTTTCCGTCGACGTATCGGAGGTCCCAGCAAAGCGCACGATCGCCGATGCATTCAACCCCCGCAAAAACAGCCTGAACCTCATGCGTCTGGTCTTGGCCATCACCGTGGTGGCCAGCCACTCGATAGACCTCGGCCTCTTCGGAAAAGACTGGATTGGGAATCGGACGACCATCGGGGAGGTTGCCGTATTCGGGTTCTTCGGAATCAGCGGGTTCCTGATCGCCCGTAGCGCCGAGTCCAACAGTACGGGTCGGTACTTATGGCAACGATGCATCCGGATTCTCCCCGCTTACTGGGTCTGCCTGATCGTGACCGCATGCGGGATCGCCTTCCTCGGCTGGACTCACCTCGGGCACATCTACCACCTCCCCGTGCCTCCATCCGCGTACTTCCACGCCCCGAACGGCCCGTTTTCGTACATCGTGAACAACTGGTTCTTGAGGATCGGCCAGTTCGCAATAGTCACTACGGTGTGGAACGGGTCAATCTGGACGCTGTTCTACGAGTTCCTCTGCTACCTGATGCTCGGCGTCCTCGCCTTTGCTGGCCTGCTGCGTCGGAAGCTGTTCGTAGTAGCGCTGTTCGCCGGAATATGGCTCGCTGAGGCGGCCTGCACCCTCAACCCCTCATGGCAGGCACTCGCCGGGCCATCCGGTCCGAACTACCTGAGGTACTTCCTGGAACTGTCCGCCGTGTTTCTGGCCGGCACGCTCATCTACCTATACCGCAAGCAGATCCGAGATTCGGGATGGATTGCCCTGGCATGTACTGCCGGATGCATTGTGAGTCTCTGGCTCCCCTTGGGCAGCTCATTCCCCGGCCTGTCGCTGACCAGCACGTCGCTGTTCGCACCATTGCTCGCTTATCCAGTGCTCTGGATCTCCTTCCACCTCCCGTGGACTTGGGTCGGCTCGAAGAACGACTACTCGTACGGGATCTACATCTACGCATACCCGATAGGTATCCTCCTCGGTCCCTACGGAATGGCCAACCACGGATACCTGCTGTTCTTCATTGCATGCATGGTCTGCACCCTTCCACTCGCCTTCGCCAGTTGGTGGTTGATCGAACGCCCAGCCCTGAAGCTCCGACGGTGGACTCCCGGTCGCCCCAATGCGCCGATATCACCCAGCGCCGGCCCCACCGAGGTAAACGTGGAGTCAGCAGGTAAGCAACGTCCGGATGCAGAGGTGCCTCCTCGGCAGTAGATCGGATGAGAATCCCATCTCGCAGAGTGACCTGCGGCCGTCATGACGTACCCGGACCGGCACCACCGAAAAAACTGCAGGTTCCTGGTGCCAAAAGGCCCTACTGCCAGGTACAATGTCAACACGTCAGTGCGAAGTTGGTCCGGCGCCGACCGGGGGAAGGTGGCATGATGATCGTCCGACACATGACACCCGAGTTGGGCACGCGCTCTGCCCGTTCCAAGAGCCGATCCTGAAATGACCACCGACTCCGATCTTGAGC
Organism: Acidimicrobiales bacterium; assembly: GCA_037141235.1. GTDB lineage: Bacteria > Actinomycetota > Acidimicrobiia > Acidimicrobiales > RAAP-2 > Bog-756. Next base: position 11,444 of record JBAXCY010000041.1, on the reverse strand, counting down.
CGACTACTGCGCCGATTCTCGACTTCGCCAAACTCGAGGACAACATCGACCAACTCCGCGCGTCGTATGCCGCAGGCGAGCCATACCCGCACATCGTCTTCGAGGACTTCTTAGAACCAGCGGCTATCCAAGCCGCCCTCGAGGAGTTCCCGCCACTCGACCCCGAGCAGTGGAACAACTACCTCCATGCCAATGAGCGGAAGTTCTCCAACACCGACCCGACCTCGTGGGGACCGACGCTCCAGGACATCCTGGCCGTGCTCAACTCCGACCGATTCGTCGCCTTCGTCGGTGGACTCATCGGGGTCGAGGGACTCATCGCCGACCCCTCCCTCGAAGGCGGTGGACTCCACCAGTCGACCACGGGTGGATTCCTCAACATGCACGCCGACTTCACCGTGCACCCGCACAACCGCAAGCTCCAGCGGCGGGCCAACATATTGCTATACCTAAACCCGGACTGGAACTCGGAGTGGGGCGGCGACCTCGAGTTGTGGGATAGCCAGATGACTGCCTGCGTAAAGACCGTCGCTCCCATCGCCAACCGGGTGCTCATCTTCTCCACCGATCCGGACTCGTTCCACGGACATCCCGAACCCATGACCTGTCCGGAAGGAACTGCTCGACGCTCTATGGCGCTCTACTACTTCAGTGTCGAAGATGACCCGTTGATCCGATCGACGGAGTACCGGGCCCGTCCCGACGACAGTCGGTCTCGCTCGTTGGCCATCTGGGCGGACAAGTTGGCCCTTCGCTCCTACGACTGGGCGAAACGTCATCTGGGTCTGTCAGACGACTTCGCGCAGAAGGTGCTGGCCGTCACCGATCGGGTCCGACGGAAAGGTCCCCCGACCAAGTGATCGATGCGCTTGAGGCCCCCGGAGCGGTCGAATCGGACATCGCAACCCAGGACAGAGGCGACGTCGCGTCATCTGAACTCACGGTCGAGCAGCAGTCGAAACGGCGCTTCACCATTGCGACGATCCTCGGTACGGCGGTCGTGGCCCCGATCTACCTGTGGGTCCTGTGGGACCTATGGACCGGCAAGATCAATGCGCTACGCAGCGTTGCACCGAACAACTTCTACGAACTCCAGGCTCGGGCCATGTTCAGCGGCCACCTCAACGTTCCTACCGGCTCGCTGGGCATCGAAGGGTTCCTGCACGGCGGGAAGACCTTTACCTACTTCGGCATCTGGCCGTCGATCATCAGGATGCCGGTACTTCCCTTCACTCACGCCTACGACGGGGCGCTGACCGCGCCGTCGATGCTGATTGCGTGGTTCCTGACCGCCCTATTCACCGCGCTGCTGATCTGGCGGATCCGCATCCTCGTGCGGGGTTCGGCATCCCTGGGCTGGGCCGAGGCTGCCTCCTATGGCGCGCTGACGGCTGCCATCCTGGGTGGATCGGTTGTGCTCTATATCGCCGCCAACCCGTCGACCTACGACGAAGACTTCGCTTGGAGTATCGCCCTGGTGGTCGCCAGCATGTTCACCCTTCTCGGGATGGCCGCACATCCGTCAGCCAGAGGGGCTTGGGCCAGCGGGCTGCTGATCGTGGCGGCCAACTTGAATCGGAGCCCAACCGGCTATGCGTGCGTCATCACCGCGTTCCTACTGGCCGGCTGGTTCGCTCTGGGGAAAGGCGGAAAAGACCAGCGGCGCTGGGCGTTCTGGCTCGTGCTCGTGGGAGTCATCCCGCTCCTGGCCAACTGCGCAGTCACCTACGCCAAGTTCGGGATGCCGTTCGGTCTGCCCATGGCCGAGCAGGAGTGGGCCCACATCAACGCCCATCGACGGCACTTCTTGGAGGCAAACGGAGGCAAGGCATTCAGCTTCGGCTTCATTCCGAGCACCGCATGGGCCTACCTCAATCCGACTGCGCTGCGCTTCTCCTCAGTGTTCCCCTTCATTGGAGCGCCACTGACTCCGGCACACGCCATCACGCCGGTCGTCCTCGACCAGACATATTCCACCACCAGCGTCACCGACGCTTCACCTCTACTGTTCTTGCTCAGCTGCTGGGGCCTGGTGACGGCCTTCAGGCCGAAGGGGATCGGGGACATCCGCTTCGTCCGGCTCATGCTCATCGGATCGGCCATAGCCACAGGTGGCGTACTGGTCTGGGGCTACATCTCCTACCGATACGTGTCCGATCTCATGCCCTTCTTCATCATTGCCGGAGCCGTCGGCATGGTCGATATCTGGCGCAGGCTGGACGGACGATCGAGCCGAGCAAGGAAGTGGACGTTCGGCGGCATCGCCGCATTGGCCGCCTTTGGCGTGCTGGTCAACTCCGCCATCACCGCATCCCCTTCGACGTGGTTCTCCAAAACCCAACTCGCGGGCTTTGTGAACCAACAGGATTCCCTCACCCCGGGGGCGCTGTCCCATACGGTCGTCACGGGTACGAGGCTCCCCTACTACGCCCCTGCCGGCACCCTGTTCATCGCCGGACAGTGTGACGGGCTGTACCGCTCTACTGGAGACTCCTACGCGAACTCACCCGGGCAACAGATTGCCCACGCCACTTGGGCACCGGTGCAGCAGTCGGGCGCCCTGACCCATGTCATCGACATGCACTTCAACGTCGACCACTGGAAGGGTCCTGCCGTTACGCTTCTCACGTATGGGGATGCCACACTCCTTCTGAGGCCAGCGCCGGGAAACAAGGCTCTCGTCGAGGTGCGGCACGCCAGCCCCACGCCACTGGCGTGGCCGAGCTCCGTCGGCTTCGCCTTCCCTCAGGTGCTGCACGGCATCTACCGCATCACCGTCACCACCGATCCATACCTAAAGTCGATCGTGGTGGGTTGGTACGGATCGACCATGATCAACCGCTACCTAGCGGGTACGGGTCCGGCAGTTGTGGCTGCCACGCCGCCAACCGATGCCGCCGCACTGCCCGCGATCACGGTGACCGAGGGCGCCTTGCCACCGACGCACATGGCACTCTGCAAATCGCTGCTGCGAGCGCAAACTCCCTCCACCTGAAACCAGGTCATTGGCCCGGCATCGAACGGGCAGACGTGGATCTGATCACACCTTGAGCGGCGCGGCCCAACTTTGAACCCTGGGCAACAGATTCTTCAGGCGCAACGAGCGCTTCTCGACAAGCCACCAGCTGGCAACAGCGAACGGGATGGTCGCTGAGGGGTACCCACACGAAAGTCGCGGACAAGTCACTGTGGGTCATAGCGGAAACCCATCGGGGCCCCGTAGAGTGGATTCGTGAGCACCACCCCGAGAGGGACGAACCACCGACCGCATCAAGATGGTTCCGCCGAGGACGGCCGGCGCGTCATCGGCAATCGACTCTCCACCCATGCGAACAGCCTCAACTTCCTGCGATTGGCCATGGCGGCGGGCATTGTCTGGACGCATTCGGCCGCGCTCGGGCTGTTCAGGGGGGCCTCGGGCGTCTGGAACGGTACGTCATTCGCGAGCACCGGACTCTACGGCCTATTCGGTATCAGCGGCTTCCTGATCGCCCACAGCGTCCAGCAGAATCGATCGGCAGCTTACCTATGGCGGCGGACCCTGCGACTCTTCCCCGCTCTGATCCTGTGCTTGTTGGTTACCGCATTCGTTCTGGGCCCCATCGCCTGGCTGCACGGGGTTCATCCGGGCCGCAGTCTGGTCAGCTACTTCAATGCTCCCGACAGCCCTTACTTGTATGTCCTGAAGAATGCTCTCGTGGCCAATCCCTACTGGACCCAGCACACCATTGCGGGGACCCCGCACACAGCGCTCTCGAACTGGAACCTGTCGATCTGGACGCTGTTCTACGAGTTCCTGCTCTATCTGGTGATGCTCGTCTTCTGCGTCGTTGGCATCTTGCGCCGTCGCTTGATTGCCCTCTTGATCGCACTGGCGACCTGGGGAGCCATGATCGTAATCACGCTGGTGCCGACGCTGTCGAACGAGTTCAACGTCTTCCACTGGGGCAATCTCGAATCGATGCTGCGGTTCTCGGCGATCTTCTTGACCGGAGCGATCTGCTATCTCTTCAAAGATCAGATTCCGGACAACGGCTACCTGGCGGGCGGTTGCTTCTTGCTCTTCGCCCTGGGCTGGGCCCTCCCGACGATGGGACGGTTGCCGGCCTTCTCCTTCACACCGATCGACATCTTCTCGCCGTTCGTCGTGTACGCCGTGCTCTGGCTGGGCATTCACCTGCCCTTCAAGGGCGTCGGCAACAAGAACGACTACTCATACGGCATCTATATTTACGGCATGCCGACAACCATCATTCTGGTGCTCTTCGGCGCCCCGAAGTTGGGGGTCGGGATCTACATGACCCTCTGCATGCTCATCGTCATCCCCTTCGCACTCATGAGTTGGTGGCTCGTCGAAAAGCGCTCCATGGCACTCAAGCGGCTGGTTCCGAACCGACCCCGGAAACCTCTCGAGGGGGCTACCTCGCCGCCGGGCGAACTCGTCGGGTCGAAGGATTGATGCTCGCCCCAACGGGGGACTTCATCGGTACTCCGCTACGCACCAAGGCCGATGCGCCTTGTCGGCGGCACCACTCATGTGGCTTGGGCTGGTACCCAGGGCCTCCCAGATGCAGTATTCGCACGAAATTCGGGGCCGACGACTGGGGAAACGTGCTGTGGCTCGAACCGGAGGAATGAAGGCAGGCGAGGGGATCACCCTCGGGGAAAGCCTTAGGCCCCGGTCGAACAGTCTGAACCTCATCCGCCTCCTGCTTGCGGCATCGGTCGTCCTCTCACATGCAATCCCCCTCGGCGGATTCGGAAGCGAGTTGTTCCTCCGATGGACCACCATTGGCAGCCTTGCCGTCTACTGCTTCTTCGGCATCAGCGGATATCTGATCGCCGGCAGTGCCGAGTCCAACAACTTCGGCCGCTTCCTTTGGCATCGTGTCCTGCGGATCTTTCCGGCGTTCTGGATTTGCTTGATCGTGACTGCATTCGTGTTCGGCTGGCTCGGATGGCTTCATGCAGGTCATGGCTGCGGCTTCGCTTGCTATCTTCACGAACCAGGAGGCCCAGTGGACTACGTCGTCCACAACGCATGGTTGCGGTCCTCGCAGCTGACGATCCCTGGGACACTCCGTGGGGCTCCGTTTCCGTTGGCGTGGAACGGATCTATCTGGACCCTGTTCTACGAGTTCCTCTGCTATCTGCTCCTGGGAGCACTGGCCCTGGTCGGGGCTCTCCGAAATCGGTTCTTGGTGGCGGCAATTGCCGTTGCAGTCTTGGTGCTTGAGTGCGTGGTGACTTCGGTCCCCAGCCTCAACATGCAGTTCAACGCCTTCAATAATTGGGAGTTGACCAACCTGTTGCGATTCGTCCCCGTGTTTCTGACCGGAGCGGCCATTTACCTCTACCGCAAGGAGATCCCTGACTCGGGTTGGCTAGCCCTCTGTTCATTGGCCGCTACGTTCGCCGTCTACCTTGTCCCGGTCGGCAATGGCATCCCAGGACTGACACTTACCCGGGCGGACCTATCCGCTTTCCTGCTGGTCTATCCGACGCTCTGGCTCGGCGCCCACCTGCCCGGCCGGTCCATCGGGGTCCCGAATGACTACTCCTATGGGCTGTACATCTACGCTTTTCCGGTAGCCCAGCTCCTCGCTCTGTGGGGAGCGTACCGCTGGGGATACGCAGCCTATGTGGGTCTCACCTTCCTAGTCGCTGCCACACTGGCCGTCGCCAGCTGGTGGCTAATCGAGAAGCGCTTTCTCCGGCTGAAAGATCTCGGCCGGTCCTCGTCTGGAGATCAGATCCCGTTGGCATCCGTGGTGCCAGAACAACCGACATAGGTGGACTCAACGCCGACCACGGGGTTCCCCACCTGAGCCAAGCAAAGCGTTGCGATCGTCACTCTGCATGGCAGTTGAATGCCGTCCAACCGCAACGATCGCCCCTCAGCCGCTCCCCCGCCCCAACTCCCTAGCCAGCGCATCCCCGCGGGCATGGCCCGTCTCGCGGTCCGGCTCGAGGTAGTTCCCCTCGGCCCACTCGTTCCATGACTTGATGAACACGACCTGCTCGCCCTCGGGCAGTGCCCGGGCGATCTCGAGTGCCCGTCGCACGTGGTTGGCGAACCGCTCGGGTGTGGCACCGGTGGCCAGCACCCCGCCCCGGCCCGATCGTGGGGTGTTGTCCCAATTCGGATAGACGCACGGGAAGATCGGTCCCTGCATGCTGGTCGGGATCTCCAAGAACGCGTCGGCGTAGGGATACCGCTTGGGCCCCTGCATGTGGCCTCGGGCCATGAGGCTCTCTCGGATCCGCACCCCCAGATCGGCACCAAAGGGGAACTGGTAGTAGACCCCGGCGTCGTAGCCGTCTTCTTTGTAGGTCGGGTACGGCGTCTCCCCCAGCCCAGCGATCAGGTAGAGCCCGTCCAACCCGGCCTTCTGGGCCATGGTCTGCCACCGCTCCACGAACCGGGCCGGCTCGGGCAGCTCACCTGGCTTGTAGATATGCATCACCGGTCGCCCATTGATCCGCAGATAGCGCTCGTCTCGGAACGCCGTCAGCAGGTACTCGAAGTGCCGGGCCTCGTCTTCGGGGCCGGGATAGGTCTGCTCGATCAGGATCCGGTCCGGGGCACCGTGCCAGATCCCCGACCACGTCTGATTGGCCCACGCCACACAGAACGGCAGGTCGGGCGATCCCGAGGTCAGCACGTCGTCGAACGGGCGCTCGAGGAGCCGCTTCCCAGCAAACCAGTAGTGCCAGTAGCAGAAGGCCGTCACGCCGTAGCGCCGAGCCAGGTCGGCCTGGGCCTCCCGGGTCTCTGGAACCCGTAGATCGTAGAAGCCGAGGTCAGAGGGAAGGTGGGGCTGCACGTGGCCTCGGAACAAGGGACGAGCCTTGGTGACGTTGGTCCACTCGGTAAACCCGGTACCCCACCACTCGTCGTTCTCCGGCACGGGGTGGAATTGGGGGAGGTAGTGAGCGATCACCTCCACGGTCATCGCCTCGGCCGGGCGATATCGTCCACCAGCAGGCGGATAGCCGTCCGGGCCGCAGCTGACTCGTAGCGCCGACGGAACAGCTCTTGGGCTCCATACACCAGGCGATTCCGCAGTTCGGGATCGTCGTGGAGCCGGCCGCATGCCTCGGCGATGGCCTCGGGCGAGTCGGCCACCAGCAAGTGCACCCCGTCCTCGACATCCAGTCCCTCGGCCCCGAGCGTGGTGGAGACCACCGGGATCCGATGGGCAAACGCCTCCAGGATCTTCAACCGGGTGCCGCTGCCAGACCGCACCGGCACCACCACCACATCGGCTTTGGCCAGTTCCTCCTCGATGACGGGTACCCGACCGGTGACAGTGACGGCTGGCTCGTCAGCGAGCGCCGCCACTTGGGGTGAGGTTCGGCCCACCAATCGGACTGTGGTGCCTGGGACCCGCTCCCGGATACGTGGGGCGACTTCCGCAGCCAGCCACCGGGCTGCATCGGCGTTGGGGCCATAGTCGAACGAGGCTTGGAAGAGCACGGTAGGTGGGTCGTCCGCCGTCACCTTGCCTACCGGGTGCTCGGGTTCGACATAGGTATTCGGTACCACGACCGCGTTGGCCACCCCGAGACGGGCGACGTCGTCCGATGAGCAGAGCACCACGGCGTCCACCTGACGGGCGATCGATGCGTCGAGGCGGTCCCAGTCATGCGCATCCACCCTGGCCTTCGCCTCCGCCAATGATCGCTTCGCCACGGCGGTAACACCCCGGGCCGGTCGGGCATGGATCACATCCGCCTGTTGGCGCTCGACCACGCCGTCCAAGACGTCGAGGTCCACGATGGTGGGCCCCAGCCGGGGGCGTCCCAGCCACATCCAGGTGGCGGCGGTCCGGAACCACACCAGGTCGTATCGACCGGAGATGAATGCCTGAAAGTCGCGGCGTGGGCCCGGATCCGCCCGGCGCATGGCTATCGGGAGCGGAACGCCTCGTCGCGCCAGCCATTCGGCCTGCCAACGGCGTGACCGGTCTACCGCCGGATAGGGGGTCGTCCCCAACCGGGCCAAGCGAACACCATCGGGCACCACCCGCTCGGGCCCGCTCACGTCGTAGAAGGAGAAGAGATCGACTTCGCCCAGCCTGGACAGGGCATCGATCTGGGTGCTGAGCCGGATCAGTCCGCCCGAGTCGACCGGCCACGGGAAGATATCGGCGACGGCCAGGATCCTCATTGGTCTCCCACTGCGGTGTCACCGGCCAGCGCCACAGGGAATCCTCGTCTCTACTCGTCGGAACAGGCAGATGAATCTACCATCGACCGCTTCACAAAAGCGTCCAGATGGCTGGCTCTGCCACGGACATATTTCGACGCGAACCGTTGCGCTACCTGCACCTTCGTGTCGTACTATCTATGCATGGCAACCAAGGGGGACTCCACCGGCACGCCCGGGTCGCACGCGGCAGGTGGTGGGGCCGGAAACACGGGGAAGAACACGGCCAAGGCCCTGGCCTTCTACCTCCCCCAGTTCCACCCCATCCCCGAGAACGACGAGTGGTGGGGCAAGGGGTTTACCGAGTGGACCAACGTCACTCGGGCCCAGCCCCTGTTCCCGGGCCACTACCAGCCCCACGTTCCTGGCGAGTTCGGCTACTACGACCTTCGCCTGCCCGAGATCCGCGAGGCCCAGGCCGAGTTGGCCAAAGAGCACGGGATCTCCGGATTCATCTACTACCACTACTGGTTCAACGGGAAGCGTCTCCTCGAACGTCCGTTCGAAGAGACCCTGGAGTCCGGCTCCCCCGACTTCCCCTTCGCCCTGTGCTGGGCCAACGAGGAGTGGACCCGGAACTGGGACGCCCAGACCGGCACCGTTCTCATGCCCCAGGAGTTCAGTGAAGAGGACGACCTGGCCCACATCCGCTACCTGGCCGAGGTGTTCAAGGACGACCGCTACATCAAGGTCGACGGGCGGCCCATGATGCTGGTGTACCGGCCCCAGCAGCTTCCCGACCCCGAGCGGACCTTCGCCATCTGGCGCGCCGAGGCCAAGCGCCTGGGCATCGGCGACCTCTACCTCTGCTACGTCGAGAGCTGGGGTCCGCCGCCCGGTGGTCCAGAGGCGTTCGGTATGGATGCCAGCGTGGGATTCATGCCGGTCACCGGCGACCAGGTCTTCACTCCGGTGGACGGCACCCGGGGCCAGCGGGTCATCAACTACTGGTCCTCGGTGGAGAAGCAGATGCGCCGTCCCCAGCCGCGGGACTACAAGCGGTTCCCCTCGGTGATGGTCGGATGGGACAACACCGCCCGTCGGCCGTATGGGGCCACCATCTTCGAAGGTGCCACCCCCGATCTGTACGAGCGGTGGTTGGACTGGACCGTCCAGACCGTTTCCCACGTGCCCGAGGAGGAGAACTACGTCTTCGTCCTGGCGTGGAACGAGTGGGCCGAAGGCAACCACCTCGAGCCTGATCAGCGCTACGGCCGTGCCTGGCTCGAGGCCACCAGGGCCGTGCTGGTCGAAGGGCCACCAGGCGGCGGCATCTACGAAGGCGGGCCAGGGTCCGAAGCCGAAGAGTCCGACTACGCAGAAGGCAAGAAGTACGACTACATCTACGACTACCAGCACGAGAGTGCGGTGGCTAACGCTGCTGGCTTAGTGCGTGATCTGGTGTCGGACCGGTCCAGCACTGTGGTCGACCTCGGTGCCGGCTCCGGCATCGTGAGCCATGCCCTCAAAGACGTCGGTGTCGGCTACCACGGCCTAGAGATCCACCCGGTGGCCGTCGACCTGATGCACGAACGCGGGATATCTGCGACCCAGTGCGACCTGTCCGACCTCGATGCGGTGCGATCCGCCCTCGACGGCGTGGACCATGTCGGCGGGATCATGCTGCTCGACGTACTCGAGCACCTCATGCAGCCCCACGAACTATTGACCGCCCTGTCGCAGTGGGCGCTCGCGAACGGCCGGCCCACGCTGGTGCTGTCGGTCCCCAACGTGTCTCACTTCGACATCGCCTTCCGCCTGCTGTGCGGCCGGTGGATCCCGACCACCATGGGCTTGCTCGACAGCACGCACATCCGGTTCTTCACCGAGGAGACCCTGACCAACTTGGTGCAGCGCTCCGGGTGGGAGATCATCGCCCGGGACAACTTTTCCGTCATCCGAGGAGATCAGTACGACCCGGAACTCGCCGATGCCATGCCCCCCGAGATGGTGGGGGCGCTGCGGGTGCTCTCGGAGTCCGAAAACCCCAGCGCCGCCGTCCAGCAGTACGTATGGGCGTTGCGTCCGGTCCCGGTCGACCAACCCCCGAACTCCTACCTCGAGGCCGTCGGCCTGTCGGAGGAGCAGATCTCCCGCGGGGCAGCCAGCGACATGAGCGCGGTGCGGAACTACCTGGCATCGGTCGGGATCCTGGCCAGTGAGGCCGCGAGGCGCGCCGTGGCCAGCACCTACGGCCACCGAGGATCGGCCCAGGACGGCTCGGGCAATCGTCCGTCGTCACTCGCCCGGTTGAAGGGTGCGGCCATCCGCGAGGTCTACAAGACCCCCGGCCGCAAGCGCGCCTTCAAACACATCTACGGCTGGTTCCGCTGACCTCGCCATGACCGCACCCGCCATGACCGCAGCGACCAACATGCCCGAGGGTCCTTGGGTCCTGGTGATCGGCGCCCATCGCAGTGGCACCTCGGCAATCACCGGGGCGCTGGTGGCCATGGGACTCCAAGGCATCGACCCCTCGGACCGCATGGAGTGGGCCGAAAGTAACCCCGAGCACTGGGAGAGCCTGGCCGCTGCACTCTACGACGACGAACTGCTGGCCGAGGTCGGCGGCACGTGGGACGCACCCCCTGAGCTTGGGCAAATGCCAGTGGGCTCCGACAGTGGACGGTCACCGACCGACATCATGGGTGCCGCCTATCCGCTACCCGGGCCCTTGGTGTGGAAGGACCCGCGCGCCTGCCTGCTCCTTCCTTACTGGCGCCAGGTACTCCCCGGCCCGCTGACGGCGGTATTCGTGTGGCGGGACCCGCTGGCCGTGGCCCGCTCGCTCCATGCCCGCGATGGCATGTCCATCGAGTACGGACTGGCTCTGTGGGAGCGCTACAACCGGAGTGCGGCAGCCGGCCTACAAGGGATCGATACCTACGTCCTCGACTATGACAGTCTCGTCGAGGATCCCGCCGGTGCATTCAGCTCAGTTGCCGACTGGTTGGGGGACCTCGACCGGTTTGGCCCATTGGGAACCAGTTGGGACGTCGAGGCCGCCGCCTCCACTGTCGACCGGGGCCTCCATCACCAATCGAGTCACATCGACCCAGAGGCGTCGCACCCGGCCGACGCTGGTGTCATGGCTCAGTGGCTGCATTCGCTTCAGGGCGGTCACCGACCGTTCGCCACCGAGCCACCCGCACCAATCTCCTCATGGCCAGAGGCGATGGTCGAACTACGGCGCGAGCAGGTCGAACTGCGCGGCGACCTGCGTCGCTCGCTC
>JBAXCY010000040.1:0-18317 GCA_037141235.1 Acidimicrobiales bacterium | reverse complement strand
GTCCCTCTTCGCTCACCAGGTGACCGCCTGGGTCATGACGGAGTGTCTTGCACGCCACGAGGAACTGGTCGCACACCAGTGCAATCGACGGGCCCATGACCTTACCTTCGTCTCTCCACCACGCCGTCGCTAGTGCGGACGACCCCGGCCGGTGGGGCTGCTCAGCCCCCAGCGGCTGCATCCCGGGCCGCCTCCCAGGCGGACAGCATGGTGCCGAAGCGCATGGGGTTGTAGGCGTCCTCCTCGGACGACCACAGCCCGCCGCCGGCGTACTGCAAGATGGTGATGTTGTACTCCTGATGGATGGAGCCATCCCCTGGGTCCCGCATCCGGTTCCAGACCTGGCACACCACCCACCCCTTGTCTTCGTCGATGAGGTACCACTCGATGGGAAAGTACGGCATGTCGCTGCCCGGATAGGTAGACATGGTCTTCTGGATCCACTCGTAGATGACCTCACGCCCGTGCATCGTCCCGTACAGGTGCTCGATGTAGTCGGCATCTTCGGTGAACAGGTCAGCCCACGGCCGCCAGTTACCTGAGGTGCCGGCCTCGGCCGCACGCTGCTGGTATTCGACGAACGCTGACTCGATCTCTGCTTTGGGCCACTGTCCCACGACAACTCCTGACCGGCCCGTCGGGCCACGCTCACAGTGTGCGTCCCCCAAGGCCGCCGGTCAACGACCCAAGATCGCCACCGAGGTGGCAGCGGTACGCAATCGGATGGCAATCTGTAGTCAGACCTGGGTTCGGTTGCCCGTGACCTCGGCCAGAGTCCATCGCCTGAGGAGACCGACAATGCGCTTTGCTGATTCCCCCACGGCTGAGTCCGAGATCACCATCGATGCTGCCCCCGACGTCGTATGGGCGCTGGTGACCGACATCGATATTCCGGCCCGCTTTTCCGACGAGTTCCAAGGGGCCACATGGGTGGACCCCGACGTCGAACCGAGTATCGGCTCGCAGTTCCGCGGGCGCAACCGCAACCCAGGCATCGGCGAGTGGGAGGTCACCTGCACGGTGACCGAGTGGGAGTCGCAGGCCACCTTCGCCTGGACCGTAGGTGACCTCGACGCACCAGTGGCGGTCTGGCAGTTCACGTTGACCCCCGACGGGACGGGCACTCTGCTCCGTCAGCGGGCGCGGATGGGACCGGGTCCGTCAGGGGTGACTTCAGCCATCGAGCGGGACCCCGACAACGAAGAGAAGATCGTGGGCGGGCGCCTTCGTCAGTGGCAACGGAACATGGAGGCCACGATCGCCGGCATCAAGGCCTTAGCTGAGGCGGCTGGTCCTCCCAACATCGCCTAGCTCGTGCACCCGGGCCACCGGCACGCCGTCGTGACTTCCCCCACCGATACCCGAGTCGACCGGGGACGGACGAGGACAGAACGCTGCACCAGCCCACACTGCCACGGTCGAACCGGAGGCACCGATGATTCCGGCATCCACGGGACGAAGGCGAACCGCCAAGTGTGACCGGGTCGGGTAGAACTGGTCCATGAGCTCGCGTGAGTTGGTGATCCTGGGTTCAGCCAGCCAGGCACCCACCCGCCACCGCAACCACAACGGCTACCTCTTGCGGTGGGACGGCACATCTATCCTGTTCGACCCCGGTGAAGGGACACAACGTCAGATGATCCTGGCTGGGGTCTCCCCCACCTCCATCGGCCACATCTGCATCACCCACTTCCACGGTGACCACTGCCTGGGTCTGCCCGGAATACTCCAGCGACTGTCGCTCGACGGAGTGGCGCGTCCCGTCGAGGTGTTGTACCCGGCCAGCGGGCAGGAGTACTTCGATCGGCTCCGTCATGCCTCGTTCTACGAGGATCACCTCGAGGTTCGCCCTGTGCCCGTGTCTGCCGATGGCCTGGCAACTACGCACACGCCAGCCTCTGGCCCAGCATCTTCTGGTCCGGCTTTCACCATCGACGCAGCTCGCCTCGACCATTGGCCTGAGGCCTTCGGCTGGCGCCTGGTAGAGCCCGACGGCCACCGCATGGTGCCCGAACACCTGGCCGCTCGAGGCATCGAAGGCCCCGACGTCGGCCGACTACTCCGTGACGGCTCGCTGGTCCGTGACGGAGTCCGCACCGAACTCGACGAGGTGGCCGTAGTGCGCCATGGACAGTCGATGGCGTTCATCATGGACACCGGGGTGTGCGACGCAGCGGTGCGGCTGGCCGCCGGGGTCGACCTGGTGGTGTGCGAGGCGACCTTCGCCTCGGCCGATGCCTCACTGGCTCGCCAGTACCGCCATCTGACGGCCGCCGATGCAGCCCGGATCGCCCGCGATGCCGGGGCTCGGCGATTGGTGATCACCCATTTCTCTCAGCGCTACCCGGACGTCCGGGTACTGCTCGACGAGGCGCGTGCCGTGTTCGACGATGTGGTGGCAGCCGAAGATCTGATGCGCGTGCCACTACCGGAGCGTCGCCGGGAAACGTAAGTACTACCGCTCAGGCGTCCTCGGCGAAGTAGATATCGCGCAGAGTGCGCTTCAAGATCTTGCCCGAGGCGTTGCGAGGCAGTTGTTCATCAGCGAAGGCGATCCGGCTCGGCACCTTGAACGGGGCCAGCGACTCCGACAAGAAGTCCTTCAATCCGTCGGCATCCAGGTCGGCACCGGGCTGGCGAAGGATGACACAGCCCACCTCTTCACCCAGCCGCTCGTGGGGCACGCCGAACACGGCGGCCTCATAGACATCACCGTGCTCGTAAATGGCGCTCTCCACCTCGGCGCAGTAGACGTTCTCACCCGCCCGCAGCACCATGTCCTTGGCCCGGTCCTCGATGTAGAGGAATCCCTCTTCGTCGATACGGCCAAGGTCGCCCGAGGCCAGCCATCCATCCACGATCGTCTCCGCCGTCTCCTCTGGCTTGTTCCAGTAGCACCGGATGATGTTGGGCCCACGCATCCAGATCTCTCCACGGGTGCCGGTCGGCACAGCAGTGCCGCTCTCGTCCCGGATCTCGATGTCCAGGATCGAGGTGCGGGCCCGGCCGGTGGAGGTCGGATGGGTCACGTAGTCGTCACCGGCGTTACCGGGTCCGAAGGCGTTGGTCTCGGTCATGCCGTAGCCGATGTTGGGACGGCCCTTGGTGAACCCTTTCTCCACCCGGTCGACCAGCTTGGCTGGAGCAGGGGCTCCGCCGCCGCCGATAGTGGCCAGCGACGAGGTGTCGTACTTGGCAAACGACGGGCTCTCCAACATGTCCCAGCTCTGCGTAGGCACTCCCACGAAGGCGGTGACCCGCTCGGCCTCGATCAGGCGCAGGGCAGTATCAGGGTCCCAGCGGTGCATCATCACCAACTTGAACTTCATACCAAAGCACGACAGCATCACCGGCACGCACCCGGTCACATGGAAGAGCGGCACGATGAGGATGAAGCACGGGGCAAAACCGCCACTGCTGCTCAACAGGTCCTCGCCCTTGCGTGCGGTCTGGATGGTCGTGTTGCACCAGAAGGCCATCAGGCCGTTCACCACGTTGCGATGAGTGGACACCGCCCCCTTGGGGAACCCGGTGGTCCCCGAGGTGTAGAGGATGGTGGCATCGTCGTCCGGGCCCACCTCGACGTCCGGCATGGCATCACCCAGGTTGACCACCTCGTCGTAGCGCTGCACCCCAGTGGGGTTGGGCTCGAGCCGGTCGCCCCGCACCATGATCATCGGGACACCCCGGGAGTGGGCCGGTGCGTGGGCCCGTTCGATGCGTTCGGGATCGGCGATGAGCAGGGCCAGTCCCGAGTCCTCGATGGCGTAGTCGAGTTCGGTCTCGGTCCACCATGCATTGAGCGATACCGACACGGCTCCAATCGACACGATGGCCGCGAACGAGACGACCCACTCGGGCAGATTGCGCATGGCGATGCCGACCCGGTCTCCCTTGCTGATCCCGTAGGTGTGCACCAGCGCGTAGGCCAGGGCGTCCGCGTTGCGCATCGTCTCGGCGAAACTCCACCGCTCGTCCTCGTAGACCAAGAACTCGGCATCGTCGGCTCGTGCACCAGCGATGAGCTGACCCAGGTTGGCCGGGGCGTTGGAGAAGACCCGTACCGGGTTCCCCGCCACCATGGTCTCGACTGTTTCGAACAGCTGGCCGGAGCCAGTGACCTGGTCCAGTGCCTCGTCGTACGTGAGCGGCACAGCCGCCACCTCCTTCACCGAATTTGCACGCCAGCGTCTGTGTCGCCAGCGAGGACCGGATCTTAGAGCCAGAGACCCATCGACTGCGCCGCTCCCGCCCTCCAGGCCAGGGAGTCGGTAACCAGTCAGGGTGCAGCCGCCTCCACCGGGTGGTCACCCAAGGGCCCCTCGAGCACCACCGGCACATCGAAGGCAGCCCGGCGGCTGGCCCGCCTCAGGGCACCCAGGACCGGCCGACCGAGTACCAGCACCATGACGGCGTTGGTGATCGCCCGAGGGATGTCGAAGCCCAGGGAGGTGGTGAGATCGAAGAAGAAGAAGCTGTGTAGGTTCTGAGCCAGCCCGGCTCCAGGGACGAAGGAGAACGGTCCACCTGATCCGGCCCCGAACGGCCAGAACCACAGGTTGAGCAACGATCCATACAGAATCCCGGCCACAGCGGCGTAGGCAGCCAGCACGCCGATCTCGGACTTTCCACGGGCTGGCGGCAGGCACCCAGCCCCAAAACCGATCCAGGCCGCTCCGAACATCTGGAAGGGCAGCCACGGGCCTACTCCTCCGGTGATGAGGGCCGAGACGGCGATGGTCAGGGCCCCCAGCACAAATCCGAACCCCCGGCCCAGCACCCGGCCGGCTGGGATCAACAAGAAGAAGACCGGTTCGAATCCGGCGACCCCGGGACTTGGCACTCGCAGGGCCGCCCCGCAGGCGGCCAGGATGCCCAGCAGTGCGATGGCCTTGGCATCGAGCGATCCTTCGGATACCTCGCTCAAGATCACCGCCAGCAACAAGGGCATCACGGCCAGAAATATCCACGGTGCATCCGAAGAGTGGGCGAGAGAGGCAGACGACGTACCGTGCAGGAGGAACGGCCAGCAGAAGGCCACGATGCCCACCGCCGAGGTGACGGCCAAGAGCACCGACGCTCTCGGTCGGAGGCGGATGGCAGCAGTGGCTCTGTGCGCTTCAGCCACCGACGGGCTCCTCGTCCAGAGCGGCACGGACCTCGGTGACCGTGAGCCACAGATCGGGGGCCAAGACCTTGGCCACCTGAGGGGCGAACACCGGGGAGTGACAGACCACGTCACGGGCCACGCCGTCCCCCACCACCGTCCCTTCGGCCAGGACCACGGCTCGAGTGGCCACCTGGGCCACCAACTCGACGTCGTGGGTAGCCATGACCACTCCGTGCCCGTCGGCGGCCAACTCGGCCAAGATGCGGACCAGTCGGGCCTTTCCGGGGTAGTCGAGCCCCCGGGTCGGCTCGTCCAGCAGTAGCAGCGGCGGTGCTGGGGCCAGCACGATGGCCAGGGCCAGGGCCAGCCGCTGCCCCTCTGACAGGTCCCGGGGGTGGCGGTCTGCGGGCAGCCCGGGCAGGATCCGCTCCAGCACGGCGGCCGTCGTGCCCGGGGCCAGTCCAGCATCGTGGTCGGCGCTGATGCACTCCTCGCCCACCGACTCGCCGTAGAGGAGCACGCCGGCATCTTGGGGAACCAGGCCGACCCGAGCCACCAGGTCCTTGGGCTTGAGCGACACCGGGTCGCTCCCTCCCACCTCCACGATGCCGGAGTGGGACGGCCGGACCCCGGCCAACTGGGACAGCAGGGTCGACTTACCCGAGCCGTTGCGTCCCATGATCGCCACGATCTCCCCGGCATGCAGTTCGAGGTCGACGCAGTCGAGGGCCACCACTTCGCCATAGCGGACCGATACCTTGGCCAGCGAGGCCAGCCGTCGGCCGATCGCCACTCTCGGCGCGGCCTGAGGCTGGGCCCCTTCCAGGCGGAGTCGGAGCGGACCAGCCTGACGGCGTGCGTCCCGGACAGTCAAGGGCAGTGGGTCCCAGCCGGCCAGGCGGCCGAGATCGACCAGCGGTGGCGCCACCGGTGACACGGTCATCACTTCGGCGGCCGGGCCGACCACCAATGCAGAGCCGAGGCCGGGTACCAGCACCACCGAGTCGGCAAAGGGCAGGACGCGCTCGAGCCGATGCTCGGCCAGCAGGACGGTGAGCCCCAGGTCGTGCACCAAGCGGGTCAGCGAAGCCAGTACCTCTTCGGCCGCGGCAGGATCGAGTGCCGAAGTCGGCTCGTCCAGCACCAGGACGCGGGGCGAGGCGGTGAGCACCGCCCCGATGGCTACCCGCTGCTGCTGGCCACCGGACAGGGTGCCGAGGGGTCGGTCGCGCAGTTCGTGCAGTCCGAGCAGGTCAAGGGTGTCCTCGACCCTGCGCCGCATGATGGCTGGGTCGAGGCCGAGGTTCTCCATCGTGTAGGCCAGCTCGTCCTCGACCACGTCGGTCACGAAGCTGGCTGCCGGGTTCTGGCCCACCATGCCAACCACATCAGCCAACTCGCGAGGTGGGTAGTCACGGGTGGAGCGGCCGTCCACGCTGACTTCCCCCGACAGCCTCCCCCCGGTGAAGTGGGGCACGAGTCCGTTGACCGCACGCAGTAGCGTTGTCTTGCCCGAACCGGTCGGACCCACGACCACGCAGAGTTCGCCCTCACCCACGGCCAGGTCGACGTGTTCGAGAGTGGGCCGAGCGGCACCGTCGTAGGCAAACGAGACATCGGTGAACCGGATCATGCGACTCGCCCCCCGGGGGCTTTGGACGCGGAAGGTGGCGAGCCCCGACCGTCAGACCCATCAGTGGCCGCGTCCCGAGGCACGCGCACCGGTTCGATCTGGCCCGCTCGTGGCGACCGCTGCTCCACCGGGGCCACCCAGGCCGGCAGCAAGCCGACCAGGATGCCCACGGTGGCCAATGCCGGAAGGGTGGGCATCCCCAACGGGTAGATGGCGAACTCGATACCCACGGCGCCGAACAGCCCGGCGGCCACCATGGATCCGACCACCACGACGCCGGATGCCGACACCAACCACTCAGGGGCGCGCCATGGGTCCGGGCGGTACCGGGTTCGCTCAGTACGCCGACCCCCAGCGGCCAGTCCGGCGCCCACCAATACCGCACCCACGGCCACGAACGGGATCCCGCCGCCGGGAAGTGAGCCCGCCACCAGCACGCCGTAGATACCGCCTATCACCAGGAGCAGGCCCAATGCAGTCCCGGCCCCAGCCCAACGCCGGGATCCCCGGGACACGGTGACCCGTCGGCCATAGCCACGCGAATCCATGGAGGAGGCCAGCTGCAACGAACGGTCGAACGCACTCTCGAGGACGGGGACGGCCATGCCTCGCAGGCCGGCAAATCCTCGGATGGGACGGCCGCGGAGCCGTCGTGCGTCCCGGACGTCACCGATGGCGATGACCAGTTCAGGAGCGAAGGCGAGGGAGACAGTGATGGCGACCCCGGCTTCGTACAGCACAGCCGGGAGGCACCGGAGCAGCCGGTACGGACTGGCCAACGAGTTGACCGCACCGAAGCAGATCAGCACCACCGCCAACCGGAGTCCCTGGATCACTGCGGTGAGCAGCGCCTCCGCGGTCACCGGGCCCCCGATGCTCACACCGGCGGCCCATCGAGGCAGCGGCACGTGGGGCAGCGTGCACAGCACATGGCCGGGCAGTCGGTTCCCGAAGATGACCACCAACGCCACCCGCAGGACGATCACCACTACCCCGAGCCGGATGAAGACCACGATCGACCGGGACCACGGTGCCGAAGTGCGACGGGCCGCCACCACATAGATGGCGACCGAAGCAATCAGGAGCAAGAGGATCGGATTGGTCGTCCTCGAAGCGGCCCCAGCCAGACAGCCCGCCCACAGCCACCATGCCCCCGGATGGAGCCCTCGACGCCCGGGGGTGCCGGAAGTAGCGCTGGTCAAAGTACGGGTCACAGAACCCCGGATCTCACGGTGTGCGATACCTCACGGTGTGCGATGCCTCACGGTGTGCGCGATCGTCGCCGCCACAGGCCGGTGGCGGCGATCACCAGGGCAGCCACGATCAGGCCTCCCACGATCAACGGATCCGGCCCGATGCCACCAACCGTCCGAGCATTGGTGGCGGACTGCCTGACCACCGGGTTGTCCGGGATACTGATCTCCGTGGCCGACGAACCGGACTCAGGGTCCGCTGGGTAGGTCGGTGGTGTTGACGCAGGCCTGGTCGTGGTGGTGGATCCACCCGACTTGCCAGTGGCCGACGAAGCCGTCGTGGCCTTGGCGGAGCGATGGACTCGTACGTGCCGGGTGACGGCACCGGCTGCACCGGCTGCACCTCTGGTCTTTCCTCCGACCCGTGTTGGCGGCCGATTGACCTTCGTGGTCGTGGGCGTGGTCGTGGTCGGAGGTGGCACACTCGAAGGGCACAGCGCGCTGAACGACGACGTGGTCCGAGGAGCCGGGTCGTTGGGACGGCCGGTGCCTGGATTCTGGAATCGCCAGCCTTCGACATCACCGGGGGTCACGGTCCCGAACGCTCCGGTGCTCGCATAGGTCCAACCCGAGTCGGCACCGGTGAAGTACGACCAGTAGATGTAGTCACCTCCGACCACCTGCCCGCACCCGGATGCCGGGATGGTGTTGATAGAGCACAGTAAGCCGCTGGACGCATAGGTAGGTAGGGCCAGTTGGGACTGGGCCGCGAATGCAGCCAACGCGTCGTACTTCGAGTTGGATGCTGGCACCGAGACACAGCCCACCACCTGGTTGGTCATGGACCCCCCGAAGTCGATCACGAACGCCACAGTCACCCGACCGGCCGCCCCGGCCACGTCGGTGAACGGCCGGAGGGCGAAAGGCCCGGCCAAGGCGAGCGCCGCGGTACCAGCGGCCACCAGGAGTGCGCCGCGTCCGAAGGGGCGCCAAAGGGACCGGCGTCGTCGTCGACCATTACTGGTACTTCCGTGCCTACCGCCGCCCGGTTCGCCACGCGACTCATCGCCATCGACGGCGACCGGTGACCGGTGACGGATGACGGACATGGGACCTTCTCACCTCGGGGCCTCGACCCCGGAGCACCGGGTGTGCGGATCGCACGCCGATGACCGAGTCCGTGCCGCTGTTCTCGACGGGCGGGACTCATCAAGCTCCACGGCGGTATCCCGACTCGCAACACAACACCTGCTCGGTGTGGGATGTGCTGCCTACGGTTGCGGACCAGCGCCGGATTCCGACCGGCTTCCCCGCCTGGGGACTTCATGTTGCTACCCCAACTCTAGCAGCACCCCCTAGCGCTTCGATAGGGAGCCCCCGCCGCCACAGATGGCCACTCGCACCAAAGATCCCTGGTCAGCCGCATGCGCAACACCCAAGTCTTCGCTCCTGCTCAGCGACCTGGACCGGCGAGCCAGCTGGCAGTCGCCTCCTCGATGCACGCCAGCGTGTCTCCCATGGCCCGATCGGCACCGAACCGGTCGACCAGGGAAACCACGTCGCACCCTGCCGCCTCCGCGGCTGCTGCCCCCTCTGGGGTGGACCTCCCGGCCACCACCAGTACATCGAGGCCGGCCACTCGGGCATCACGCACCACCCCGCCGACCACTTTGCCAGCGAACGAAGTGGCGTCGAGCGCTCCCTCCCCCGTTACCACCCGGTCGGCAACACCCATCGCCTGCTCGGCGCCGACCAGTCCGGCCACCATCTCGTAGCCTGACCGGAGACTTCCGCCCAGGATCACCACCGCCCCGCCCATGCCTCCGGCGGCACCCGAGCCCGGCACTTCCCGGACGTCGATACCGGACTGCTCCATCCAGGACGCGGCCAAATGCTCCAGGCGCAAGCTCAGCTGGGTCACCTGCTCAGGGGTGGCCCCCTTCTGAGGCCCGAATAGCCGGGCCGCATCCACAAAGTCCACATCGACGTCGTAGGCCCCCACCAGCGCCGCGCCCCCCAGTCCCCCGGCCCGCGCCACGGCTTCGAGTGCGCCCCGCCCGCCATCAGTGGTGGCCGAGCCACCCATGCCGAGCACGACAGTTCCACCAGGACCAACCGCACGGGCCGCGGCCACCAAGAGCTCGCCGGTACCCTGTGTCGAAGCCGACATCGGGTCGTTCACGGTCGGACCGCCGACCAGGCTCAGTCCCGATGCTCGGGCCATCTCCACGACCGCCCTGCCCGGCCCTAGCCGCCATTCGGCGAGCACTGGTGTTCCGTCAGGGCCCGCCACCTCCGTGGTCATCTGCTCGGGGCAGACTCCGACGCACGTATCGAGCATGCCTTCGCCCCCATCGGACATCGCAAGCACGGTGGCGTCCCATCCAAGCGAGGCAGCAGCCCGGGCCATGGCGGCTGCCACTGCGCTGGCATCGGCAGTTCCTCGGAACTTGTCCGGTGCGATCACGACCCGAGGCATGCTCCGACCTTACCGATACCACCAGCTCGGAGTGGGGGAACATCTGCTGGCCGCGGCTGCGAACCGTCGCCACGACGGCAAAAGAGCCTCGGCCCAGTGCCGACCTTGTAGGGTCGCGGAAATGGCATCGACTCCCCCTAGCCCCGAGATGCTCCAAGCCTTGACCGGGGACCCGCTCCTTCCCGAGAACATGCGCCAGGCGCTGCGGGCCGAGGCCGCACGGGTCTTCCACCTACCCTTCGACACTCTTATCACCGTGGCCCTCAACGCAGCCATCATGAGCTCGGCGTGGTTCTTCCTGCCTACCACCCTGGTCAACCAAGTGTTTTCGCTCCACGGGAGCCTGGCCTTCGCATTCGTGCTCTCGAGTTGGATGTACTCCGATGTCCCAGCTACCAATATCTTGGGTCCGGACGCCGTTCGGGTACTGGCCGCCATCGACCAGCCGGTGGTACTTCGTCGGATGATCATGGCCAAGAGCGTCATTTTGTGGTGCATCGTGGCTCCGTTCTGTCTGGTCATCGCCTTCATCAGCGGAATGCGGGCTCACGATCCGCTGGCCGAGGTCTACTCAGCCGTCGGCATCGGCATCATTCCGTTCGGCGTGCTGTCGATCTCGGCCTGGTTGGGCATCCTCTACCCGTACCATCCGGTTCCGATCCGCTACCGGTGGAGCAAGCGCGGCGATTGGAAGCCGATGCTGCTGCGATGGAGCATCTTGGTGCTGATGCCCTACGGACTGGTTCCGCTCCTGACCGGACTGTTCTTGGTCCCGACACTCCTGGTGTGGGGGCTGACCTCGGCGGCCGGACTATCGGCGCAGCTGCCCGACAACGACCTGGGCAAGGGCATCGCCCTGGCCTGCGCTGTCTCCATCGGAGCCCTCGTCCTTGGGCATCGGTACTCGCTCAAGCTCATCGTCCGCCGCCGGGACAAGCTGGTCGCCTACCTGTCCGACCCGCTCCTCGGTTGAGCCCCGACTACGTCTCGACCGTGGACCTGCAACCGTAGGGTCGTCGACCGTGACTTCGTCGTGGTCGACGAGGGGTCCGTCACTCTGCCGTCGCAGCCTGGCAGTCTGAGTCCATGGCCACCTCCACCATCGCCGGCATCGGTGAGGTCGAACGACGCACACTGATCGGCAACGGGGTCCGGGCCGCCTGCAGCACCGGGGTGCTGATCCTGGCCTACTACCTCGTCCCGGTGAACGTCCGCCACCCCGGTAGTCACGGGATCCTCTACGACATCGGAGCCATGCTCCGGTTGGGTGTGGCCTTCGCCATCTTCATCGTCGTGCTGACCCTCGAGATTCGGGCCATCACCAGATCCAAGCACCCCATGGTGCGGGCCGGGGTGGCCATGGCTGTGGTCATCCCCCTTTTCTTGCTCTTCTTCGCTTGGACCTACCTGACGATGTCGGCCTCGAACCCGGCCACGTTCGGGCACACCCTGGACCGGACCACCGCGCTCTACTTCACCGTCACCGTGTTCTCGACGGTCGGCTTCGGGGACATCACCGCCCGCACGGACCTGGCCCGGATCCTCGTCATGTTCCAGATGCTGGCCGACCTGGCCGTCATCGCTGTCGTTGTCCGTCTCATCCTCGGCGCGGCCACGCGGAGCAGAGACGGTGCAGCCACGGACCAGACCTCAGGCCAGACCGTCGACGCTTCGACCATCGACGCCAGCGACGGCGAGTGATGGGATGAGGCCGATCGCCCCGGATGCATAGGTCTGGGTGCCCCTGATCCAACCATGCCAAGATTCTCCGATGCTCACCAACCGAGTCACCGAACTCCTCGGCGTCGACATCCCCATCGTGCAGGCCCCCATGGGCTGGATCGCCCGATCGGCGCTGGCCTCGGCTGTCTCCAACGCTGGCGCCATGGGCATCATCGAGACCTCATCGGGCGAACTCGACAACGTCCGCGATGAGATCGCCAAGATGAAGGACCTGACCGACAAGCCCTTCGGAGTGAACATCGCTCAGGCCTTCGTGGCTGATCCGACGGTGATCATCGACTTCGTCATCGCTCAAGGCGTCAACTTCGTGTCCACTTCGGCCGGCAGTCCTGTCAAGTACACCGCACGACTGAAGGACGCTGGGCTCACCGTCTTCCACGTGGTGCCCACGCTCAAGGCTGCAGCCAAAGCAGTGGAGGCCGGGGTCGATGGCTTGATCGTCGAGGGAGGCGAAGGCGGCGGGTTCAAGAACCCCCGGCCGGTGTCCTCCATGGTGCTCCTCCCCCTGGTGACCCAGGAGTTCGACCTGCCAGTCATCGCCGCTGGAGGATTCCTCGACGGGCCCACTATGGCTGCAGCCCTGGCCCTAGGAGCTGAGGGCGTACAGCTCGGCACGGCCATGGTCGCCTCTGCCGAATCGCCGGTCCACGACAACTGGAAGCAGGCCATTTACGACGCGGCCGAGACGGACACCGTATTCCTCAACAGCCACACGTCACCGGGGCTGCGGGCCTTGCGCACCGAACGGACCGCTGCCCTTCAGTTCGACAATGCGCGCAATGCCATGGCCGACTTCGGAAACGTCCAGGACCTCTACTTCGGTGGCGACCTCGAATCCGGGATCGCGCTGTCCGGCCAGGTGGCCGGACGGATCCAAGGGAGGCGGCCGGTGGCCGACATCATCCGCGACTGCGCCGAGGGCTGCGAGGCGACGCTGGCCGCTCTCAGTGCCCGCTACGTGATCGCCTGATCGAATCCTTCAGGGCCGGCGGCGCCAACGTTCCACTCGCCTAGCGCTGTCCGTGGCAGGCCTTGGCCTTTTTGCCGCTGCCGCACGGACACGGCTCGTTGCGTCCCGCGCCAGCAAACACGCCACGAATCTCGTCTGCATACCGCCCTTCCCTCAGCAGGCCAGCCATGAGCTTCATCGGTCCATCTACATGAGTGAAGAACGACAGGTAGCCAGCACACAGATAGTTGAGTCCTGGCTCGCCATCGGGCGTCAAGGTGAACCGGTTGCGAGGGCACTCACCGTTGCAGGCGAACCGGACGTCACACGATCGGCACATGGCGGGCAGCGTGTCCGCTTTGGCCTGTCCGAACGCCTTCTGCTTCGGTGAGGCCACCAACTCGACCATGGTCGTAGTGGTGATGTTCCCGAGCAGGTGGTCGGGCTCGACGAAGTGGTCGCACGAGTAGAGGTCGCCGTTGTGCTCGAGGGCGAGCGCATCACCGCACGTCTCTCTGAAGATGCACATCGACGACGGAAGGCCGCACCACGAGGCGAGGGCGCCATCGAACATCTGCACGAACACGGTGCCGACGTCACGGACCACCCACTCGTCAAACACGGCTCCAAGGAATGTGCCCCACGCCACCGGATCGACAGAACGGTCGGTCACGGTGTCCCCCTCTTGGAACCCAGTTTCGTTCTCGCGCTCCACAATCGGGATGAACTGGATGAATGTGATCCCGAGCTCATCGCGGAAGTAGCGGTAGACATCGAGCGGCCGGTCCTGATTGGCGGCGTGCACCGTGCACAGCACGTTGACATCGACCCCGTGCGCCTGCAGCAGTCGCAGCCCCCGCAGCACCTTGTCCGACGTAGGGCCGCCCCGTTTGTCCACTCGATAGCGGTCGTGGAGTTCGGGAGGGCCATCGATGCTGATGCCGACCAGGAACCGGTGACGGGCCAGTAACTCGCACCACTCATCGGTCAACAAGGTTCCGTTGGTCTGGATGGTGTGCTGGAGTCGCTGACCCGGTCGGCGGATGCCTTCGGCCATCTCGACGGCCCGACGGAAGAAGTCGACCCCCATCAAGGTGGGCTCTCCACCCTGCCACGCCACAGTGACCTCACCATCGGGCTGGGACCCGATGAACTGACGCAGATACTCCTCGAGCAGTGCATCAGCCATGCGGAACCGGTCACCGGGGTAGAGCGATTCCTTGGACAGGAAGAAGCAGTACTCGCAGTCGAGGTTACAGATGGGTCCAGTCGGCTTGGCCAAGACGTGGAACGGGACCCGCATCGTGCTGGGCGGGCCCTGGGGTGCCGACAACCCCACAACTGGGCGCTTTGGGGTCAACTCGATCGGCGTGCTCATGGGGTTGGCTCCACGCAGGCACGCTACTGCGACCTCGAACACACGGGCGAGAAGCAGCCCGTCGCACCCGATGAGCCCCATGGGCCAAACTGTCGGTAGCACCTGCTGCGGTGCGCGCTCAGCACCCTGCCCCTTCGACCCGACGACCCGACGACCGTGCGACCGGGCGACCGGGCGACCGTGCGACCCGACGACCCGACGACCGATCGACCCCGAGAGGACCACCATGCATAACCAGGATCTGCCCGACATCACCTATGGGACTATCGACCAGGAGTACGCAGCTCACCTGGGCTCCTTCGCCCCCGAGGACGACCAGCCCTTCTGGATGGTCAACCTCATGCGCTACCGAGACAAGGCGGTCTACGTCGATGGCCGAGAAAGCGATCTCACCGGACGCCAAGCCGACGATGCCTACTCGCCGTTCCGCCAGTTCCGCACCGTCGGCGCCGAACTGGTCTTCCTGGCCGACGTCGAGGAGCAGTTGGCCGGCGACGACCAGGTGTGGGAACGGATCGCCGTGGTGCGCTATCCGACCCGCCAATCCTTCCTCGACATGCAGAACCTGCCGGACTACGTGGAACTCCATGCCCACAAGGACGCCGGCATGGCCTCCACGTTCGTGATCGGCTGTCAGCCCATGACCTGGCCCGAGTTACCGGCGGAGGCACCGTCGCTCGACTCGGTTCCTCACCCCTCCACTCCCGATGACGGCCCAGTGGTCATCATGCACGTGCTCAAGTTCAATGAGGGCGGGGGCAGCGAGGACATGGACATCTATCAGAACGCTGCCGCGCGAATCGCTCTGCCGCACGGGGTGCGCATCGATGCGTGGCTCGAGGTCGAGGGCACCATCGTCGGCGACGGTCGGAGCTGGGACCAGATTCGCTTCAACGTGTTTCCCTCGCAGGCGGCCTTCATGGCCGTAGCCATGGATCCCGATCGGCTGGCCGCCCAGGCCGACAACCGCGAGCCGGCCATCGCCGACACCTACACGATGATGATGCGGCCCCTGATCAACCGACTGGGTGCCTCGATCAACGACTGACCAGCCAACAAAGCAGCCCGCCAGCCCGCCAGCCCAACCCACAGATCCCGATACCCACCAGGAGACCCATGCAGCCATCCCCCGCCATACGATTCTTCCTCCAGATGCAGGTCCACGACATCCCCGGGTTCAAGGACGCCGTGGCCAAGGCCGTGGCCATCAGCCGTGACGAGCCAGGAACCATCCACTACGACTGGTTCCTCAACGAGGAGACCGGGGATGCCCGGTTGGTAGAGGCCTATGCATCGGTCTCCGCCGTGATCGCCCACTCCCAAGGAGCCGTCTTCACCGAAGTCGGCCCCGAGATGATGGCCACGTGCACGTTCTTGTCCATGGACGCCTTCGGCGACACCGGCAGGCTGGGTGAGGCCGCGCAGTTCTGGCCTTCCACCTACTGGGGACCGACGTTCGCCGCGCTCACCGACTGATTCGCTCCGCTAGGACCCACGCCTGCCCCGAAGGGCAGACATGGGCTGTGGACGGACCGCGTCAGGATGCGTACTTGCCGAGCTCGGCTCGGGCCAGTTGGCGACGATGGACCTCGTCAGGGCCGTCGGCAAACCGGAGGGTGCGCAGACCGGCGTACATGCGGGCCAACGGGAAGTCGTCCGACACCCCGGCACCACCGTGGGCCTGGATGGCCCGGTCAACGACACGCAAGGCCATGTTGGGCGCCACCACCTTGATGGCCGAGATCTCGGTGGCCGCTCCCTTGTGTCCCACGGTGTCCATCAGGTAGGCAGCCTTGAGCGTCAGGAGGCGGGCCTGCTCGATCTCGATCCGGGAGTCGGCGATCCACTCACGGATCACTCCCTGGTCGGCCAGGCGCTTCCCGAACGCCTCACGCCCGAGGACCCGCCGGCACATCAGCTCCAGGGCCCGCTCGGCGTTTCCGATGCAGCGCATGCAGTGGTGGATGCGCCCAGGGCCGAGGCGGGCCTGGGCGATAGCGAAGCCCATACCCTCCTCGCCGACCAGGTTGGCCACCGGCACCCGAACATCCTCGAACTTGACCTCGCAGTGGCCCTCCCGGTCGGTGTAGCCGAAGACCGGCAGGTTCCGGACAATCGTGAGTCCTGGAGTGCCCCGCGGCACCAGGATCATCGACTGCTGCTGGTGACGGGCGGCCTCGGGGTCGGTCTTGCCCATCACGATGAAGATCTTGCAGCGCTCGGATGCCGCCCCGGAAGTCCACCACTTGCGTCCGTTGAGGACGTACTCGTCCCCGTCTCGGCGGATCGACAGCTGGATGTTGGTGGCATCCGACGAAGCGACATCGGGCTCGGTCATGGCGAAGGCCGATCGGATCTGGCCGTCGAGGAGCGGAATCAGCCACTCCTCCTTTTGGCGGTCCGTGCCGAACAGGGCCAGGACCTCCATGTTGCCGGTGTCTGGTGCCGAGCAGTTCATGGCCTCCGAGGCCAGGTGGCTGCGCCCGGCCAACTCGGCCAAGTAGGCGTAGTCCAGGTTGGACACCGGATCGGGTGTCCACGGGGTGGTGTGGGGCATGAACAGGTTCCACAGCCCCCGCTCCTTCGCCTTGACCTTGAGGTCTTCGATGATCTGGGGATGGAAGTGAGGATCGCCCGAAGCCCGCATCTGGGACTCATAGACCTCTTCGGCCGGGATCACCTCGGCATCCAAAAACTCGGTCACCCGCTGGCGTAGGTCGACACCGCGGGGGCTCTGCTCGAAACTCATGGGTCACTCCTCATGTAGGACGGTCACTGTCGGATGGTCGGGACGGCGAAACGACGACTACCACTGGCGCTTGTCGACTGTTTCGGAATCGCGCTTCCATCGAGGGTAGCCAACCTGGACCCCAGTGTGGTGCGGAGGGCTCGATTTGCCGGTTGGTCGGCGAGCAAAGGCTCGCAAGGCGCCCCAGCGAAGGCCACGCACCGTGGCTGAGTCGACCAGGAATTCGCGCGCTCGGTGCGATCTACCACCGATCTTCAGGGCCTTAGGTCCCAACTCGCCGCGCACCTATCAAGGTGCCGTCCATGGCGTCCGAAAGCACTGTTCTTGAAGCAACACCACCAACCAACCAACCACAGACAGGGGAATCAAATGAAGCAGTCCATCAACAAGAAGATCATGGCCGTGGCACTCACCACCGGCCTGGTGCTGAGCGGAGGGGGCGTCGCCTTTGCCTACTTCACTGCAGACGGCTCCGGGACAGGTTCGGGAACGGTCGGGGGTTCGACGGCGTTCACCATCGCTGGCGACACTCCCTCCGGTTCGGTGACCCCAGGGGGATCGACCCAGACCCTCGCCTTCACCGTGTCCAATCCGGGCTCAGGACACCAGTACGTGGGCAACGTCTACGCCTCGGTCGCCACCGACTCCAGCAACGGCTACGTGGAGTCGATCCCGGGTGATACCGAGAGCGACGTCAGCGGATGCTTGGCCTCGTGGTTCTCCATCGATGGTACGGCCACCGGGAATGGGACCGTCGCCGTGAACCACGACATCGCCCCGTCGGATCACTACGACGAGACGTCGGGACTCACGCTGGTCTTGAGCAACTCCAGTGGCAGCCAGGACCTCTGTCAGGGCGCCACCGTCGGAATCAACTACACCACCACGCCTCCCGGCTGAATCGCATGCACACGGTGAGCCCCCGCACGGTCGTCCCTTGACGATCGGGCGGGGGCTCCACCCCATGTTTCGCAGGCTCGGAATAGTTCCCCGACGCACTCTGCATTTCACACTCCACACTCCACAGTCCACCGACATACCGACATGCCGACATACCGACATACCGACATACCGACATACCGA
>JBAXCY010000039.1:0-18361 GCA_037141235.1 Acidimicrobiales bacterium | reverse complement strand
CCAGGGCATCGAGGATGAAGGCGTACACGAACGCCTCGTCCTTCCAAGCGTCGTATCGCCCGGACGGCCCGCCGTGTCCGGCACCCATCTCGGTCTTCAAGAGGACCTTGTTCTCCGGATTGGCGGTGCGCAGCTTGGCCACCCACTTGGCCGGCTCCCAGAACCCGACCCTGGGGTCGGAGAGCCCGGCGGTAGCCAGGATGTCGGGGTAGCGGACCCGGCTGCCGTCGGGTCCGATGCCAGCCACGTTGTCGTAGGGGGAGTACGACTTCATGACGCCGTAGATCTCAGGATCTTCCACCGGGTTCCCCCACTCCTCCCACTCGAGCACGGTGAGCGGGAGGGTCTCGTCGAGGATCGTGGTCAGGCAGTCGACGAACGGTACCTCGGCCACGATGGCCCGGAACAGGTCGGGAGCCAGATTGGCCACCGCACCCATGAGCAGCCCGCCAGCGCTACCGCCACGGGCCACCAGTTGTTCGGGAGACGTCCATCCGCCGTCGACGAGGTGGCGGGCACAGGCCACGAAGTCGGTGAAGGTGTTGGCCTTGGCTCCGAACTTGCCGTCTTCGTACCAGTGGCGCCCCATTTCGCCGCCGCCCCGGATGTGGGCGATGGCGAAGATGAAGCCTCGGTCGAGCAGGCTGAGGCGCAGGCTCGAAAAGGTCGGGTCCATCGACATTTCATAGGAGCCGTAGCCATAGAGCAGGCACGGGGAACCACCCGATGAGCCGGCGCCGGCGGAGGCGCCTCCAGTGGCGACCAGATCGGGTCGGTAGACCAGAGAAATGGGCACTTCGGTTCCGTCGCCAGCAGTAGCCCACTGGCGCTCGGTCCGATAGCGGGCCGGGTCGAAGCCGCCCAGCACGGGCTGGCGCTTCAAGAGCTCGAGTCGACCGTCCACCAGGTCCAGGTCGTAGACGGACCGAGGGGTGGCCAGCGAGGTATATCCGTAGCGCAGGACGGTGGAGTCGTACTCGGGGTTGGCCTCGCCCCACACGGTAGAGGGCGATTCGGGCTGGTCGACCGGCGTCGAGCGACCGGTGGCGTGCTCGATGACCCGCATCCGGGTCTCGCCTCCTTCGCGCTCGTACACAGCCAGGTGTTGGGCGAACGGGTCGACCGCATCGAGGCGGACCCCGGCCCGGCCCGGAATCACCTCCGTCCAGTGGTCGCGGCCTGGCGAGTCCTCGGGGGCCTCCATCAGGCGGAAATCCTCGGCCCCGTCGTTGGTCACCACCAGGAAGCGGGCAGGCCGGCCAGCCGCCGGGTCACCCCGGTCGTGGTCGATGCTGTACTCGACGCCCTGGCGCCGAGGCTCGATCACCGTGAAGTCCCCGGTGGGGTCGTCGGCGTCGAGCACCCGCACCTCCGAGGTCACCTTGGAGTCGAGGCCGCACAGCACGTAGCGGTCGTCCTTGGTGCGGCCGACCCCGAGGTAGAAGTGATCGTCGGGCTCCTCGATGACGAGCACGTCGGTGCCGGGGTCGGTACCGATCACATGGCGCCACAGTTGGAAGGGACGCATGGCCTCGTCGACCCGGACGTAGAAGACAGTTGCGTTGTCATTGGCCCAGGCCGCCCCATAGGAGGTGTCATCGATCGACTCGTCGGACTCGGTTCCGGTGGACAGGTCCCGGAAGCGCATGGTGTAGCGCTCGCCACCGGTGGTGTCCGTCGAATAGACCAGCCATCGATGGTCGGGGCTGACGGCGAAGTTGCCCAACGCGAAGTAGTCGTGACCCTCAGCCAGAGTGTTTTCGTCGAGGAGGATCACTTCGGTCGGGTCGTCGCTGTCGTGTCCAGGCACCGGCTGGCGGCAGTGGATGCCGTAACTGCTGCCTTCGACGGAGCGGCTGAAGTAGAGCCAGGGGCCTTTGCGCACCGGGACCGACAGGTCGGTTTCCTGGATTCGGGCGACCATCTCGGCGAAGAGCGCCTCTTGTAGCCCGACGGTACTGGCCATAGCCGAATCGGTGTAGGCATTTTCGGCCTCGAGGTGAGCGATGACGGCTGGATCTTCCTTGTCGCGGAGCCAGAACCAGTCGTCGGTCCGCACATCGCCATGGGCCTCGAGGGTGACTGGCCGGCGTTCGGCCATCGGTGGCGCGGCTGGTCCGGTGGTGGGCTGGGGACGGGAGTTCTCGACCATCTGCACACAATGGCACGATGATCGGGCCCCGGGAGCGGACAACACGTCCTGAGGACGGCTGTCATCTGGGCAAGACTCCCAGTAATCAACGATGGAGTCCCTGGTCACACGGTTGGACTTCCCTCCGTGCGCTCCAGGTGTCGGAGTTGTTACTATCTAGATAGGGGAAATAGCCGCCCCGCCCACCGATGGGGCGCCAACCGCCCAACAGGAGCCTGCATGACGACTACCGACCTCGACCTCGGAAAGTACAAGCTGGGATGGTCCGACGAAGAGGACTACGTCTTCAAGCCCAAGAAGGGGCTGTCCGAAGCGATCGTCCGCGAGATGTCGGCCATGAAGAAAGAGCCCGAATGGATGCGCGACTTCCGCCTCCGGGCCCTGCAGCGCTTTGAGAAGCGCCCCATGGCCGAGTGGTTCGCCGTCAACATGCCGGACCTCGACTTCGACGACATCTACTACTACATCAAGCCCACCGGAGGGCAGGTCGACAAGTGGGAAGACCTGCCGGACGCCATCAAGAACACCTATGAAAAGCTCGGCATCCCCGAGGCAGAGCGCAAGTACCTCGCCGGGGTGACCGCCCAGTACGAGTCCGAGGTCGTGTTCCACCGCAACCGTGAGGACTTGGAAGAGCTCGGTGTCATCTTCTGCGACATGGACACCGCTATTCGCGAGCACCCAGACCTGGTCCGTAAGTACTTCGGGACGATCATCCCGCCCAACGACAACAAGTTCGCCGCCCTCAACTCGGCGGTGTGGTCAGGCGGCTCGTTCATCTACGTGCCCCCGAACGTGATCGTCGATCAGCCCCTGCAGGCCTACTTCCGGATCAATGCAGAAAATATGGGCCAGTTCGAACGCACCCTGATCATCGCCGACGTCGGCGCCCAGGTGCACTACATCGAGGGCTGCTCAGCCCCGGTGTACACCACTGACTCCCTGCATTCGGCCGTAGTCGAGCTCGTCGCTCTCGAGGGGTCCCGGATCACGTACACGACCATCCAGAACTGGTCGAACAACGTCTACAACCTGGTGACCAAGCGCGCACGGGCCGAAGCCGAGGCCCACGTCGAGTGGATCGACGGCAACATCGGCTCCCGGCTCACCATGAAGTACCCGAGCGTCTATCTGATGGGCCCGAAGGCATCGGGCGAAGTCCTATCGGTCGCTTATGCCGGAGCGGGCCAGCACCAGGATGCCGGGGCCAAGATGGTCCACGTCGCCCCTGAGACCACCTCGACCATCGTGTCGAAGTCGATTTCCAAGGACGCCGGCATCACCACCTACCGCGGCCTGGTCCGCGTCGACGAGGGAGCCAAGAACGCCAAGAGCTTCGTGCGGTGCGACGCCCTCCTCCTCGACGACATCTCCATCTCGGAAACCAAGCCCTACATGGAGGTAGCCGAGCGCGACGCCCGGATCGGCCACGAGGCCACCGTCTCCAAGGTCGGCGACGACCAGCTCTTCTACCTGATGAGCCGAGGGCTGTCCGAGACGCAGGCCATGGGCATGATCGTCAACGGGTTCATCGAGCCCATCACCCGGACGTTGCCGATGGAGTACGCCGTCGAGTGGAGCCGGCTGATCGAACTGCAGATGGAAGGCTCCATCGGCTGAGGCCGCTTTACGGTGCCGACGGCATCGTGCGCGCCGGTCGGTAAGATCCGAGGGACGACAAGGGAGTCCCCTGATGCCGATGCGTGAAGAGTGCAAGAACTTCCAGAGCCGGACTTACGACTCGGGCGAAGTAGCCCGTTTCTGTATTCTCGATCTGGCTCCGGAGGCCCCGTGGAAATGCCCCGATGGCTGCCCTTCCTACGCGCCTCGGCTGGCCGATGTCGGCTGGAACCACGGGTCGCTGGTAGATCCGGCCTTGGAGCCGATGCCCGATGTGCCTGGCGACGAAGTAGCAGCGCTGCTCGATCAGGCCGAAGACATCGTCAACATGGTGGCACCAGAGCTGCTGGCCGAGGCGATAGCGCGCGATAACGAGCCGCCGGTGGCTACCAAGCGCAAGCGCTGGTGGCGAAGGGGCTGATCGTCCGGACCGGTCGTGTCAGCGGCCGGTCAATGGGGAGCAGGCCGCAAACTGGTGACCGTTCATCTGGACAACGTCGCTACTGCTTCTCCTGTCGGTAGAGTAAGATGATCATATGAGCATCAGTGGTACTAGGCGATGAGCAGTCCGAAGGTGCGCCTGACGGTCACGGTCGACCCGGACCTCGTCGACGTCGGCAACTCGGCGGTGGCGGACGGTTCCGCCGAGTCGATGAGCGCCTGGGTGAACACGGCGCTTGCCGACCGGGTGGCCAAGGAGCACCGCCTCACTGCCCTGGCCGAGGCCGTAGCCGCATTCGAAGCAGAGTTCGGAGTTGTCACCGAAGAAGAGATCGCAGCGCAGGATCGCCTAGATCGAAGCAATGCCGACGTCGTCCGTGGCCCCCGGCGGCGTGCAGGGGGGAAGGAGATGGCTTCGGGGTGACACTTGTCTACGACGCAGGCGGACTGATCGCTATCGAGCGAGGTGAGCGGGCGAGCTGGGTTCGGCTCAAGGGAGTGCTGGCCCGGGGCGAGGTTCCGATCACCAATGCTGTCGTCCTGGGACAGGTGTGGCGGGGGCGGGCAGTGCAGGCCAGGCTGGCCTCGGCGGTGGCCGGCATGGAGGTCCGTGCGGTCGATGAGCCCGTGGGCCGGGCGGCAGGCAGATTGCTCGCCCGTGCCGGCTCGAGCGATGTGGTGGATGCGTCGATCGTGCTCCTTGCCGATGATGGTGACGTGATCGTCACCACGGACGAGGCCGACCTCCGGGTCCTGGCCGAGGTACTTGGCCGACACATCGAGCTGGTGCGGCCCTAGCGGCCCCCGACGTCACACGGGGAAGCTGTACGGCCTCGTCGGACGGGGCATCGTCGTCGGACATCCGGGTCGGGCTGGCAAGTCCTCGCCAGCCAGCTAGTTCCCAGTGAAGGTGGCGGGCCGCTTCTCCATGAACGCCGTCATCGCCTCGGTGAGGTCGTCGGAGGCAAGGAAGGCTGCGTTCCAGGTGGCTACGTAGTCCAGGCCCTCGGCTACCGACCGATTCGCGCATGCCACCAGCACCGCCTTGGTCCCCTGGACGGCCAGCGGCGAGTTGGCCGCAATTTCGCCAGCCATGGTCCGGGCATCGGCGACCACGGAGTCGGCATCGGCGCTCACGGCATTGACCAGTCCGATGGCCTCGGCCCGAGCAGCATCGATGTCCTTGCCGGTGTAGGCCAACTCGGCCAGCTGTCCGTTGCCGATGATGGCCGGGAGCCGCTGCAGACTGCCTACGTCAGCAACGATGGCGACCTTGGCCTCGCGGACAGAGAACACGGCATCAGCACTGGCTAAGCGGATATCGCAAGCCGAGACGAGGTCGACGCCCCCGCCGATGCAGTACCCCTGGATGGCCGCGATCACCGGCACCGGGCAGTCCGCCACTGCGGTGATCGAGGCCTGCATCCGCACGATCTGCTTATGAGAAAACCGTGCTCGGGTGGCCGCGGACGGTCGGTTTCCATCGGCTGACTCGGGGACGCTGCTGATCCCGGCCATAGCCACCAGGTCGAGTCCCACCGAAAAGTGGGGCCCGCGGGCGGCGATGATCACGGCCCGGACCGATGGGTCATTACTGATGCACTCCATGGCTATGGGCAGGTCATCCCAGAAGGCGAGGCCCATGGCGTTGCGCTTCTCGGGACGGTCGAGCCAGAGAGTGGCTACGTGGTCGGCGACCTCGATGGTGAGGACATCGGAGGTGAAGGATTCGATGGTCTGGGCGCTCATGGGGCAAGCGTATGCCGTGAGCGGTATGCGTGAGCGCCGTGCAGGCGCGGTGTGGGGAATCCCTGGCGGGGCGACCATGCCCGCCATCCCGGTAGTATGACCGTCGAGGCTCGTGTGCGGGCCTCGATCCGCGAGAGGCCCCATTCTGTCCACCTTCACCCCTGAGTACGCCGCCGGCCTGGCTGGCGCCCCCTGGCTGGCTACGCGTCGCGTCGCTGCGGCCGAGACGTTCGCGTCATCGCCGCTCCCGACGGAGAAAGACGAGGTCTGGCGCTACAGCCGGATCAACAGTCTCGACCTCGACGCGTTCCGTCCGGCCGATCTGACCCGAGCGGCCAACGATCCTGGTCTGACTCCGTCGGATCGGATCCACGCCCTGGTCGACAGCCTGGGCCCCCGCAGCGGTCTCATCGTGACCCTCGATGGCGTTCTTTCCACGCTGGCGGCGACCGTTGGAGATGACGTGTTCATGTTGGGGCGGATCACCGATCATCCGGACGGGGCCGAACTCCTCGGGTCCGTCCTCGGCGATGCCCATGACTTTCCGCTTCTGAACGATGCATTCGTCATCGATCCGGTCGTGGTCGATGTGCGTGCCGGAGCATCATTGGCCGACCCCGTAGTCATCGTCCATGTGGTTTCGGGGGCATCCGGATCAGCGGTGTTCCCGAGGACACTCGTGCGGGTCGGGGACGGGGCGACTGCCGGTGTGATCGAGCTCGTGGTGGACGCCGAGGGCGGTTTGCTGGCCGACGGGCAGGACGCATGGACCTCTGGCGCCGCCCCGACGGAGCGTCTCGTGGTGCCCGTCACCGAACTGCTGGTCGAAGACCACGCCTCGCTGGCCTATGTGTCGATCCAGTCGCTCAACGGTGCCAGCTGGCAGATCGCCCATCAGGCCAGCACCATCGGTGCCCATGCCACCTTGTCGAGCTATGCGGTGGCCCTCGGTGGCAGCTATGCCCGGCTCCGCACGGACTCGGCACTGGCGGGGGAGTCGGGCGCCAGTCGGTTGCGCGCCGCCTTCATCGGCCGCCACGACCAGATGCTCGACTTCCGCACCCTTCAGGACCATCAAGCTCCCCGTACCACCAGCGACCTGCTGTTCATGGGGGCGGTGGCTGATACCTCCCACTCCGTCTACAGCGGGCTCATCAAGGTGCGGCGTGGCGCAGTCAAGTCCGATGCCATGCAGACCAACCACAATCTGGTGCTCGACGAGGGGGCCCACGCCGATTCGGTGCCCAACCTCGACATCGAGGAGAACGACGTGAAGTGCAGCCATGGATCCACGGTCGGCCCCGTCGACGAGGACCAGCGCTACTACCTCGAGTCCCGGGGCATCGAGCCCGAGCGGGCCGAGCAACTCATCGTGGCGGGGTTCTTCGACAGCATCGCCGATCAGGTCCCGTTGGCCGGTGTGCGCACGCTCATCGGCAACGCCTTGGCCGAGCGGTCGGGGGTATCGCGTGCCTGAAGCGACCATATTCGATGGGCCGGCCGATCAGAGCGGGGCCGTGACAGCCAGACTGTGCGCCGTGTCGGACCTCGAGCCCGGCCAGGCCAGGCGGTTCGATGTTGCCGGACTGCGGGTGGCGCTAGTGCGGATCGGCGACGACTTCCACGCCATAGGCGACCGGTGTAGCCACGAGGACTTCTCGCTGGCTGATGGCGAGGTATGGCCCGAAGAGTGTCAGATCGAGTGTGCCAAGCACGGGTCGATGTTCGACCTGTTGACCGGGGCTCCGTGTTCGTTCCCGGCCACCAAGTCGGTCCCCGTCTACGACGTCGTGGTGGCCGACGGTGCTGTTTCGGTGGTGGTCCCATGAGCACGGGCGAGTTGGTAATCGAAGACCTGAGGGCGGGCATCCCCGGCCGCGAGATCCTGCAGGGGCTCTCACTGACCGTGCGCAGCGGCGAGGTCCACGCCGTCATGGGCCCGAACGGATCCGGCAAGAGCACGCTGGCTCACGTACTGATGGGTCGTCCCGGCTATGACGTGCTGGGCGGATCAGTCACCCTCGATGGGATCGATCTCCTCGCTCTGCCGACCTGGCAGCGGGCTCGAGCGGGTCTCTTCTTGGCCATGCAGCACCCGATCGAGGTTCCCGGCGTGTCGTTGGTCGAGTCGATGACTGCCGCCCGCCGCTTCGTTGCGACCGAGGAGAACGTGCCGAACATGGACGCGCGGCTCCACACCGAAGCAGCCCGGATCGGATTCGACGAACGATTCCTCGACCGATCCCTCAACGTGGATCTGTCGGGAGGCGAGCGGAAGAGGAACGAAACGCTGCAGCTGAGCGTGCTCCGCCCGCGGTTTGCCGTTCTGGACGAGATCGACTCCGGCCTGGACGTCGATGCCCTGGCCGATGTGGGCCGCCGGGTCGAAGAGGCCACAGAGGAGTGGGGTCTCGGGGTCCTGGCCATCACCCATTTCCACCGTCTGCTCGATGTGCTCCGCCCCGATGTGGTCCATGTCCTTGCTGGTGGGCGTGTCGTGGCTACTGGTGGCGCCGAGTTGGCCGGGATCGTCGACCGGTCGGGATACGCCGCCTACTCCTGATTCGATTCGGTGCTTTTGGCTTGGTGCGCGGTCCGTCGGAGTCCGGGTTGCTAGCGTCTGGTCATGGCCCGCCGAGACCGTCGCCGGGGAGGCGCACACAGTCCCAAACGCAGGCCCGACAAGAGCCCAGGGGCGTCCTCCGACGGGGACCAAGCGAAGGCTCCGGAACCCGCAGAAGCAGGATCCTCAGGATCTGACGCGGCCGCCACCACCGCATCTCCTGGCGACTCGCTGGCCGCAATATCTGATGAGCGCTACACGGCAATGGTTCCTGCGGTAGCAGGGGCGGCTGCAGCTGCTGGGGCGACGGCTGGGGCGGCTGCAGCCGACCAAGGGACTCGCCTGACCCGTAAGGAGCGGCGGGAGGCGGCCGAGGCGACTACAGGCGTCAAGCCATTGAAGGGTGCCAAGGGTGCCAAGCCGGCCAAGGGTGCCAAGCCGGCCAAGGCGAAGCGGACGTGGCTGGACTGGGTGCTGTTGTCCGGAGTGGTGGTTGTCTCCCTTGCCCTAGTGGGTGTCGCCTCCGGGTATGTCTACGTGCAGTACCGCTTCGACCAGGTCACCAAGGTGACGGTGCGGCACCTCAAGGTGACCCCGGCCGGCACTCCGTTCAACGTGCTCTTGGTCGGATCGGATACCCGGGCGGGGATCACGGGGTCGGAACAGAATGCGTATGGCAGCACATCGACAGCTGGTGGCCAGCGCAGCGACGTGGTCAAGATCGTCCATGTCGTTCCGGCCACCGGTCAGGTCAGCGTGCTCTCCATCCCGAGGGACACCGTGCTCACCGTGGCGGGCGACACGAGCCAGATCGGCAAGTACAACCGCATCAACGCCACCTACAACACGGGGCCTGACCAGTTGGTTCAGAGCATCGAGGCCAACTTCGGGATTCCCATTTCCCATGTGGTGCAGCTGAACTTCGTCGGGTTCCGCGGGGCGGTCGACGCCATCGGTGGCGTCGATCTGAACTTTCCTTATCGGGCCAGGGACGAGTACACCGGACTCGACATCAGGGCCACCGGATGTCAGCACCTCAACGGCGGGTATTCGCTAGCCGTGGCCAGGAGCCGCCACTACCAGTACTACTCCAACGGGTACTGGCAGTACGACGGGACCAGCGACTTCGGACGGATCCAGCGGCAGAATGCTTTCCTCAAGGCACTGATCGACCAGGCCGAGAAGCAGTACAACCCGCTCACCCTCAACGCCTTCATCGGCTCGGTGGTCCAAGGGGTCACCATCGACTCCACGTTCAACATCCGTGATCTGGTGTCTCTGGCCCAGCAGTTCAAGTCGTTCGCCTCAGGCACTCTGGCCACCTCCACGCTCCCCACCTACTCGTCGGGCTCCTCGACGTTCGGCTACCTGGGATCGGTGCTCTACGTCCAGCAGCCCCAGGCCGACCAGGTGATCAGCCAGTTCCTCGGGGCCCCGGCCCCGGTGGCCCTTACACCGCCTCCGGGCGCATCCGGCGTGGTGACCACGACGACATCGACCTCGATGCAGCCCCCGGTGTCGTACTCGACCGGGGGATCCACTCCGGCGACGAGCGCTCCATCGGTCACGACCACCACCGTCCAGACCGACTTCGACCCGACGCCGTGTTGAGAGTCGATTCTTCGACGCCCGAGCGCAGTCCAGGTGCAACTCATGCCCTACCTGTTGCGCGAGGGGCCCGTCAGGGTCATGATGAGTGCATGATGCGACGCGTGATGAGATTCCTGGTGGTGTTGACCGTCGCCGTACTCGCTGTCCTGGGCGCAG
The DNA here is from genome assembly GCA_037141235.1 of Acidimicrobiales bacterium. Lineage (GTDB taxonomy): Bacteria > Actinomycetota > Acidimicrobiia > Acidimicrobiales > RAAP-2 > Bog-756. The sequence goes on along the minus strand of JBAXCY010000039.1, from coordinate 8,069 downwards.
CCGTAGCTGTCGCACCTCAGGCACAAGCGGCAAACACCCCGCAGACGTTGCACTTCGAATACGGCCCGATCCACATCAACACGGGTCAGAACATCATCCAGTTCAGCGCAGGCCAGGTGCCGAAGCCGACGGTCGACGGTTGGATCGTCGGCATCAAGCCGAACCTGCTCCTGCCGGACAACTCCACACCGGCGGTCGACATCATCCATCTACATCACGCCGTGTGGATCAATCTGTCGCGGACCGACTCGACCGCAGGGTACCCCCAGCGGTTCTTCGCCGCTGGTGAGGAGAAGACGGCGCTGAAGCTTCCGGGCGGCTTCGGCTACCGGTACAAGGCCAGCGACAACTGGCTCCTCAACTTCATGATCCACGATCTGGTCGCCACGCCGTTCGACGTGCGGATCTCGTACGACCTCTCGTTCATCCCGGACTCCAGTGTTACCAAGCCGATGACCGAAGCGATTCCGATCTGGATGGACGTGCAGAACGGCGGCAGTTACCCGGTGTTCGACGTGCACCGGGGCGGTGGGACGAACGGTCAGTACACCTACCCGGACCAGGCGGCCAACCCGTATGGCAGCGGTTCGGCCAAGAACCAGTACACGATGCCGACCGGGGGCACGTTGGTGGCCGCCGCCGGCCATCTCCACCCCGGGGGCCTGTGGAACGATCTCTATGTCGATCGTGGCGGCCAGAGCGCGCACGTGTTCCGGTCGAACGCCAAGTACTTCGAGAAGGCCGGTCCGGTGTCGTGGGACGTCACCATGGGCATCACCAAGGCGAACTGGAAGGTGCATGTCACAGCCGGGGACACTATTCGCACGACGGTGACGTATGACTCGAGCGCGCGTTCGTGGTACGAGGCCATGGGCATCATGGTCCTGTGGTTCGTGCCGAACACGACCACGGGCCTCGACCCGTTCGCAGTGACGCCGGCCGACATGGCGGTCCGCTATACGCACGGCCACCTCCCGGAGAACAACAACCATGGAGGGAAGGCTGATCCTGATCTTCCCAACCCCACCACCTTGGCCGACGGGTCCCCAGTGACCGACATCGCCATCACCAACTACGAGTACACCCCGGGCGACCTCGACCTCGCCACCCAGGTCCCCACGGTGCTGCAGGGCCACTCGATCCGTTTCACCAATAACGACGCACCATCATCTGGCTATGGAATCTGGCACAGCATCACGGCGTGCGCTCTGCCCTGCAACCTCACCACCGGCATCGCCTATCCGACCGCCAACGGACTGATCGAGTTCGACTCGGGGCAGTTGGGCAACTTCGGTGTACCGACCGCCGGACGGCTGACGTGGAACACGCCTACCAACTTGGCCCCGGGCACGTACGCGTTCTGGTGCCGCGTGCATCCGTTCATGCGAGGCGCGTTCCGGGTGCTGGCCGCGCCCTAGCAGGCGGTCAGACGGCGGCGCTCTCGTCGAGGCACTGGGCCAAGGTGTTCCAACTCAAGGTGGCGCACTTGATCCGTACCGGAAACTTGACGACTCCCTGCAGGGCGGCGAGTTCGCCGAGGGCGTCGATGTCGATGGCCTGAGGCTCCGAAGCCTCGGACTCCCTACTGTCTGCGCTCCCGGTTCCGGATGGAAGCGTGGCCTCGTGGATGGACATCATCCCCTTGAAGGTAGCGATGAGTCCTCGTGCTTCTTCGACCGACTTGCCCTTGACGGCAGCCGACATGAGGGAAGCCGAGGACTGGCTGATCGAGCATCCGGTCCCGGCGATCTTGATATCGGCGACAACTCCGTCCACCTCGTCGAGGGTGACCACGATCTCGTCCCCGCACAGCGGATTGAACCCTTCGACCCGCACGGCAGGGGGCGATTCGAGTTCCCCACGGTTCCTGGGTGAGCGGTAGTGGTCGAGGATGATCTCCCGATAGAGATCTTCGAGGCCGGGCATCAGTCCGACGTCCCTTCGTCTGGGGGGTGCGACGGCACCCGCACTTGGGGAGGGTGCGGTGACACCCGGGGGAAAGCGTACCGGGAGGTCATGCGAAGAACTTCCGGGCGGCATCGAGCGCCTCCACCAGTGTGTCCACGTCATGCTCGTCGTTGTACAGGGCGAACGACGCCCGAGCGGTGGCATTGACCCCGAGACGACGCATAAGGGGCTTCGCGCAGTGGTGGCCAGCACGTACGCACACCCCGTACTCATCCAGGATCTGGGAGATGTCGTGGGGATGGACGTCGCCGAGGGCGAACGAGAGCACACCGCCCCTGGCCTCGGCCTCGGCGGGTCCGAAGACGCGAATGCCGTCACCGAACCGAGCATCGAGGGCATCAAGGGCGTAGGCGGTAAGGGCGATCTCATGGGCTCGTACCGCATCCATGCCGACAGCCTCGAGGTAGTCGACGGCGGCCCCGAGTCCGATGGCCTCGGTGATCGGCGGGGTTCCTGCCTCGAAGCGCCAGGGGATGTCGTTCGGGGTGAAGCCGTCCTTGCGGACGTCGAGGATCATTTCGCCCCCACCCAGGAACGGTGGCATCTCGGCCAACAGCTCTTCGCGTCCCCACAAAACCCCGATGCCGGTCGGGCCCAGCATTTTGTGGGCGCTGAAGGCCAGGAAGTCGACACCGAGTTCGGTGACATCGGTGGGCAGGTGGGGAACCGACTGACAGGCATCAGCCAGGACGACGGCGCCGGCCCGATGCGCGGCCTCGGCCAGGTCGGCCACCGGGTTGAGCGTGCCAAGGACGTTGGACATGCAGGTCAGACCCAGCAGCTTGGCGCCGTCCAAGATGGCGTCGAGGTCGTCGAGGACCAGGCGGCCGGTGTCGTCGATCGGGATCCAGCGCAGCACGATACCTACCTCGGCAGCCAGCATGTGCCACGGCACGATGTTGGCGTGGTGCTCCATCTCTGTCAGGACGACCACATCGCCTTGACCCAGGTTGGTCCGGCCCCACGTGTGGGCCACCAGGTTGAGTGCTTCCGTGGCGTTCTTGGTGAACACCACCTCGCGCCCGGGGTCCGGAGCCCCGATGAACCTGCCCACGTTCGTCCGGGCGGCCTCGAAGCGGCGGGTGGCTTCTTCGGCGATCGTGTACACGCCGCGGTGCACGTTTGCGTGGGTGGTCTCGTCGTACTCGCGCATGGCATCGAGCACGGCGGTGGGGCGCTGCGACGAGGCAGCCGAGTCGAGGTAGGTGATGGGCCGACCGTGGATCTCCCGAGACAGCAGCGGAAAGTCCTTGGCCAGGGTGGCGGCATCGAGCACCGGCACACCGGCTGCTGGCGTGTTCAGCTCCTCCATGCGTCGTACCCTTCCGACTCGAGTTTCGCACCGAGTTCGGGGCCGCCCTCGGCGGCGATCACACCGTCCACGAGCAGGTGGACCCGGTCCGCATCGAGCTCTTCGAGCATGCGCTGGTAGTGGCTGATGACCAGAACGCCGAGATCCGGCCGTTCCTGGCGCACGGTGTGCACGCCCTTGGCCACGGTGCGCAGGGCGTCGACGTCGAGCCCGGAGTCGGTTTCGTCGAGGATGGCGAGCTCCGGCTCGAGCAGCGCCATCTGCAGGATCTCATTGCGCTTCTTCTCCCCACCGGAGAACCCGTCGTTCAGGTGGCGCTCGCCGAAGGCCGGGTCCATGCCGAGCTTGTCCATCCACTCGATCATCATCATGCGGACCTCGAGGACCGACATGTCGGTACCCCTGCGGGCCGACAGGGCTTGACGCAGGAACTGGATCACTGGGACCCCACCGATGGATTCGGGATCCTGGAAGGCCAAGAAGATGCCGGCCTTGCCTCGCACGTCGGTCGGCCACGATGTGATGTCCTCACCGTGGAACAAGATGGAGCCGGCGGTCACCTCGTAGGCCGGGTTGCCGAGGAGCACGTTGGCCAGGGTGGACTTGCCGGAGCCGTTGGGCCCCATGATGGCGTGGACCTTGCCCGCCTCGACGGTGAGATCGATCCCCTTGAGGATGGGCTGTCCTTCGACCGAGGCGTGCAGCCCCACGATCTGGAGGAGGGGGGAAGATGGGGTGACAACGGCATCGGATTCGGAACTCACAGGATCGATTGTAGCCCGTCCATCTGATTTCTCCTACGGCTGTAGGAGGAATCAGGAGAGATACCCAGCCGCCATCTGGTAGCGCATGCCGCATGTAGGGGGTATCGCCCGGTAGAGGTCAGCCGATACGGTGAACTGCATGTCCGACCCCTGGAACTTCGCTGGCCCAGTGACCCAACTCGGATCGGGTGCTGGCTCGGTGACCCTGGTCGACGAGTCCACCTTCGCCATCAGCGGCAGCACCGGTGACATCACCCCCGGTGCGGCTCAAGGGCTGTTCTTCCGGGACACCCGGATCGTGTCCCGATTCGAGGTCCTGATCAACGGGGCCCGGGCCGAGCATTTGGCTGCTGTCACCGATGACCCGTTTTCGGCCACATTCGTGGCCCGCAACCTGCCAGCCCCGGGGCGGGCCGACTCGACGCTGATGGTATTCCGGAGCCGTCACGTGGGCCAGGGGATGCGCGAAGAGCTGACACTGCGGAACTTTTCTGACGAGGCCACCGCCTGCACGGTCGAGATCCTCGTCGACGCCGACTTCGCCGACCTCTTCGCCGTCAAGGAAGGCCGGGTGGCTGCCGGGGTCAACGCCGGGGCGGTAACCACCGAGGTGGTCCGAGGCCGGGTTCGACCTGGTGGTACCGAGGACGAGCCCACGCCGTCGGTGACGTACACCTACACGCGTGGGGCGGTGGCCCGGGGGGTGCAGATGCAGGCATCAGGGGCCGCCGTCGTGGCACCGGGACTCATCACCTTCGACGTGGTGGTGCAGGCGCGAGGCGAGTGGACCACCTGCATCGAAATCGGCCCGATCATCGACGGGGCGGTGTTCGCCCCGAAGTACCGCTGCGGGGAACCCGTGGAGCGGGCCACACCGACCGAGCGGATGGCCGAGTGGCGCCGCCAGGTCCCTCAAGTAGAGACCGACCACCCGGTGTTGAAGGAAGTAGTGGCCCGCAGCGCCGAAGACCTCGGGGCGTTGCGCATCTTCGACCCTGACTATCCCGAGCGGGTGGTCGTGGCCGCCGGCGCTCCGTGGTTCATGACCGTGTTCGGCCGGGACTCGCTGCTGACGGCGTGGATGGCGCTCCTGGTCGACCCCGACCTGGCCCGCGGTGTGCTGCAGACCCTGGCTCGGTTCCAAGGAACCGAGGTCGATCCCCGCCACGACGAGGAGCCCGGCCGCATCCTCCATGAGATGCGCTTCGGTGATGCCGCGTCCCTGTCGCTCGGGGGAGGCAGTATCTACTACGGCACGGCCGATGCCACGCCATTGTTTGTGATGCTGCTCGGGGAGATGCGCCGGTGGGGGGTGGCCCGTGAGTTGGTCGATGAGCTCCTGCCCAACGCGGCCCGGGCCATGGAGTGGATCGAGCACTTCGGCGATTCCGATGGCGACGGGTACGTGGAGTACCGGCGGGCCACCGACCGGGGACTGGCCAACCAGGGGTGGAAGGACAGCTGGGACGGCATCCGCTACGCCGATGGGAGGGTGGCCGAGGCCCCCATCGCTCTGGCCGAGGTGCAGGCCTATACCTACGGTGCCTACCTGGCCAGCGCCCACTTCGCCTTCGAGGCGGGCGACGCCGCCACGTACGAGCGCTACCGGGCCAAGGCCACCCACCTGAAGGCCAACTTCAACCGCGACTTCTGGCTAGAGGACAAGGGCTGGTTCGCGGTGGGCTTGGACGCAGACAAGAAGCCGATCGACTCGCTCACCTCCAACATCGGCCACTGCCTGTGGACGGGCATCGTGGACGAGGACAAGGCCAAGCAGGTGGCCCAGGCCCTGGTGTCGCCGGCCATGTTCACCGGTTGGGGGCTGCGCACCCTGTCGAGCGACAACGGCGGCTACAACCCGATCAGCTACCACTGCGGCTCGGTATGGCCGCACGACACGGCCATCGTGGCGGCTGGTCTGGCTCGCTACGGATTCGACGGGGCGGCACAAACACTGATCTTCGGCCTACTCGATGCCGCCTCGTCCCAAGGTGGGCGCCTACCCGAGCTGTTCAGCGGCCTCGACCGGGGCGAACTGAACGTACCGGTGGGCTACCCGACGTCATGCTCACCCCAAGCATGGTCGGCGGCGTCGCCGCTGCTGTGCCTGCGCACCCTGCTCCGGCTCGACCCGTGGATCCCCTACGGCAAGATCTGGCTTAGCCCGAATCTGCCTGAGGGGATCGGCTACCTGAAGGTAGAGGGGATCCCGCTGGCCGGGTCCCGGGTCACCATCGAGGTGGGGAGCGGGGTCGAGGGGGGAGTGTCGATCACTGGGCTGCCCCCCGAGATCGAAGTGATCCGCGAGCCTCGGCGACCGTCCACTGCCGTCTGAGTCGACCTGCCTGAGTCGACCTGCCTGAGTCGACCTGCCCTGCTACCAGCCTCGCGCCACCCACTCGTCGAGATGAGGGGACTCGGCCCCGATTGTCGTACTCACCCCGTGGCCGGGCAGCACCAGCGTGGCGGGGGCGAACGGCTGGAAGAGCCGGGATTCGATGGAGCCGATGATGGTGGCGAAGTCGGCGTCCTCGAACGACGTGTTGCCGGGTCCGCCGGGGAACAGCGTGTCCCCCGAAAACAACAGGGGAGTGCCCGCCACGGCAAAGCACATCGACCCAGGCGTATGGCCCGGGGTGGCGATGGTGGCGATCCGGAGGCGTCCTACCTGCACCACCGACTCGTCCTCCAAGATCTGGTCGTAGGAGGGGAGCATGGCGGCATCGGCCTGGGTTACGGCCACACTGATGCCCGCATCACGTACGGCCTCGACGGCCTGGATGTGATCCCAGTGCCCGTGGGTCTCCAGGACTTGGCCCACATGCAGGTCCCGGCACAGCTCAAGCAGCAGGTCGTGCTCGTTGGCCGCGTCGATCAGCACCGAGTCGCCCGTCTCACGACAGCGGACGATGTAGACGTTGTTCTCCACTGGTCCCACCACCACCCGATGGACCTCGACGGCCGTGTCCTGGTAGTCGATGACGGTGTCGGCCATGGTGGGTGCCTCCTGAAGGGGAATGCCTGGTCTGCCCGGGATCGTAGCGGGGGCCACCTCGTGTTGGTCAACACATGCACGCTTCTGGTAGACAAACAGGGCACGATGCCCTTGATGGGTAGTACCAGATGACGTCCCCGGCAGGGGACTCCACCAGATGGAGAACCAGATGAACTTCGCCTTCAGCGAGGAGCAGGACGAACTGCGCAAGTCGGTCCGTCGGTTCCTGGACGACAAGTCCCCCGAGACCGAGGTCCGGAGACTCATGGAGACAGACGAGGGGTACGACCCTGAGGTCTGGACCCAGATGGCCGAGCAGCTCGGCTTGCAGTCCCTGATCATCCCCGAGGAGTTCGGTGGCGCCGGGTTCACCTATGTCGAGTTGATCGTGGTCCTCGAGGAGATGGGCGCGTCGCTGCTGTGCGCACCGTTCTTCTCCACGGTGGCGCTCGCCGCCAATGCACTGCTGACTTCGGGTGACCAGAAAGCCCAAGAGACCCTGCTGCCGGGCATCGCCGCCGGTGAGACCATCGCCACCTTGGCCTTCACTGAAGACAGCGGTCGTTGGGATGCCGAAGGCATCACCCTGGGCGCCACTGCGACCGCCGATGGATGGGCGCTCAACGGGCACAAGTCGTTCGTGATCGACGGCCATATCGCCAACCTGATCTTGGTGGTCGGACGCACCGCTGCCGGGCTGTCGCTGTTTGCCGTCCAAGGCGATGCTGCCGGCCTGACCCGGACCTCGCTGGCCACCATGGACCAGACCCGCAAGCAAGCTCGGCTCGAGTTCGCCAACACCCCGGCGTGGTTGATCGGGACCGACGGTGGGGCTGAGGCAGGACTGTCCAAGACGCTCGACCTGGCCGCCGTAGCACTGGCCGCCGAGCAGGTCGGCGGCGCTCAGCGCTGCCTGGATAGCTCGGTCGATTACGCCAAGACCCGGATCCAGTTCGGCCGGCCCATCGGCAGCTTCCAGGCCATCAAGCACAAGTGTGCCGACATGCTGCTCGAGGTCGAGTCGGCCAAG
>JBAXCY010000038.1:0-18629 GCA_037141235.1 Acidimicrobiales bacterium | reverse complement strand
TCCACTCGGCACAGGGCGGCTGAGCCAGCGATGATGTGGCCATGACGGAGCCCCGCCAGTCCACTGACGCAGACGCGGAAGTCGCACGTCTCATCGTGGACGTACGTGATCATCAGCCCAGGGATGATCGCGAGCAGCAGTCCCGGATGGTCATCCTCGATCAGTTGGTCGTGCTGCCCTACCCGTTCGATCGGCATGCGGCGCTCACCCATGTCACGGCCTCGGCGGTAGTGGTGGGTCGACGCGGCGTGCTGCTCCATCGCCACCGCCGGCTCCAGCGGTGGCTGCAGCCCGGTGGCCATCTCGAACCCGGCGAATCGCCGATGGAGGGTGCCCGCCGTGAGAGCGAAGAGGAGACTGGACTGGCGCTCGACCACCCGACTGGTGGTCCAGTACTTCTCCATCTAGACGTGCACGAGGCCGCGGATGCCCATATGCATCTGGATATCCGGTTCCTGCTGTTGGGCCCCGATGAGGATCCGGCACCACCACCGGACGAGAGCCAAGAGGTGGCTTGGTTCTCCTGGAACAAGGCGCGGGCCCTGTCCGATGAGGCGCTGGCAGGCGCGCTGCAGTCTGCCCGTAGGCTGATCGACACGGGGACCGTCGAGGTCCCCTGGGGGACATCCGAGGAGACTGATGGCTGAGCCGTACGACACCTTGCTGCAGGTCCAAGGATTCGACACGACGATGGACCAGTTACGACACCGGATCGAGGCCATGCCGGAGCGTGCCGCATTGGCCGAGGTCCGGACAGGTATCGCTGAGACAGCCAAAGCCATGGCGGCGGTGGGCGCTCAGATCGATGAGTTGGCTGGCCGTCAGTCCGCCCTGGAGGAGCAGATCGCGTCCTCGGCCAAGCGACGGCACGATATCGAAGGGCGAATGCAGAGCGGCGAGATCACTGCCGCACGCGACCTTCAGGCCATGGACCACGAGGTCGCCCAGTTGGCCGAGCGCCAACGGACTCTTGAGGACGAAGAGATCTTGCTCCTCGAGGAGCAGGAGCCCATCGACGCCACCCTGGCCGACCACCGGGTATCGGCCGCTTCCCTCGATGCTGAGCGGATCCGGCTGGAGGCAGCGGTGGTCGAGAACGAGGAAGAGCTGCGGGCCGCCATAGCTGTCGCCGAGGCGGCACGAGCGGAGTGTGCGACGAGGCTGCCCGAGGAGCTGGCCGAGCGCTACGAACGGCTCCGAGCCCACTTGGGCGGGGTCGGTGCGGCTCGCCTGGTGGGCGACCACTGCGACGGCTGCCACCTGACGCTCTCGTCAGTCGAGGTGGAGCGCCTCAACCAGCTGCCGGTAGACACCTTCGCCACCTGTCCGCAGTGCGAACGCATCCTGGTGCACTGATGAGCAGGGTGGCGTGGAGGCCTGTCGGGTGCTGATCCTGGTCCGACACGGTGAGTCGACCGGGAACGCCGAAGGGCTGCTGCTGGGCCGTATGGACTCGCCACTGACTGAACGGGGGCTCGTCCAGGCGCGCTCGCTAGCTGACTCGGTGGCCGGAGCCACCCGGCTCATCTCGAGCCCGTTGTTGCGTGCACGCGACACGGCTGATGCTCTAGGGACCGGACTCGACGTGGAGGTCGACGAGCGCTGGATCGAGGTCGACTACGGCGAGTACGACGGAAAGAAGTTGGGTGCCATCCCGAGCGAGGTATGGGCGCAGTGGCGCTCCGATCCGACGTTCGCGCCTCCTGGCGGTGAGAGCCTGGCCTCTGCTGGGGCTCGTGTGCGCGCCGCATGTACAGAACTCTTCGAGGACCCTGACGGACCGGCCCGGGGAGAAGGCACTGTGGTGGTGGTGAGTCACGTCTCGCCCATCAAGGCCGCCACGTGCTGGTCGCTCGGCATAGGAGATGAAGGTGCGTGGCGGCTCTATCTGGCCAACGCTTCGGTGACCCGGATCAACTGGGGCCCCGGAGGTCCGGTGTTGGCTGGCTTCAATCACACGCCGTGGTCAACCCTGGAGTGATCACCCTGCCACCGAGGGCCTCGACCCACTGGGCGTCAACAGAGGATCCGTGAGACGTGGCGAACCACGGACTGCTCGGCCGAGTAGGCCGTGTGATGGGTGTAGTCGCGCAGTGACCGCCAGGCGTCCCAGCCACATGCCTGCTCCAGCATGTCGAGCAGCCTGCAGGATTCCGCGTCGGACGAGTCGAGTTCGGGGGCGAAGGAGCAGGCCAACTTATTGCGCAGGAGGGTCCGATGGCTGAGCAGCACCTGCTCGAGCCCGGCATGGGACGGGGCCACGATGCCTGCCACCCGGAAGGTGTTGCCCGTGCCTTCGAAGTAGTGGCGTCGCTGCCGGCCCAGTGCCTCAATCCGCATCTGGAGGGGAGCCTTATTCGGAATCACGAACAGGTCGCACTGGTGTCGGTCGACTTGCAGCTCCACGGCGGCAATCAGCAGCCCGGGGATGCCCCGAAAGTGGTAGTGGATCAACCGGACAGAAACCCCCGCTTGGTCGGCCACCTGAGCCTTTGTCGGTACGCTCGCACGGCATTCGATCACCTCGATGCACGCCATGGTCAACGAGTACCGGGTCGTTTCGCCCTTGGCGATGCGCCCATCGAGTGAAGATGGATGGAACGGGACCGAGGCAGACCCGCGTGGGAACTGTCCGGGCGATGCGTGCCTGAGGTCTGGGGTCGCACCTCTTGATAACTCAGAGTTTGATCCGCGAGAGCTTGATCCATCAGGGTGCGCCGTCCGATCTGCCCGTTCGGTCGTCATGAATTCGACGTTATTGCCGCCGTGGAACATTCGACTAGGGCCATCCGGCCCTTCCCTAGTCACAGTGCGGGCGGCCTCCTTGTTCGGGATGCTGCCGGTCTGCGATGGGGCGCGGGTCTGCCACCCACGAGAGGGAAGTAGCAGCGGCTAGGGGTGCACGACCACCTTGATGGGATCGGCATCGCGGTCACCCGCCACTCGGAATGCTTCCGCGGCATCGTCGAGGCCGAACTGATGGGTGATCATGACGTCGGGCAGGTCGGGCACTGCTTGGAGGATGCGTGCCGCTTCGGCGAACTCGCTCACCCCATGGTGGTGCCCGTAGGTGAACGACGGGAGGAGGTTCATCTCCTTCATCTGGAAACCGAGCCCGAGCTGCACCGGGCTCCAGTACGTTCCGAGGATGCTCACGGTGCCTCCTGGTCGGACAAGTTCGACGGCGCGGTCGAGTGAGCTCTGCGTGCCCGCCGCGTCGAGCACCACGTCGTAGTCGGTACCGACGTTGACCGATGCCCCGAGCCGCTCGCCTGCGGCCATGCGACTGGGACGGTGTCCTTCGAGATCGACGCTGGCACCTAGGGATCGGGCGGCGGCGATAGTGGCCAGGCCGATCGGGCCGGCACCAAGTACCAACACTCGCATGCCGGACACAACGCTGGCACGGTTGACTCCGTGCAGGGCGACGGCCAACGGTTCGACCAGGTTGGCATGGGCGAGCTCCAGACCATCGGGAAGTGGGATGGCGCAGTTCGGGTGCACCCACACCTCGTCAGCCAGGCCCCCATCGAGGCTGATCCCGTACATCGCTCCCAGCGCATTGCGGCACTGCTGCTCGGCACCCGCCAGGCAACGGTCGCATGAGCCGCAGTGCACCACGGGAACGATGGCGACGGCCGTGCCGTCATCGAGCACCCCGCAGAACTCATGGCCGAGGATGGCCCACGATGGGCCGAACGAAACCAGGTGGAGGTCGGAGCCGCAGATACCCGAACTCACCACCGTCACGTGCACGCTGCCTTCCGCCGGATCGCCCGAGGGGGGAACGACCCGGATGCCGTCGGCTGTCATCTTGATGCCGCGCATGATCAGGCCGGGAGGTCGAGGGCCCCGGGCTGAGCCAGGAGTTCGATGACGTGGCGGTACATGGTCGTGCGGATGGTGCGCAAGGTAGGCCCGGCCTTCGGGGCAAGTGTCTGAGCGAACTTGGTGGCAGCCGGCAGGAGCTCGTCGAGCGGGAGAGCAGCGGCCACGATGCGGGCTTCGAGCGCCTCGGCACCCCCGTAGCGCCGTCCGGTGGTCATGGCCTCGTGGGCCGTGGGGTGGATCAGGCGAGCCTGGAGCAGCGCCGACATGCCGGGGGAGAAGGGGATGCCCAGGTCGACCTCGGGTAGGCAGAAGTAGCCCCGGTCGACCCGCATGAAGCACGCGTCGTGGGCCAGAGCGAGCAGGGCGCCAGCGGCAAATGTATGCCCTTGGAGCACTGCCACGGTGGGCACATTGGTGGACAGGGTCCGGGCGAACAGGCCTTGTACCTGAGCGACGTACTCGCCCGCCCGGTCGAGGTTGGCCGTGAGCCAGTCGAGGTCGAGGCCGTTCGACCAGATCTTCCCGGTGGCCACGGTCAGCAGCGCTCGGGGCCCTTCGGCGGCATCCACTTCGTCGAGGGCCTCCGTGACGGAAGCCATCCACTCCTGCGTGAAGCGGTTCTCGCCATCGCCGAGGTCGAGTACGAAAACATCGTCGTGTCGCTGCAGGGTGGGCATGGGGTTCGCTCCGGTGGGTGGTCGGTAGGACGCAAGCACAGTATCCCGACCCCGATCGTGGTGGGCATCCGAGATAGATGACTGGCTGGAGAGCCAGTGCTAGGTTCCCAACCACGTGCACGGCTCCGCAGGAGTCTTGTCTAATGAGCAACAGGGGGAAGTATGGGAATGATCGGTACTAGTCAGGCGCTGCGCGCGCTGCGCACCACAGGCGTCCTTGCGGCCACAGGTCTCTTGGCTGCCGCATGTTCGTCGGGAGGATCGAGCAGCTCCACTACCACGACCACCGCCGGATCGTCATCGGGCACCCTCGACAACTCGTTGGCCCTGGCCTACACCGGCGGCAAGGCCGGCGCGGCCAGCACGTCGGAGACCCCGGTCAAGGTCGGCTACGTCAACCAGGAGTTCGGTTCGCCCAGCTTCCCCGAGAACACGGCAGGCGCCAACCTCGCCGTCAAGTACGTGAACCAGCAACTCGGCGGCATCAAGGGCCATCCCCTCCAACTCGTCCAGTGCAACGTGGCTACCGAAGAAGATGGCCAGAAGTGTGGGACCCAGTTCCTCAACGACGCGAGCATCAGCCTCGTCCTGACCGGCACCATGGTGATCGGCAACGACTCGCTCTACAAGGTGATCGCCGGCCAGAAGCCGATCATCGTCGGCAACGGCCTGACCGTTGCCGACTTCACCCAGCCCGCGGCCGTGACGTACATGCCGGGCGCCCCGGGTGTCATTTCTGGCATGGCTAAGTGGCTGGTCGACGGCGGACTCGGACCGGTCAAAACAGTGGCCGTGGTGGCCACCAACGACGCCGGTGCTACTGCCTCGGCCAAGCTGCTGTTCGCCCCGCCGCTGGAGAAGGCAGGCATCAAGGTCACGGAAGTCTTCATCTCCCCGACCGCCCAGGGCGCCGACGTGGCGTCGGCCGTCAAGGCGGCGGGTGGTGGAACGGCCGATGTGTTCGTGCCGATCACCCCGGTCCAGGGCTGCATCGCCGTGGCTGACGCCATCAAGAGCCTGGGCATCAACCCCAAGGTGGTCACCACCGGGCTGTGCTTCGGCACCCCGCTCATTCAGCACCTCGGCGGCACCTTCCCTGACGGCTGGTACTTCGGCGGCTACGGCGTCAACTACTTCATGCCCCCCATGGCCAGCGTGCCGGCATCTGAGCAGCTCGCCCTCTACCAGGCGGTCGTCAAGAAGTACAACCCGAAGATGGAGTACACCGGGTTCGCCGGACCCAGCTTCGCCAACGTGCTCACCATCAATCAGATGTACAACAAGCTCGGTATCGGGGCCACGGTCGCCCAGCTGACGGATGCCACCAAGAACTTCGCTGGCCCGCAGTGGAGCATTCCCGGCACACCGGTCGCCTGCGGGAAGATCAGTCCTGCCTTCCCCACGCTGTGCGTAGGCCAGATGGGGATCGAGCAGTTCACCAAGGGCAAGTGGGTCGCCATCGCTGATGCCTACAACAACAAGATGATCAACGCCTTCGGCTGACCATCGAAGACAGCGTCGACCAAGCATGAGCACCACATCGGCCCGTAGTTGGCTCACGCCCAAGAGGATCCCCGCCCTGGTGGCGGGGATCCTGGGCCTAGTGCTTCTGATCGTCGTCTTCGCCAACGCCGACCAGACCCAGGCCATCGTGCTCGGCCTTGGCGGCGGTGCCCTGATCGCCGCCATCGCCCTGTCGATCACCCTCAACTACCAGGGCTCGGGCGTCGTCAACTTTGCCGCCGGGGCGATCGCCATGTACGGGGGCTACGTCTACTACGGCCTGCGGGTCAACGGGCAGCTGTTCCTGCCGCCCATCCCCAACCCCCTAGCGCCGATCGAAGGGATCGCCCATTTGGCGGGGGCATCGAGCTTCTCCCTCCCGCACATCCCGGTGTTCATCACCCTGGCCCACCCCGGCCAGGGTGCGGCCGCCTTCGGGACGTTCGTGCAGGAGCCGGCCATGCCGGTCTGGGCCGCACTGGTGATCTCCCTGGCCGTCCTGGTTCTGCTCGGTCTGGCCTTCCACTTCCTGATCTTCCGTCCGCTTCGCCGGGCGCCGGTGTTGGCCAAGGTGGTGGCCTCGGTCGGGCTGTTCATCGTGATGCAGGCCATCATCGTCCTAAGGTTCACCTCCTCGGCCAAGTCGGTGGCGCCCATCCTTCCGGCCAAACCGGTCCACATGCCCCGAGGCGTGTCGCTCCCGTCGGACCAGATGTACCTGGTGCTGATCGTCATCCTGGTGACCATCGGCTTGTGGGCCCTGTTCCGCTTTACCCGCTTCGGACTGGCTACCAGAGCCGCTTCCGAGAACGAAAAGGGCGCTCTGGTCCTCGGGTACTCACCGGACTTCCTGGCCGGGGTGAACTGGGTCGCCTCGACGGTGCTGGCCGGGTTGTTCGGCATCTTGGCGGCACCCATCAATCAGTCGATCGATCCGATCACCATCACGTTGTTGATCGTCCCGGCCTTGGCTGCCGCCCTGCTGGCTCGTTTCAACTCGTTCATCATCACCATGGCTGCCGGCCTGGGTATCGGCATGTTGGTGTCGTGGATCCAACTGGTGTCCAACAAATCCTGGTTCCCGAAGGCCGGGGGCTCGGCCCTCCCTGGTCTCACCGACGCCCTGCCATTCCTGATCATCATCGTGGTGCTGGCCTTGCGGGGCAAGAGCCTTCCGACCCGGGGATCGATCGAGACGATCAAACTGCCGTTCGCCCCGCGGTCCAAGGGGGCGTTCCCGGCCACGATGGTCCTCGGGCTCGCCACTATGGCGTTGCTGTTCGTGGTGACACCGAACTGGCGGCTGTCCATCGTCAACTCGCTGGTGGGCATGGTCATCTGCCTGTCCTTGGTGGTCCTCACCGGATACGTCGGCCAGATCTCGCTGATGCAGATGGCTTTGGCTGGCATCGCCGGGTTCACTCTGTCCAAGGTGGCCGATGCCCACCACATTCCGTTCCCTATCGGGCCGCTGCTCGGGGCGACGGCGGCGGTGGTAGTGGGGCTTCTGGCCGGCGTGCCTGCACTACGAGTGCGAGGCGTCAACTTGGCCGTGGTCACCTTCGCGGCTGCGGTGACGATCCAGAACCTGATCTTCGCCAATCCGTCCTGGTCCGGGCTCAAGGGTGCATCGGTCAACTCACCGAGCATCCTTGGCTTTCGGTTCGGACAGAACGATCCGTGGACCAAGTTGACCGGCAGTGGCAAGGGGCTGCTCCCTAACCCGTGGTTCGGGGTGTTCTGCGTCATCGTGGTGATGCTCCTGGCTCTGGCCGTGGTGAACATCCGGCGATCCAGAATCGGCCGGCACATGCTGGCCGTGCGGGCCAACGAACGTGCCGCCGCCGCCGCTGGCGTGTCGGTCTCGGGTACCAAGGTGCTGGCCTTCGGGGTGGCCGCCTTCATTGCGGGCATTGGAGGCGCCCTTTCGGGCTATCGGTTCGGCTCAGTGACCGCCGGTTACTTCGGTGCCATCCCGTCGATGATCTTCCTGGCCTACGCCTACTTGGGCGGCATCTCGTCGGTATCGGGGGCCATGGTGGGCGGCATCATCGTGGCTGGCGGAATCCTGACCACGGTCTTTACTGACTGGCTACACATCTCCGAGCAGTACACCCTGCTTCTGGCCGGTATCGGCTTGATCATCATGGCCATCCAGAACCCCAAGGGTGTGGCCGGGGCCATCCGGGACGGGGTCCATTTGATCCGCCGCCGTCGCCACGCCAAGGTTGCCATCAGCAGTGCTGATGCCGGCTCGGTACCGGCCGAGGTGGCGGTCTGATGGGGGTGCTCACCACGACCGGGCTCAGCGTCTCCTTCGGGGGTAAGCGGGCGGTGGACAGCTTCGATCTCGACGTGAAGTCTGGATCGCTGGTCGGCCTCATCGGACCCAATGGGGCAGGAAAGACCACGACGATCGACGCCATCACCGGGTTCGTCTCGGCCGAGGGGTCGGTCCTGTTCGACGGGACGGACATCAGTGGACTGTCCTCGACCATGCGGGCCCGTGCCGGACTCGGCCGCACATGGCAGAGCTCCGAACTGTTCGACGACCTCACCGTCCTAGAGAACCTGCAGGTGGCATCGGAGCGGGTGGACGTCCGTGGCTTCCTGCGCGACCTGTTCCGGCCCCGTAACGACGACGTGTCCGAGCTGATGGTGATCCTGGAATCACTCGACCTGGCCGACTCGGCCGACATATTGCCCACCGACCTATCGCACGGTCAGCGCAAGCTGGTCGGTGTCGCTCGAGCGCTGGCGGCCAAGCCCAAGGTGCTGTGCATGGACGAGCCGGCTGCTGGTCTGGATACCGAAGAGAGCCAGACCCTGGGAGGCCGGATCCGCGCACTGGTAGATGGCGGCCTGTCGGTCCTCCTCATCGACCACGACATGGGCCTGGTCCTGACCATCTGCGACTACCTGTACGTGCTCGATTTCGGCCAACTGATTGCTGAGGGGACTCCGGCCGAGATCCGGGCCAACTCCAAGGTGATCACCGCCTACCTGGGCGAGCGTCACGGCGAGGAATCTGCCCCGACGGCCGCCCCTGACGCCAGGGGCAACGCGAGTGCGCCGGCAGAGGGGATGGTCACCGATGGGTGAGTCGCTGCTCCAGATCTCGCATTTGGATGCCGGGTACAACGGGATCCCGGTCGTCCGTGACCTCACGCTGGCTGTGGCTCCGGGTGAGGTGGTGGCGCTCCTGGGACCGAACGGTGCCGGAAAGACGACCACGCTGATCACTACGAGCGGCCTGGAGCCGATGATCAGCGGGGACATCTCCATCCTGGGATCGTCCATCAAGGGCATGGCTCCTCACCAGATCGCCCGCCTCGGGGTCAGCCACGTCACCGAAGACCGGTCGCTCTTCTTTTCGCTCACGGTAAAGGACAACCTGCGCCTGGGTAACCGAGGAGGTCGCGTCGATCTCACCACGCCGCTCCGATACTTCCCAGCCCTCGAAGAGCTCCTCGACCGCCAGGCCGGACTGCTCTCGGGGGGTGAGCAGCAGATGCTGGCCCTGGGTCGGGCGATGGCCAGCTCGCCCAAGCTGTTGATGATCGACGAGATGTCCCTGGGGCTGGCTCCTGTCATCGTGGAGCGGCTCCTGCCCATCGTGCGCTCCATCGCCGATGACACCGGGTGTGGGATTCTCCTGGTCGAGCAGCACGTCCAGATGGCGCTCGAGGTAGCCGACCGGGCCTACGTGCTCTCTCATGGATCGCTGGCCATGGAGGGCACCGCATCGGAACTCGAGGCCAACCGCAATCTGCTCGAGTCGAGCTACCTGGGGGACTGAGCCGGACCGGCTAGCCCTGGAACTCTTTCGTCCAGTCGCCTTCGGCCAGCGGCTCTACGCCGAAGTGGGCGCGGACCTCGTCGAGCGGCCACTCGGCCATCGACAGATGGTCGATGCGTGAGAAGTCCTTGGTGCACCGACTTCCTCGCTCGAGGGCCTCACCGACCAGATCGGCAGCACCGGCACGGCTCATAGTGGCCTGCTTGGGCTGGAACCCATCGAGTCTGGACATGCCGGCTTCGTGGATGGAAAGGCTGGAGAGGAACCGGGACCAGGTCTCTTCGGACTCGTTCATGGCGAACTCCATTGCACCTAGGGCGATCTCACCAGGACCGGTAGGGGGGTAGCCGGAGATCACGTGGTTGAGGTCGTGCGCCATGAAGATGGCGTTGGAGAATACCGACATCACCTCCTCGCCCGGCAGTAGAAACCCGTACTTGCGATGGAACTCGATGTAGGTGCGGCCCAAGGTTCCTAAGGGCAGATCAGCCAACGCCTCCACCCGGACCGTCAGCGCCGGGTCGAGTTCGGTCCAGCCCACTGGCCGATCGAGGAGGGAGGGCTCACCTTCTTGGTCGTTCTGGTCGTGTCGGAAACGCTGCAGGTCGTCGTTGGCTTGCTCGGCCCCAGTGGTGATCCATGTCCGGATGACGTCCAGCGGCTCACCGGTGATGTCGAGGGCGGCGGCGTACTGCTCGACCAGGGCCACCTGGGTCTGTGTTTCGGGGTGCCGGCAGACCTCCAGCATCATGAGGAGTCCCACCATCCGGCGTCGGGCGTGCGGATCGACGATGGCGGTGGCGGTGGCCTCCGGGGTGAGCGGAGCGAGCGTCGAGACGTCGAGGTCTGGGCGCTGCCACAGGTGGTCGACGACGGACTGGAGGAGGACCAGCTGCTCGTCGGTGGCCCCATCGTCGGCGTCAATGCCGCCGAGGAGGCCGGCTGCTGCTGACTCGACTTGTTCGGGGGCAAGGAACTGGTTCATGGGGGATCAGTCTCCATCCTGGTGGCGATGGAACGAATGTACCCACGATTGGTCCCGCCGGTGGACCGGTGGAGGACTCACGTCTACAGGTAGGTCCTGGCCTGGCGCCCACTGGCGCCCACTGGCGCCCCCGACCCACAGGGTTGCGGTGCTCGACTCCAGAGGTAGCCGTATCCGCTAAAACCTCGGCGGTTGTCGGACGCACAGTAGACTGCTTACTCGGCGCCATGTGCCTCTGCGCCCGTTGGCCGGTCGATCCCGACCCCATCCACCGTGAGGACTAGGACTACACCGTGAGTGACGACACCGCTGCCCCAGGAGCCGACGACCCGTGGGGCTTTGCCGCAGGTTCGGCAAGCAGACAGCCCCGTGGCGGGGCTGACTTTCTTGGGGACAAGGTGCGGCTGAACGAGGCCAAGCCGGGGGAAGACCGGTTGAACCCCGAATCGTCGGTGAGCGCCATGGCCGCCCTTCGCCAGCGTGCCCGACCACTCGCTGTGTCGCTGGCTGCCGTCTTCGTCTTCGGGTTCATCACCGAGGTGGTGGCGGCCACCCGGTTCGTCCACTTCCTCGGACCCAAGGGAATAATTATCATCTATCCGCTGGGCAGCCTGGCCTTGATCGGTGTGGCATTCCTGCAGATGAAGTGGATCGACCGGATCCGCAGGGACAAGGCATTCTTCCGGGTGGCCATGGGCTATGCCGTCGGCTTCCTCGTGGCCATCATCTTGATCGCCATCCCTTCGACGACGGTGCTCGGAACCGGATTTGTGTGGCTGCTCGCCGACCAACTCAACTTCTTGCTCCCTCTCATCGTGTGGGCGATCGTCGGCGATCTCTTCAACACCGGTGAGGCCCGCATGGTCTACCCGTGGGTCACTTCGTGGCAGTACGGGGGCCAGTTGGTGGGACTCGCCATACCGGCATTGGCCCCGTTGATCTTCGTCCCGTTGGGGATCCCCCTGCCGGCACTGCTGATCGTCTGCCCGATCGGAATCCTGTGCCTAGGGATCTTCTTGCCCCGCGCCCTCAAGGGTCGCCCGATCTCCCAGGGCCACGGCAAGGACGAAACGGTCAAGGAGTCGCTGCAGAGTGCCTGGTCGTTCGTCGGCGGAGTCAAAGCGTTCCGCGCCATGTTCGTCACGTCGATCCTGGTGTTCGTGGCCGGTATGTCCCTCGAAGCCTCGTTCCTCAACTCGGCCAACCGCTACCTGGGTTCGGAGGCCAAGTTCCAAGTGCTCTACGGGGCCACCTTGGTAGTGGTGTTCATCATCTGCGGCACGCTGCAGCGCTTTTTCACCACCAAGATCCTCGAGCGGCTCAATATCCCGGGCTCTCTGGCCGTCCTGCCGATCGGTGCGATCGTAGCCAGCGCAGTGATGCTGCTGGGCCTGGCTCTCCACATTCTCCCCATCTTGGTGGTGGCCATCATCGGATGGTGGGTGCCGCGATGGAGCATCGACGATGTGGCTCGCCGCGCTGCATTGGCATTGGTTCCTGATGAACGTCGGGCCAGGGTCTCGTTCCTGGTCGACTTGGTGCCGTTCGCCGCCGGTCTGCTGGTGGCGGGTGGCATCACTGCCATTGCCGCCGCCTGTGGCGCCCTGGCGGTTGCTCCGTTGATCGCTCTGCCCATCGCCGCCCTAGCTATGGTGCCCGCCCGCAAGATGATCGCGGCCTGGCCCGACTCGCTGCTGAGCCACCACCTGAAGCGTCGAAAGCGGCTTTCCGACTGATGTCCTCCTCGACGTCCGATCCTGATGCCAGCCAAGCCATCGTGCGCTTGGCGGGCACGAGTGACTACGATCTGGTGGCTGAGGTGCTCAAACGCGATGGGGCACTGGTCGTCGAAGGGCTGATAGGCGTTGATGTGATCGAACGCTTGGCTGGCGAACTCGAACCTCATGTAGCCAGCCGAGCTCCTGGGTTCCTGTCGGAGCACGACGCCTACTTCTACGGGCGCAACACCAAGCGGATCCAGGGATTGGCGGCCAAGTCCCCGACCTATGTAGCGGAGTACCTGCTTCACCCACTACTACTGCACGTTGCTGAGGCCATGTTGGGAGTCCACGGTGGAGACTTCTGGCTGAGTCAGGCCGAAACCATCTTCATCGGGCCAGGTGAGCCCGCGCAGATCCTCCACCGCGATGATGAGGGCTGGATCCATGCGGCCCGACTGGGTATGGATCTCCAGGTCTCTAGCTTGTTGGCCGTAGGCGACTATGACGCCGAAGTGGGTGCCACCATGGTCATACCCGGAAGTCACCTGTGGCCGGTCGACCAGCCGTTCGATCCCTCTCAGGCAGTCCCCGTCGAACTCGAGATGGGCGACGCACTGCTCTACATGGGGAACATCGTGCACGGGGGCGGGGAGAACAAGACCTCCGACCGCTGGCGTCAGGGCCTCTACCAGGCCTACCTGCTGGGGTGGCTCGTGCCCGAGGAAGCCGTAGCGCTCCAACTCACCCCGGAGCAGGCCGGCCACCTTCCGCAGCGGGCCCGGGAGCTTCTCGGGTGGTCGAACATCCGCAGCGACTCTGATCCCGACCAGCCGTCGGCCGCACTGGCGCTCTGGCAACTCGATGCAGCCGACCTCGAACGTCTCGAGGGTCAGTTCGTCCC
This sequence comes from Acidimicrobiales bacterium, assembly GCA_037141235.1. Classification (GTDB taxonomy): domain Bacteria; phylum Actinomycetota; class Acidimicrobiia; order Acidimicrobiales; family RAAP-2; genus Bog-756. The sequence goes on along the minus strand of JBAXCY010000038.1, from coordinate 5,212 downwards.
CAGGTAGTAGCTGCCGCTGCGGCGTGCGCCGGTAGCTGCCGCTCGGGCATGCATTGGGGCTCGCCTACTGGCACGAGCCCCAAGTGCCTCACTCCTCGACGGGGGGAGCCTCTGGGGCCTCGGCGGGAGCATCAGAGGCCCCGCCTCCCTGCTCGTCACTGTTCTTCTTCGCCCGCAGTTCAGCGCCCTTGGCAACGATCCCGGCAAAGAAGTCCGAGTCGGTGAGCGCCGCTACGGACTGCGCTCGCTTGCCCGAGTCGATCTGCACCGACAATCGACGGACCTGCTGGGTCAGGCTTTGCTCTCGGGCTCGGACCTTGTCGACCATCAACTTGAACGAGTGGGAGAGCACGGTCATCTCGTCGGGCAGCTTGGTGGACGTCATGGACGTCATGTCGACGTCGTAGTCACCGCTCGAGATGAGCTGCGTGGCTGCGGTCAGGCGCTTCAGCGGCCGGGTCAGCCAGGTCGCCAGGATGAAGACCATGGCGATGAGGATCAGGTAGCTGATGGCCAGGATGGGGATGATGCCCCGGATGGCCCCGGACCGCACCGTCGAGACGTAGTCGAGCGGGTAGTCGACCCCGAGCCCACCGACAACGGTCCCGACCGGGTAGGACGTGCCGTTGATGACTGCGGCCTGCTGAAGCTTGATGGGGGTGAAGGTCGAGATCCAGAAGCCGTTCGCATCCTGGTAGACGGGGAGGTCGATCGTTCCTGTCAGACCCTTGCTCATGTACTGGTAGGTCTCAGAATCCTGTCCTCCGACGATGGGAGCGACCGGCCCGTAGTACTCCACGGTGAAGGGCGGCGAAGGATTCACCGCAGCCCACGAGGACTCCCAAACCAGCTGCTTGGAGGCCGGATCGAAGAAGTAGGTGTACGGGCTGGCGTTGGCCACCGTCTTGCGGATGTTCAGGAGCTGTTGGTTGAGCTCGTCGTACAAGGGCGAGTTGTGGGTGGCTGAGGCCGGCAGCTGCGCACAGGTGGTAGTGGCGTCGGTCTCCCCGCACGCGTTGGTGGTCGGATAGTAGAAGTCCGTCACCTTCTTGGTCTTGACGTCGGTACTCGAGAAGGTGCCCGGGGCGTAGTACTCGGGAAGGTCGGCCCGCAGTTGCAGGAGTCCCTTGGCGTCGAGGGTCTTAGCCCCACCTTCGGCCACGTTGTGCTCTTGGTTGACGATCTGTTTCTGGGCCGAGTCTGTCACGTAGTTGATGACGAACAGGGCGACGACCACGAAGATGATGGTGAAGACCAGGGTGAAGGCGGTCAGCATCTTGACCCGCATGCTGATCCGGACCTTGCTGACCTCTTCATGAGGTGCCGGGGCGACACCCTTCTCAGTACCCTCCGCGGCGGGGGCCTCTGCCGCAGTCTTCGCCAGTTCTGTCGTATCCGTGGTCACGGGTGGATCCTCATCTTCTTGGTCGTCCTGGTAGGTCTCAGTTTGGGAAATCAGGTGGAATGGTGCTCTGTGCACCTTCCTCGGTCAGTGGCTCTGTTCAGATCGTCCAAGCGGGGCAGGTCGCCGTCACGCGCAGATCGGACAGGGGAAACATTCCTACGACTCGTCCATCAACTTCTTCGACAGGTCGTCCCAGAGGCCTCCTGGCTTGAAGCGGGCAGTCCGACGCCCCACATTGCCGATGTAGATCACCCGCTCCTCCACCCGGATGGCCAACTGGCGCTCGACGAGTGCTTCGAGGATCACGAAGGCTTCGTCTTCGGTGATCTCCATCTCCTCGGCGGCCTCGTGGGCGCCTACCTCGCCGGTGCGCAACATCCACCGAAGGCATCTCCGCTCGTCAGTGGGAAGCTCCGTCCAGTCGACTACCCCGAAACTCAGATTCGGCTCGGATCCTTCATCGGCAAAACGAGACACGACCGGATCCTGGTCCCGTACTCAGCTCAGGATGCGGTCGACGATCAGACCGATCTGCTTGGACCATGGATGCTCTGGCGAAGTCAGCGAAAACAGGCCGCCTGAAGCGTTCTGGACGACCTCTTCGGAGAGGGGCAGCATGGCCGCCGTCTCGGCCCCGTACGCGTCGAACATCTGCTGACGGAGATCGTCGAGGTCGACACCTGATGGGATCTTGTTGAGCACGAGTAGCAGGTTCGGCACATCGAGCCGACGGGCTACGTCGACGGTGACGGCGGTGCCCTGGAAGTCCTGGCGGTCGGGACGCAGCAGAAGCAGCAGGACGTCGCTGATGGTGAAGGAGAGCAGCGTTTCCTCGTTGAGGCCGGGGTGGGTATCGATCAGCAGATAGTCCAGCGACAGATCTCGGGACAGGTTGCGGAATCCATCGTTGAGGGTGCCGACGTCATAGCCCTCGCGGAGCACACGGGCGATGTCACCCGGCTTGATGCTCGAGGGGACGAACCAAAGCGATCCGCCCGAGTTCACGGGCATGTCCTGGGAGACTTGTGTGGTGATGTCGTGGGCGGCGTCGGTGATCGAGACCTTGCCCCACAGATAGTCGTTGAGCGTCGGTTCCGGCGTGTCATCGAAACCGAAGAGCACATGCACTCCCGGACTCTGGATGTCCGTGTCGATGACGGCTACCCGGGCTCCGCTGGCCGCCAAGCGAGCGGCGACGTTCGCTGTGGTGTTGCTCTTTCCGGTTCCTCCGCGGAACGAATGGATCGAGATGACTGTTGTCACGTGCTGTCCTCTGGGGTTTTTCTTGCATGCGCGTCGTGCGCAATTGCCAAGCGTGATGGTACACCAACAGGTAGAACGGGAACCAAGGCGGCCAGATTCAGGTCGCCTGGTCTAGACCGCCCGGCCCAAGTGGCGGGATACATGGGGGTTCTTTGCCCCGGGCTACAGTCCCGTCAGTCACTACTCTGACTCACCCGTCTGTGACCAGGGCCATCTAGGGCGTGACGTCAATCGACGAAAGGGCAGTGACCAGGCAGTGTTCATCATCAGCGATCTGGCCCAGAGCGACGACGAAGCTCGCTTGTTCCAGATGGTCGAACTGCATCGACGGTGGTTTCCCGAGCATGGCCACGTAGTCCCTGATCTCGAGGAGAACTTCGCTTCCGTTCGGCGCCGCGGTGACGTGGTCGTGCACCAGCTGCTCGCAGAAGTAGATGGCGTTCCTGCTGGATATACGGTCGTGCACTGCAACCTGCGGATGAGCATCGGCCTGGTGGTCTTTCTGGCGGTGGAACCTGAGTTCCGAGGTCGGGTCATCGGGCCGAGCACAACGGCTCATCAGCTCGTACTGGCCGCCAAGGACATCGTCCAGGAGGACGGGGTGGCGGCCGGCCGGCCCGTCACCAATGGGCTGGCAGCCGAAAGCGATCCCGAGATCATCCCTTCGTGGCAGCGATGGGGCTTCACGGCCCTAGACGTCGAGTACTCCGAACCACATTTCGGGAGTCACTGGAAAGCGCATGGAGAGCCGCGTTTCTTTCCAATGACTCTGGTCAACGATGTCGTGACGGCCCATCCGCAACGTCGAGAGGAGATCAGCCGCGCCGCGGCCGCAGCATTCCATCTCGACTACTACGGGCTTGCTTCAGATCACCCAGTGGTGCAGCGCGCCCAGGGGTAGCGGATGACTGCGGTCCGGGAGCCGTGGTGGCCTTGCGGGCTGCGGTCCGGTCGCCTCAGCGACCCGCCTCGGGACGGTCGGGAATGTCGGGACCGGTGATCTGATCACTGATGGGGAACCCGCTGTCATCGATATCGCCAAGGGTGATGCCGTCAGACCGGTTGTCAGCCGATGCACCGTGTCCGGTGACCAGCACCGGCCTTCCAGCAGAACCGGCCACCGGATGGCCGGATGGGGCCGACTCTGCATCGTTGAGCATGTCGAAGGCCGGCCGGATCCTTCGCTGTGGGCCCACCGTCAGCAGCACCAGGGTGATCCCACCGAGGAGCAGCAGGGCGCCGGCGACCGACCAGGCATCGGATACGGCGCCGAGCACTTCCTGGCCGACCGGGATGGCCACCATGGGAATGAGTGCGTAGTAGGTGAGCACCGACGTCCGGTTCTCTCGGGGGGTCGCCATCTGGACCAGGCCGTTGAGGATCGAGGCGTCCAGGTTCAGGGCGAATCCGATGGGGATGATGGCCACGATGGCGATGATCAAAGTGAGCGTGGGACTGGCTCCCCGGTGGTTGATCCAGGCCAGGACCAGGATCCCGAGCCCGGCGATGAGGAAGCAGACTCGTTGGGCTGCACCCCAACCGACCCGACCGTGGATCCGCTTGACGGCCACGACTACGAACAGCCCGCCTACGACGGCCGCCACCTGGAGGAGCGACAGGATCCCGGCGTTGGTCCCGATGGATGCGGCGATGGCCGGGAAGGTGACGGCGTAGGCACCGACCAGGAAGCAGAACCCGGTGAAGTAGAAGGCGGCCCGAATCTCGGGGCGTGAGCGCCTGACCACGAAGGCGTCCATGAAGTGGCCGTGGGTGATGTCGGGCTCCACTGGTGCTCGCTTGATCACCGGAATGATGCAGATCGCCAACGGTAACGCGGTGATGCCAGCGATGAAGTAGATCCACGCCGGGCCCAGGGCACCGAAGACGGCACCACCGATCAGCAGTCCGATTGCCGTGGCGATCGATATGGAGCGGGTAGCGGCTCCGTTGAACTCGGTGAGCTGACCAGGAGGGGCGATGATCTGGCGCACCAGCCCCGTCGATGGAGACGACAGCCCCAAGATCACGCCGAAGAGCAGGTAGCAGGCCAAGAGGTTGACCGTGGTCAGCGTCCCAGCAGCAGCCAGGATGGCTGGGATGAAGAGGGCTAGGCCATAGGCGACGTTGTTCACCACATAGACGACCGGTCCGCCCCAGCGGTTGGCCAACTTGGTGGCCCACCCCGGAAAGATGATGGCAGGCAGGTTCAGGCAGACCACGATGAGGGCGGTGGCGCTCAGCGACTTGGTCTGGCTGTAGATGATGTACGTGCTGGCCAGGGTGACCATGCCGTCGCCCAGCAGGGCCACGAAGAGCGCGAACAGATACCACTTGCGGATGGTGGCGAACTGGTCCGAGCTGGGGTCGGAGGAGCCGGTTCCGATGACGTCAGACGGAGACGAATCTGGTATTGCTGCCACTGCATCGCCCTTTTCCACCCAGTCGCTATCGGTCGGAGCATCGGTTTGAACTGTTTCGACGCGGGCCGTTGTCTCTAGGGGTTTCCGCATGTTCAGGATGATAGGAGATGGCGTGCAAGGGTGT
>JBAXCY010000037.1:0-19019 GCA_037141235.1 Acidimicrobiales bacterium | reverse complement strand
GTGAGGCCTGCGACCGCCACTGGGCGCGCGGGAGCATCGGGTACGGCAGACAGCCTCAGCGCCGACGAAGTCGAAGCCGAGCTGGTTCCCACGCCGTTGGTGGCCGTCACCGAGAAGACGTACTCGTCTCCAAGGACCAGACCGCCGAGATCGGCTGAGGACGCGTAGCCAGCCACACCGACCCGCTGACCGCCCCGCGTGCTGTCGGTCTGGTCGATGGCCGTCACGGTGTAGCCGGTAATGGGCGAGCCATTGGCAGACGGTGCGTCCCAGGTGACTCGGGCATAGTGCTGGTCCACGAGGACCGGTGGCACATAGACCGAGATCGTGTGATCCGCAGCGACGACGGCTCCGGGGGCGCCGGGCAGCCCGGCGGGCATGAAGGGCTCCGAGTTCGCCGACGTCGAGCCCTCGGCGTTAGTGGCGGTAACCGAGACCTGAGTGACAAGCCCGTTGGTCAGACCGCTGATCGTGCAGTTCCGTCCGGCGGCGTCCGTCGTGCACGTGTGACCGAGGCCGTCAGACACCGCATACCCCGTGACCGGCGATCCGTTGTCCAACGCTGCCGTCCACCTCACGACGACCGATCCATCGCCCGGAGTGGTGGAGATGCCACTGGCTCGACCCGGAGCACCGGCGGGTACGAAGGTCCCCGAGGTCGCCGATGTTGCCCCCCGCCCAAGGGCGTTATTCGCCGAGACCACGAAGCGATAGGAATCTCCGTTGACGAGACCTCTGAGATCGGCCCACGCATTGGCCGTGTTCAGCGCCCGGACCACGCCCGAGGTCACATCGGTCACGATCACGTTGTACATGGTGATGGACAGTCCCTGGCCCGACGGCACGGCCCAGTGCAGAGAAGCGCTTCCGTCGCCGTGGGTCGCCGTCAGGGCGGTGGGGGCATCAGGCACGGACGCCGGGGTCACGGCAGCCGAAGCCGAGGACGGCGCACTGGTACCGAGGGCGTTGGTAGCGGTAACCGTGAAGGTAGAGGCGTGGCCATTGGGGAGGCCGGACACAGTGATCGGGCTCGCCGATCCAGAAGTGGTCGCAACCACGTACCCACCCCCGTCATAGGCCACCACGGTGTAGCCGGTGATGGGCGAGCCGTTGGCCGCCGGTGCGTTGAACGACACCGTGGCGGATCCATTGCCTCGCACGGCCGTCACCCCGGTCGGCACTCCTGGTGCGGTGGCCGTCGACACGACCGACGAAGCCACGGAGGGATCGCCGGCTCCAACCGCATTGGTGGCTGTCACTGTGTACGTGTAGCCGTCGCCCTGAGTGAGGCCGGTGACCACGAGTGGGCTTCCCGAGCCCGTGACGTGCTGGCCACCGCGGGTGGGGAAGGTCAGGTCGGTGGCATCGACGGCATACGAGGTGATCGTCGCCCCATTGGCTGGAGCAGCCGCGAAGGCAACCGATACCGACGTAGCACTAGCTGCCATCACCACCAGGTTCGTCGCCCGACCAGGCAGTGACGTGGGGACGGCGGTGTTCGACGATGCAGAAGCCGGGCCCGTGCCCACGGCGTTGGTGGCCATCACCGTGAAGGTGTAGGAGTTACCCGCCACCAGGTTGGCGACAGTGACAGGGCTGGTCGTCCACGTCGTGGTCGACACCACAGAGCCGGCAGCGTCACGCGCCGTGACGGCATAGGTGGAGATCGGCGAGCCGTTGGAGGTCGGGGCCACGAAGGAGATGGAGGCTGAGCGGATCCCGGCCGTGGCGGTCACTCCGGAAGGTGCGCCAGGCACACCCAGGATCACCACCGGTGACGAGGCCGGCGAGTTGGCACCTGCGCCGATGGCGTTGGCGGCACGCACGGTGAAGGTGTAGCTGTCCCCGGCGGTGAGCCCGCCGACCATGATCGGGCTCGCCGTGCCCGCAACGCTCTGGCCGCCACGGTCCGAGTTGGTCGTGTCGGTGGCCACCACGGTGTAGCTCGTGATGTCCGCACCGTTACTGGCCGGCGCGGCGAACGCCACTGTGGCCGAGCCGACTCCGGCGGTGACACCAGACGGTGCTGCTGGACGGGACGGTACCGTCGCCGGCACCACGGTGTTCGAGGCCACCGAGGTTGCCCCGGTTCCTGCCCCGTTGATCGCCGTGACAGCAAACGAGTAACTGGTGCCGTTGGTGAGGCCGGTGACGGTGCACGAGGTGGTCGCCGCGGTGCAGGAGAACCCGCCCGGGCTCGAGATCACGGTGTAGCCGGTAATGGCTGCGCCGTTGGTCGACGGAGCCGACCAGGAGACGTCCGCCTGACCGTTGCCGGACGTGGCCGACACCGCAGTAGGTGCTGGCGGTGGCCCGGCGGGCACCACCGCGCTCGACTCCGCGGAGTAGGAGCCAGTGCCGACCGCGTTGAGCGCTCGAACCCGGAAGTAGTACGACGTCCCGTTGGCCAGACCAGTGAAGACGCAACTGGTGGATGCCCCGGTGAGCACGTCTGACCTGCAGGCGACAGGAACGGTCACCGACGGAGTGACCGCCACGGCATAGCCGGTCAGCGCCGAACCGCCGTTGGCCGAGGGGGCGGTCCACCGGACAGTGGCCGAACCGTCTCCACGGGTAACGGTTCCCAGGGTGGGCGCCCCCGGTGCCGATGCCGGCGTCACTGTGTTGGAGGCGATGGAGGCCTGGCTCTCCCCGATGGCGTTGATTGCCGTGACCGTGAACGAGTAGGTGACGCCATTGGTCAATCCGGCGAAGACGCAGGTGGACGACGAGCCGGTCAGCACGGACTGCGAACAGGCGTACGGCGTGGGCATGGCTGGAGATGAGGTCACTCTGAAGCCGGTGATGGCCGCACCGCCATCGGTGGCTGGTGCACTCCAGGAGATGGTCGCCTGGCCGTTACCCCGAACCGCCGCCACCGCACGAGGAGCGCCCGGGACGTCTGCTGGGACAACGGCCCCCGACGCTGCCGATGCAGGTCCGGTGCCAATCAGGTTGGTGGCTGCCACGGTGAACGTGTAGTGATCGCCTGGCGTCAGCGAGGAGACGAGACAGACCTGCTTGGTGGCATCCACCGTCGATGTGGCGCAGGTGCCTCCGAGTCCACTGGGCGTCGTGAGCTGGCGGCTCCGCATCGCCACGTCCGTATCGGTGGCGGTAATCGTGTATCCAGTGATCAACACGCCGTACTGGTCGAATCCACTCACAAGGCCGGGCGGAGTGAACGTGACCGATGCCGTACGAGGAGCAGCAACACGGGCGGCCGACACGCTCGTCGGCACACCCGGGGCGGCACCGACCGCCACGGAGTTGGAAGCAGCCGAGGCGGGTCCAGTGCCCCCCTGGTTCGTGGCTGCCACCACGAAGGAGTACCGGTGACCATTGATCAGGCTCGCCACGGTGATGGGACTCGAGCCCCCGCTTGCCGTGCGCAGGCTGGAATCCGCACCGTCAGTGGCGGTCACGGTGTAGCCAGTGACGACCGTCCCATGCACCAGAGGTGCAGTGAAGGAGACCGTGGCGGAACCGACTCCCCCGACGGCTGTCGCTCCGATCGGAGGCAGGGGCAGCGCGTCCGGCGTCACTGCGTTCGAAGGTGTCGACGCCGCGCCCGGGCCCTGCGCATTAATGGCGATCACCGAGAACCGATAGCTGGTGCCGTTGGCGAGACCAGTGAAGGTGCAACTGGTCGACGAACCGATCAGCGCGGGCACCGTGCACGTCGAAGGCGTGGTGACCGCCGGGTTCGAGGTCACCGAGTACCCGATGATGGGCGAACCGCCCGTGTCTGCTGGCGAACTCCACCGGACCACCGCCCCACCGTCCGATGCCTGTGCGACCACACCCGAGGGTGTGCCCGGAACGGCCACGGGAACCAGGTCGACGGCAGGATCGGATGGGGGTCCGGTTCCTCGTTCGTTGACGGCTTTGACCGTGACTGAGTAGTGCTTACCGTTGGTCAGGTTGGAGACCGTGATGGGACTGGCCGAGCCCGTAGCCACCGAGCCGCCGTTGGCGCCGTCATCGGCCGAGACGACATACCCCGTGATGGCCGAACCATTGGCGGCCGGGGCGTTGAAGGTCACCGTGGCCGAGCCATCACCTGGAACGACCTGCACGGCGGTAGGCGCCCCCGGGGTGCTGCTCACCAACACCTCGGCCGAGGGGACCGACGACGGCCCTTGGCCCATGTCGCTTGATGCCGCCACCGTGACCGTATAGCGATCACCCGGGATGAGCCCGGCGATCGTGATCGGGTACTGCCCAGCAAAGGTAGACCCACCCGAGGCGGACTGGCTGCCATGGGACGGGTTGGAGTCGGTAGCCACCGCCACATAGCTCCGCACCAACGAACCACCGTCGGACGTCGGAGCGTCGAACGCAACCCGAAGAGAGCCGAGTGCGGTTCCGCCAGTCACGGTCACGTTCCGCGGGACACCCGGCACGGCGGCCGGCACAACCTGAGCATAGGAACCGCCGTTCGAAGTGTCACTGGTGCCGACCCCATTGGTGGCGGTGACGAGGAATCTGTACTCGGTCCCGTTCACCAGTCCCCTCACGGTGATCGGACTGGACAGTCCGGTCGCCACCTGACCCGTCGGTTGACCGGTGGTGTCGACAACAGCGACCGTGTAGCCGGTAATCGGCGATCCGTTGGCGGATGGCGCATTGAAGGTCACTCGAGCCCCACCGTCCTGCGACTTGGCCTGCGCCCCGGTCACCGGGTTCGGTCGGGTGGAAGCCAAGAACGATGGAGATGGCTGCGACACAGGTCCGAATCCGGCGTCGTTGCTCGCCTGCACCGTGAACGTATAGGTACTCCCCACAGCCAGACCGGAGACCTCGGTCGAGGCAGAGAGAGAACGCACGGTCGAAACCACGGCACCTTGGGCGTTGACTGCACGGACCAGGTAGTCACCATGAGCCGAGAGCCCGCCGTTGTTGACCGGCGCAGTGAAGTTGACGGTCGCCGTGGTGGTGAGCCCTGGAGCGGTGTCCTTCGGTGACGCCGTCACACCAGTGGGAGCGCCGGGCAGTCCCGCCGGTATTGCAGAATTGAACACATCGAGCGGAGAAATCGCGCTGGTGCCGACGGCATTGGTGGCCGACACCTGGAAGGTGTAGGCGTCACCATTGGTCAGACCCGCGATAACGATCGGGCTTGACGCTCCGGCCACTACTTGGCCACCGTTAGCCGGATGGGTGAGATCGGTCGCACGCACCGTGTAGCCCGTGATGGGGGAACCAAAGGCGTAGGGGGCGGTGAACGCCACGGACACTGTGGTGTCGCCCCGGGTGAGGATCACGCCAGTAGGCGTTCCGGGCGGGCCAGCCGGGGTCACCGGATCCGATGGCACTGATGGCGTACCGGCACCGATTGAGTTGTTGGCTACCACCACGAAGGTGTAGGCGTCGCCGTTGTTGAGTCCCGGAACTACCACCGGGCTCGAAGCCGAAGATGTTGTGGCTAGTGCCGTGCCCGAAGCATCCCGGATGGTGACCGAGTAGCCGGTGATGGGAGCACCGCCGTTGTAGGAGGGCACGGTCCAGCGAACGGTCGCCGTTCCGTTACCCGAGCTTCCGGTCACGCCGGTCGGGGCCAGAGCCACACCTGCGGTGAAGGGCACCGGTGTAGACGGAACAGAAGCCGCACTCGTTGCCACCGCGTTGGTGGCCGTCACTGTGTAGTTGTAGGTCTCTCCCAAGGTGACGCCAGGGACCGAGATAGGACTCGCCACACCCGACGCACTTCGATCGGGACGGGATCCCGTCAGGAATGCCACCGAGAAGGTGTCGCCCAGGCCGTACCAGCCCTGCAGTGGATAGCTGTATCGCCACGTTCCGGGAGAAGTGCCGGGCGTAACGTCAACGGGTCCGCTTCCACCCTGGCAAGTCGCGTCGCACAGCGAAGGGGCCCACGCGGTGATGGCCAAGGATGAAGAGGGAAGGGATCGCGTGCGGGTCACACGGAACGACGTGCCGCTGCAGTTGCTCCCCGTGCTCGTCCACGAGAGCACGTCGCCGGTGAGTTGGACGTTCCTGGCCTGGCCTGGATCGCAACTGATCAGGTTGTGAGCGGTGACCGTATAGGACGAGGCCGGCGGCACGGAGGCCGGAGGGTCGAACGATATGACGGCCCCGCTGGCGTTACCCCTCCCGACCACGTTGGTCGGAGCATCGGGTGGGCCCGGCATCCTGACATCAATCGACTGCGACGAATAGCAAGTGGTCCCCCAGGCGTTGTCCAAGGTGGCATCGCTGGGGACAGGGCAGGAGATCCCCTTTTGCGTGGTGCCGTTACTTGCGTAGACCGCGAATCGATAGAGGTGCGAAGGGATGAGACCACTTCTGCTGCACTGCACGGGAAGAGACGGCGGTGCGGTGCGAGACCGATTGCGAGGGAATACGTCGCACAAGTTCTGGGCCTGCAGACTCGGATCGGTCAGGTCGCTCGCCATGACGAACTCGTCGGTCAGTGGAGCGCCGCCCGTCGACGACGGTTGGCGCCAGTTGACCGCGACCGACACGTGGGCCGAGGTGTCGCTCGTCGGGTCTTCCGGGATGTAGGTCGGGTCAACGGTGATGTCGGTCACCGGTCCCGGATTGCCTGTGGCTTTGTAGTCGAACACCGTCTCCGGTCCGGGCTTCCCAAGCCCCGACAACGATCGGACCCCGACCCGATACTGATGTCCGACAGTAAGACCACTGAGCGTGGCTGGGCATGAGGGAGATGTGGCCTGCAACGGGGCCGCACTCGGAGTCGTCTGGTCCGTCGCCGTCACTTCTATTCCGTTGGCCGGCAGGTCGTAGTTCGCCATCCGTCCGCAACCGTTTTCACCCGCATAATTCGTGAAGTTACCGATCTTCATCGAAGTTCCATTGCCATTGGGCACCAACTCGAGTCCACCGGTAGCTCGCTCGTTGAACACAGGTTGGCGCACAGCGTGCATGACAGGGGCAGGATCGCTCTTGGTGCCGTAACCCATCTGGTTGTGGGCGGATACCGTGAACGTCCATCCTCCCCAGCACGGGCCCCCTACACCATCTAGGTCGTTCACGATGATCGGGCTCTGTGTGCCCGAAGCTCCGGCGTGCCTCCCAGGATCCAACGCACAGGTCCCCAGCACCGTGTATCCGTCTATGCGCGTGGCACTCGACTTGCCAGCGAGCGGCGACGGGTCGAACGTCACCAGGGCGCTACCTCCGCCGCTCCCGCTGGGGGTCGCCACCGGCGTAGCGACGACGTTTCTGGGCGCCGCAGGAGGGCCCACCAACTTCGTGTCCTTCTTGAACACGTCGACTATGGCCTTGTAGATGGCGACGCCCAGCGATACCGGGTCGACCTCTGCTTTCGGTATCGCCGCCGCGATCGCAATCAGGTGCATGAGCCACTTTTGTGCCGTCAGGATCTTGGTGTCATTGACCTTGGTGGAAAAACCGTCGGGGTACCACGGGTGCTGCTCGTTATTGTGGAACGCAGCGGCCGTAACACTGGAGTAGGAAAACCCCGTTCCGTGGATGTCGGTGTGCGAGGAACGGAAGTCCGGCCCGGTCCCAACCCCAGTGCTCGTGAGCAGGTCGCTCCCCGAGAGGTCGGTGCGGGTGAGAATGGGTGCTGCCGAGTAACTCGGTGGGGCAACGAGGAGGAATCCGAAGTTGTCGTTGGTGAAGGTGGAACGGGAAAGGTCGGCATCGGTCAGATTCATCCCGGAAAAGGAACAGTTCTTGACCGTGGACTCGGACAGGTCGAGTCCCGTCAGATCCTTGGCGCTGGAGAACGGCCACATATGCGTGAATTTGCCGCTGTCCGGGGACACCAAGATGTTCGCCAGACCGTTGTCGGTGCAGTCGATAGTCGCACCAGAGAGATCTGCGTGGGCTCCGATCAGGAACCCGTTCCGCAAGTCCCATCCCGTCGGCAACGCAGCCGGAGTTCCAGAGACGGGGCCCAGCTTCGCACCAGAGAGGTCCGCTCCGACGAGCTGTGCACCAGACAGATTGATCCCGGGGGACGCATCACCGGTTGGGCGAGCATCAGGGCCCAGCAGGTATCCCGAGGTCAGCACCCACCCAGTAGGAAGGTCAGCTGGAACACCACTGGTGCCCCCCGATCGCACGCCGGTGAGCGTGACCCCGGCCAGGTGGACTCCTTGCAAGTTGACACCCGAGAGATCCTTGCTGCTCAGATCAGCACCCGAGCCGATCAAGAACCCCCCTCGGAGGACCCAGTTCGCTGGTAGCACGGGCGAACCGGTCGTACCACCGGATCGCACGCCGGTCAGATCGAGCCCGGTGAGGTCGACGCCGTTGAGGTTCGATCCCGAGAAATCAGCCGAGGGTCCAACCAGGAAACCGTTCCGCAGCTGCCAGCCGGTCGGAAGAGCCGCTGGTCCAGACGTAATCCCACCGGACTGAACACCGTGGAGATCGACGCGGGACAGGTCAAGGCCTGACAGGTTGGCGGCACGGAGGTTCGCCCCCGACAAGTCGATGGTTCCCTCGACGTACCGGCCGTTCTCACCCGACCCCGCTGGCTCGTAGTACCACCCGGTGGGAATCGGGTAGCCCCCAGTGGCAAATAAGCACGCCAGATCGCAGCCCGGGCTCGCGGCAAACGAGCGGGGATGCAGATTGAGGCCGGAGAGGTCGATGCCGGACAGGTCAGCACCCGGGCCGACAATATGTCCTTGATAGAGAGACCACTTCTGAGTTGGCCGGGTCCTCTCATCGCAACCATCTGCTGATCGGTAACAGTTGGGAGTGAGCACGGGGTTGCCAACGATCCCCCCCGACTTGACGCCGTACAGATTGGCGTCCACCAGATAGGCGTTGGTCAGGTCGGCACCGGTCAGGTCGGCACCGGTCAGGTCGGCGTTGGCCAACAAGGCGCCACGGAGATTGGCGTTGGCCAACTGTCCACCGCGGACATTCGCTCCAGGACCGAGGAGGTAACCGTTGGCCAACATCCATTCGGTCGGGAGCGCAGGGTTGCCGCTTACTCCCCCCGACTTGACCCCGTAGAGATCGGCTGCGGAGAGATCGACCCCCGTCAAGTCAGCTCCGGTGACCGTCGCCCCTTTCCACAACGCATTCGTGGCCTGTGCCCCAGCCAAGAGGGCGTTGCTGAGATCGGCACCGGAGAGGTTCGTGCCGCTGAGTCCGGCGCCGGTAAGATCCATGCCTGCAAAATTCGCTCCCGAGAAGTTGGAGTTGGAGAGGTCCGCACCACGGAAACTCACCCCGGCCAGTTCGTCACCGGTCAGCCCGCTCAGATCCACCCGACCCTTGTCCGGACCTAGCCCTACGAAGCCTGCTGCAGACTCCAAGGCGAAGTCTACGACCGCAGAGGCCTTCCCTCCTGCAATGGCTGCCTGAAGGTCATCCTGGGTGAGGCCGACCGAGGACTTGGTGGAAAGGTTCGCACCCGGACCCACCAGGTAGCCATTGACCAACTTCCAGTTCGGTGGCAAGTGAGGGGGATTTGGGTCGGCATAGTTTGCGCCGGACCTCACCCCGGCAAGGTTCGCTCCGGTTAACCAGATATCGCTCAGGTTGGCACCGGTGAGAATCGCCCCGGCAAGGTTGGCACCATCGAGGTAAGCGCTCGTGAGGTCAGCGCCGGCCAAGTTTGCCCCCGCAAGATTCGCCCCTTCGAGATGGGCGTAGCTCAGATCGACCCCTCCCGATGGCGCTGTGAACTTTCCGCCTGCTGCGCTAAAGATCTTGCTGACACCTTTGGCAATCAACTGTCCTTCGGCATCTGATCCAGCAGCGCCGACGCCCCCATCGGGCAGAGCGGCGGCAAGCAGGCTCCCTGCTGCCACCGACACGGCCTTGCCGATAATTGCACTTTCGGCCGCACCCATCATGGAGGCATCTTCGCCGTGGACTCCGGAGAGATCTGCCCCTTGGAGATTGGCGCCAGCCAGATGGGCACCCTCGATGAATGCTCCATGGAGGTGCACTCCAGGCAGCTGTACTCCACGGGTCAGGTTGACCGAGTTGAAGAGGAGCAGCGCTGCATTCGGAACAATGTGGTACTTGCTGATCCAGCCTTCAGTCTGGCCATCATGGAAGCCTGAGTAAGTGCATGCGTTGGCAATGGTCTGGCCGCATGGGCCCGCACCTCCAAAGTCGCCCCCTGCCAACTCCCCCGCCGTGGTAGCCCCGGCCACACTCGTCCCCGCCACCTGGATCCCGACGAAGGAGACCAGGGTGGCCAGCACCACCAGGAGTGCAGACATGGCTCGCAACCAGTTCGGTCGGCCTCGGTCGCCACTAGTGCTGACCTCAGGTGAACGATTGTTCGGTGTCACATTGCCCCTTCTCGCTACCACGGTTCTCAGCACTCATGACGGGTGCTCAACCAGATAGGTCCATGATTCGCCAAACAAGGACCTTTGGTCACTAATGAAGTTCCTCAAAATCCACTTTCCTCACGCAGTGTGGTCGCTGGGGCCGCCCGCATGCCATCTGCCCACGCTCCGTGACGACATCGACATCCGTAGCGAGCAGCGAGGGTCTACCTCTGTTTCTGCGCGATGCTTGTGCTCAACGACCATGGACACGAAGCCACCATCTCCGACCACCCGCGCCGCCGGCGAAGAGGGCCGAGTGCCACCCGCCCCGCCGGCGACTGTGGCCCAGTCCATCCTGGATGCGGCCATCGTCCATCTGGAGAAGTTCGGGATAGCCGGGTTCCGCACCGAGCAAGTCGTCAAGGATGCCCACGCCTCCCACGGGTCGCTCCGCTACCACTTCACCAACCGTGAGGGCCTGATCCGGGCTGCCGAGTACGAGCGCTACCTGCGCCTCGGGATGGGCGAGCGGACCGAACTACTCGAGATGATGGACCAGGTCGCCACCAACGACGAGTTCTGCGGGTTCATCGCCGCCCAACTCACCCGCATCGCCACCGATCCCGAGACCATCAAGATGCGCCACGCTCGGGTCGCGGTCCACGCCAACGCCCTCGACCGCCCCCAACTTATGGCTTCCATCAACTGGCTCCAGGACGGCTACTTCACCACGCAGACCGAGGTCCTGGAGCGAGCCCAGGCCCGAGGCATCATCAACCCCGACCTGGATGTCTACGACTACGCCGCCTTCTTGCATGGCCTGGCCCTGGGGCGCACCTTCACCGAGGGAACCGTTGAACCCGATGCATGGCTGGCGGTGGCCATCCCCGCCGCCACCGCTCCCCTGCGCCTGCCCTGAACATTGTCGCCGTGAGGCCCTTCGATGGAGAACTCAGCCCCGTCCACGGTGACGATCTGTCCGGCCACCCCGAGTGTCTCGATGGTGCCACTGTTTGGGCCGCCGATTCGGCATCTTTGCGGTAGTTGCCGGCCACCGTGGCTCCGTCTGCGGCCAACGCCAGGCCAGTCGCCCGACCGATCCCTCGGCTGCCCCGGTGACCAGGCCCGTGCGCCCAGCCAGCGGGGCACGACCGGCCGGATCTGGAGAGTTGCTCGTCGTGTCACTCATGGGGTCGCCCTGTCTTGCCGGAAGGGGTGGATTTCGGCCATGCTTCCCCCGTTGCGCCACTACGTCGACGTGGGTGATCCGGGGGAATCGTGCTGCACCTACCCCGGCGCCCCAACTGGGCGCAGAACCATCAGTCACCCGCTTCTGAAACACGTACATCCAACTCAGCTCACATCCACTACAGGAGGACATCATGGGAATGCTCGACGGTAAAGTTGCCATCGTCACCGGCGCAGGTCGGGGTATCGGACGCGAGGAGGCCCTTCTGCTGGCCTCTGAGGGTGCCAAGGTCATCGTCAACGACGTCGGCGGATCGCTCCAGGGTGAAGGTGACGACAAGAGCCCGGCCGAAGAGGTCGTAGAACTCATCAAGTCCGGCGGCAGCGACGCCGCCGTCAACACCTCCGACGTCTCGTCGTGGGACGGGGCCAAGGCCATGATCGACCAGGCGGTCGACACCTTCGGTCAACTCGACATCCTCGTCAATAACGCGGGCATCCTGCGCGACAAGATGTGCTTCAACATGGAGGAGTCCGACTGGGACGACGTCATCCGCGTCCACCTGAAGGGCCACTTCGCCCCTGCACGCCACGCCGCTGTCTACTGGCGGGGCCGGGCCAAGGCTGGCGAGGACGTCACCGGGCGCATCATCAACACCAGCTCGGAAGCTGGACTGTACGGCAACGCCGGCCAAGCCAACTACTCGGCTGCCAAGGCCGGCATCGCCTCGATGACCTGGGTGCTAGCTCGCGAGCTCGGCCGCTACGGCATCACCTGCAACTCCATCTCCCCTCGGGCCCGCACCCGGATGACCGAGAACATCTTTGGCGAGATGGGCAAGACCGAGGACGGCTTCGACAAGTTCGACCCGAAGAACGTGGCTCAGCTGGTCACCTTCCTGGCCACCGACGAGGCCGCCGACATCAGCGGCCAGAACTTCATCGTCTACGGCGGCGACATCTGGGCCACGGGCGGCTTCAAGGCCATCGGCGAGATCCACAGCGACACCATGTGGACGCCGGCAGCACTGGCTGCAGCCAAGGGCGATCTCTTCAAGGGCATCTCGTCAGGAGTCCCCCCATTCAGCCTGGTCTGATCAGTACCGTCCGTTGAGCGGACTGAACAGTGCCGATAGGGGCACTTTGAGCGGCCTCACCGTCCGACCCCGTCACCAGGTGGCGGGGTCGGTTCGCGTCCCCAGGGTCACTTGACCCACGGGCCACCAGATGACTCGGGCGAAGCGGTTCAGCCCCGAGTGGGCACGGTGGCCGTGGCTTCGCCCACGACCTTCTCTTCGCCATCCGCGTTGCGGAGCCGGACATCGAGGTCGATCAAGTGGTCATCGCCCTCGGTGCGCTTTCCCGTGACCACGATCGACGAGCTGAGCTCTTCGTCCGGCCACGTCTGACGGGCGAACCGCACGGTGAAGCGGGCGATGTTGCCGGCCCCCACGTAGTCGGTAATGGCCGTGCCGAGGAGGCCCATCGAAAACATGCCGTGCCCGAACACGCTGGGCTGGCCGGCGGCCGTTGCCTTGACCTCGTCGTGATGCATCGGGTTGTAGTCCGACGATGCACCGGCATAGGCGACCAGGTCGGTCCGGGTGAGGACACGGGTGAGCGTCGGGGCTACATCGCCCTCGTTGACGTCTTCGAAGTACAGCACTGCATCAGCCAAGGTCTCGTCCTTCCGTCCGCGGCCACCACGAGGTGTCCCGCTCCTGCACTGCGATTCTGGCACTGTCGGCGCCCACCCACACACGACACCGCCTGGTGGGCGACACTCGGGGCCGGCGGCGGTGCCTCGGAGCCTCGGCCGGTACCTGGTCGGGGGCTCGCTCGGTCATCGTCCGGGCTCCGGATCCCGGGGCAGTCCGAGGAGGCGCTCGCCGATGACGTTGCGCTGCACCTCGCTGGTGCCCCCGGCAATCGTCATGCACTTCGACTGCAGTACCCCGTAGGCGGACATGAAGGCGTCCCCCTCATAGAGCGCGCCGTCTGGCCCGCAGATGTCGAGTCCGAATTCGTGCACCCGCTGGTCGAACTCGGCCCCGAGCAGCTTGCCCACGCTCGACTCCGACCCGGGCTGCAGCCCGCCCACCGACCGGAGCGTGGCTCGCATCCCCAGCTGGGCCAGCGACTGGGCCTCGGCCAGCAGATACCCGAGCCGATCGAGCGTCACCGGGTCCTGGAGTTCTGGGCGGGCGGCCACCCGGTGCAGCACGCCCTCGAGCGCGCCGCCGAAGGCCGAGTCCGACGAGAGCGACACCCGCTCGTTGGCCAGGGTGGTCCGGGCCAGCTTCCATCCGCCGTCGATCTCCCCCACCACGCAGTCGTCGGGCACGAAGCATTCGTCGAAGAAGACCTCGTTGAACAGTGCATCCCCGGTGATCTCCCGGAGCGGCCGGATGTCGATCCCTGGTGACTTCATATCCACCAAGAAGTAGCTGATGCCCCGGTGCTTGGGCACGTCCGGATCAGTGCGGGCCAAGCAGATCCCCCAGTGGGCCCGCTGGGCCACCGACGTCCACACCTTCTGTCCGGTGAGCGACCAGCCACCGTCGACCCGGACGGCCCGGGTGGACAGTGCGGCCAGGTCGGATCCCGCCCCGGGCTCGCTGAACAACTGACACCAGATGTACTCGCCCCGCAGAGTCGGCCCCACCCAGCGCTCGGTCTGCTCGGGGGTGCCGTGGGCCATGATCGTGGGCAGGGCCCAGGCGGCCACAGCCAGGTTGGGCCGCTTCAGATCGGCCTCGGCGCAGACCTGATCGATCACCAACTGCTCGACGGCTCCGGCATCCCGCCCCCATGGGGAAGGCCAGTGCGGGGCCAGGAGCCCGTTGTCGGCCAGCGCCCGGTGGCGAGCCAGCGGGTCCTCGATGGCGGCGATCTGGGTGACCAGCGTGCTGATTTCCGTCCGGAGTGCCTCGGCCTCGGGGGGCAGGTCGATGGTCAGCCGGCGGCGCCAGCCGGCCAGGGCCAGTCGGGCCGACTCGGCCCGCAGTGGGGCCGTGCCCCCGATGAGCTGACGCAGGGTGGTGGATCGGCGTAGGTGCACGTGGGCGTCGTGCTCCCAGGTGAACCCCATTCCCCCGAGCACCTGGATGGCGCCCTTGGCTGCCTCGACGTAGCCGTCGATGGCTAACACTGCGGCCAACTGCACGGCCAGGCTCCCCTGGTCCGTCTCCTCGCCTGCAGTGGCTCCGACTTCGGCTTCGAGGACCATGGCGGCGTCCCAGGTGGCGGCCACTGCTTGCTCGACGGCCACCAACATGTTGGCCAGCCGGTGCTTGATCCCTTGGAACTGGCCAACCGGACGACCGAACTGCTCGCGGGTGCGGGCGTGCTCGGCGGCCGAATCCAGGCACCACCGTGCCCCGCCGGCGGCTGCAGCCGACAAGACCACCAGCGCCAGGTCACGCACCGTGCCGGTGGTGGTCCCCTCCAGCACCATCTCCGGTGCCACGCGGACCACGTCGAGGTTCCACGACGCACACGGCCGGGTCAGGTCGAAGGTGGGTAGCTCGGTGACGTCCGCGGCTGTCGTTCGTTCCAGGACGACCCAGTGGGTGTCGTCGCCCATAGACACCGGAGCCAAGGCGTGGGTAACGATGGCGCCATGAACGAGGGGCCGGAGCAGCCCGCTGACCACCAAGGCACCATCGGCATCACGGGTACCGGTGAGGCCGGCCGGTGCCACCGGGGAGCCATCAGCGGTTGCCGTCGGGATCACCAACGTGGCCGTCAGCGAGCCGTCGGCCAGTCCGCCCAACAGCGCCCGGACCGGCTCCGGCCCAGTGGCCATCTGCGAAGAGGCCAGTACTCCGGCGACGATGGCGGTGGTGTCCCACGGACCCACTGCGGCTGCCCGACCGAGCTCCTCGGCCACCACGGCCAACTCGACCAGTCCGGCGCCTTGTCCGCCGAACTCCTCGGCCAAGTGGATGGCCAGCAGGCCTTGTTCGGCCAGATCATCCCAGTAGGGAGGGAGGACGTCGCTGTCGGACTCCAACGCGGACCGTACGGCGTCGTTGACCAGGCGGGCCTCGGCCCAGCCTTGGACGGCAGTACGCAGCTCTTCGTGCTCGTCACGGATGCCGATGGCCATGGATCAGGCCCCGAAGAGATGGAGCAGGTGGTCGATCGAGAAGACGGCCCACGAGTGGGTACCGAAAGCCACGACTGCAGCCAGGATCATCATCAGGTTCTGCCCCTGCTCGGCCCAGTCGTGGATCATCAGCACCAGGTACAGCAGGTTGAGCAGGATCCCGAAGATCAGGGCGATGGGGGTCAGGAAGCCGAATACCAGGCCGAGGCCGAGGGCGAGCTCAGCGAAGACCACGATGTAGGCCATGGGGATCGGGTGGGGCCGGACGACCTTGTCGAAGCCGGTCTTGACGAAGCCCCACTTGTGCTTTTCGGCCACCGAGCCGCCCCACTCGATGCCAGAGCCGCGCTTCAGCCAGCCTCCGAGGTCCTTGTGGGCGAAGCTCTTGATCCACCAGAGGCCGAGGCCGATCCGGAGGACAGCCATCCACGCGGCGTACTGCGAGGCGGTGAGCAGGTCAGGGGCAGTGGCGGTGATGTGCACGGCCTGTTTCTAGCATCTCGAAGGCCCCGAAAGAGAACTCGTTCTAGGACGCACCCGCCCTCGAAGTGGACCTACCAGCCTCGAAAGACCGGAGGACGTCGTTCGGCGAAGGCTGCCAGGCCCTCTTTGCAGTCCTCGGTCATGGTCACCAACTCCTGGCCGACGGCCTCGTCCCACAGGGCGGTGGCCCGGTCGGTGTCGAGCGCCCGGTTGGTCAGGTACTTGGCCACGCTGATGGCCTTGGTCGGGGCCTTGGCCAGGCGGGCTGCCCATATCTCCACCTCGCCCATGAGCTCGGCTCGGGGGACGACCTTGTTGACCAGGCCCATGCGCTCGGCCTCCCGGGCCGGCACGTCGTCACCGAAGAAGAAGAGTTCCTTGGCCTTTTGGGGACCGATGAGGCGAGCCAGCAGGTAGGCACCACCAGCGTCAGGGGCGATCCCTCTGCGGATGAACACCTCGATGAACTTCGCCTCTTCGGCGGCCAGCACCAGGTCACAAGCGAGCGCTAGATGCATGCCACCGCCGGCTGCAGTGGCATTGACAGCGGCGATCACCGGCTTCTCGCAGTCCAACACCGCACTCACCAGCCGCTGCCATCCGGTGCGGATCAACCGGGCAGCATCGCCGATAGCGCGGTCCGGTGCGCCTTCAGGCCGGGCCGGGCCGGGCCCAGACGAGCGGAGGTCGGCCCCAGTGCAGAAGCCCTTTTCGCCCGCCCCCGTCAGCACCACGGCCCGCACGGCCAGGTCGGCCGATGCCTCCTCCAGCCACACGATGACCTGGTCCCGCATGGCGGCCGTAATGGCGTTGCCAGCTTCGGGCCGGTTCAGGGTGATCCAGGCCACCCCATCTTCGATGCGGCGCAGCACGGCATCGTCGGGGGTGGCAACTGCAGTGTCGTCGGCCATCAGATGCGGTGGATGATGTTCATCTGCGAGGTACACACCGGCTCACCGGTGGCCTGGTCCGTCCACGCCGTCTCCACCACCACGAAGGTCATTAATTTGCCCTTCGACTCCTTTTGGTAGGCGTCGACCACCATCCCCTTGCCCTCGAGGACGTCGCCGGCGAAGACCGGTCGGTGGTAGGTGAAGGCCTGCTCGCCGTGGAGGATGAGCCCGCCCTTGGCCATGAGCGGACCGAGTACGGCACCCATCGGGTTGCCCACCGGGGCGTCCTCGGTCTGGATCTCGGGGTAGGCGCCGAAGTTGCCCATCACGAAGGGATAGGTGGGTGGTGCCGGGATGCCCGGCAGTCCGGCATCGGCCGCGGCCCGAGGGTCCCGGTACACCGGGTTGTCGTCCTTGACCGCCGAGGCGAACAGTGCCAGCTGTCCGCGCTCGACCGTCACCACCGTGGTTCCGGTCGGCGTACCGATGATGGTGCTGAGGATGTCGTCGGCCATGTGGGTCTCCCCCTGTCGTATGTTCACCCTGCAGGGCGAACGCCCGGGAGACTAGCGCGCCGAGCCCCTAGCGGTCCTTCGACAGCTCGTCGAGGAGGGATCGCCGGTCGAGCTTCCCGAGGACCGTCATCGGCAGCTCGTCGGCGAACCCCAGGTACTCAGGGAGCTTGTACGAGGCCAGGCGAGTCGCGCAGTGGGCGGTGAGTTCATCAGCGGTCACCGGTGCGCGTACGACGACGACGGCACCCACCCGCTCACCGAGCTCCGCATCGGGCACGCCGACGACCGCCGCCTCGACCACCGCAGGATGGGCACACAGGACCGACTCCACCTCGACGGGACCGAACTTCTCTCCCCCACGGTTGATCACATCGGACAGCCGGCCAGACAGGAACAGGTAGCCGTCCTCGTCCTGCCATCCAGTGTCCCCGGTGGCCAGCCACGCAGCCGTCGTGTTCTGGGCGGCGCGCACCCAGAACTCACCGGGTGTTCCGGGGGCGACAGGATCACCCGAAGCCGGGTCGACGATGCGCATCTCGACCCCGGCCAGCGGACGTCCGACCGAACCCAGCCTGTCGCCCTGGCGGTGATCGTCGGGAGTGAGCGAGGCATAGGCGCCCAATGTCTCGGTCTGGCCGAAGGTGTTGGCGAAGTCGACGCCAGGCAGCTCGGCCATGGCTCGCCGGATCAGGTCGGCGGACGCCGGCGCCGCTCCATAGCTCAACGATCGCAACGAGCTGAGGTCGGTGTCGGCAAACTTCGGATGATCCAGTATCCGGACCAACATGGTCGGCACCACGAAGGTCTGTCGGACCCGGTAGCGCTCCACCAGCTCGAGCCACGTCCCGGCATCGAACTTCTGCAGCAAGACGAGCTGCTTTCCCTGGTGCAAGGAGACGAACAGCCCGAGGGTGCCCCCGATGTGGAAGATGGGTGCGGACATCATGTCCACCACCTGTTCCGCTTCTGCGTCGATGGGTTTGGTCCAGTAGGCCAGCCGGTCAGCCACCACACCGTGGCTGATGGCGACCGGCTTGGGCAGCCCGGTCGTCCCGCTGGTGAACAGCACTAGGGCGGTGTCGTCGCGCTCGCCGATCGATGGACGGGCCCGGTCTTCAGCCCCGACGACGTCGGACCATCCCAGCACCGGTCCGTCCATGGCCTCCTCGAGGCGCGCACGGAACGGTGCGCCGGCCACCCCTACCCGGGCTCCCACCAGTGTCACCAGCTGGTGGAGCTCCCCGGCGGTCAGGTAGGCGTTCATCTGGGCCGTCGCCGCCCCCATGCGGGCCGCAGCCAGGATGGTGGCCACCGGAAGGGCTCCAGCCAGGTCCACCAGGGCCACCGTGTCCCCGGGGACGACCCCGGCTGCAGCCAACGCAGAGCCGGCCCGCTGGACGAGCGACTCCAGTTGACGGTAAGAGATGGGCTCGTGGCCGGCGACTAGGGCGATGCGGTCGGGGACGGCTTCGAGTGCGGGGTCCATCAGGCGGCCGACGTTCATCTGTCCTCCCCTCGCCGTGGACCCGTCATGGGCCCGTCATGGGCCCGTCATGGACCCGTCATGGAC
>JBAXCY010000036.1:0-19037 GCA_037141235.1 Acidimicrobiales bacterium | reverse complement strand
GAGTGGCCCGAGTGGCCCGAGTGGCCCGAGTGGCCCGAGTGGCCCGAGTGGCCCGAGTGGCCCGGGGCCGATCGCTCGGGGCAAGCCTTATGGCCAGCGGGGTCCACCCAGTTCGATTCCGCCAGTCGGTACGATCGCCCTCCCCGCCGATCATTGACTCGGTGAGTCCACTCTCCATGACGGATGCTCCATGACCAACTGCCCACCTACCTCGTACTCCGCTACCGGCTTCGGCGCGCGGCATACCCGGGGCTCCCGTGGGACCGCTCGAAGCTGAATGGCCCGGTCCATCAGACTCCGGCCTTGGCAGTTGGCCGCCCTCGATCAGCTCGAACGCTCAGAACGCCCCGACTTCCTGGCCGTGGCCACACCTGGAGCAGGCAAGACCACGTTCGCCCTGGCCGCTGCTCGTCGCTCCCTGGCCCGCTCCCCGGGCCAGTTGGTGGTCGTCGTCCCCACCGCGCATCTGAAGTTCCAGTGGGCCCGGGCGGCCGCCGCCCTCGACCTGCACCTCGACGCCGGATGGGCGCCCTCGCACGGTGCGTTCCCTTCCGACATGCACGGCATCGTGACCACGTATCAGCAGGTGGCCTCTGCCCCGCACGCCTTCTCCCGACGGGTGGATGGCGCCTTCGTCATCCTCGACGAGATTCACCACGCCGGGGACGACCGGGCCTGGGGTGACGCCCTGGTGACTGCGTTCCAGGGCGCCGCACACCGCCTGGCGCTGTCGGGCACGCCGTTCCGGTCCGACACCTGTTCGATTCCCTTCGTCCACTACGAGTTCGACGAGGCCAAGCCCGACTTCGAGTACGGGTACGGGCCGGCGTTGGCCGAGCGCCGGGTGGTCCGCTCCATCTACTTCCCCCGGACCAACGGCCACATGGAGTGGTCGGCACCTGACGGGACGGTCTATGCCGCTGATTTCGACGACGCCCTCGACGCGTCTCGGGCCAACCAGCGGCTACGGGCCGCCCTGTCCCTCGACGGTGAGTGGCTTCCTGACGTCCTGGCTCGGGCCCACGCCCGGCTCACCTCGGTCCGCGAGCATCATCGAGAAGCTGGCGGTCTGGTGATCGCCACCGACCAGGAGCACGCCCAGGGCATTGCTACTTTGATCCGCAGCCGACTGCGGGCCAAGGCGGTAGTGGCCACCTCAGACGACCCGGCTGCGTCCCAGAAGATCCTGGACTTCACTACTTCCGACGATCCGTGGCTGGTAGCAGTGCGGATGGTGTCCGAGGGCGTGGATATCCCTCGGCTCCGGGTGGGCGTCTTCGCCACCACCACGACCACTGAGCTCTTCTTCCGCCAAGTGGTCGGCCGCTTCGTCCGATGGCAGCCCGGTTTGGGCCGCCAATCGGCCCATCTGTTCATCCCCGATGATGTCCGCCTGCGATCTGCCGCATCCGACATCGCCGCCGACCGGCGCCACAGCCTCCGGCGCAAGGAGCAGGGGGGCGAGAACGGTCTGTCGTTCGCCGACGCCGAGGGTCTCGGGTTCGATGATCTGTCCGACTTCGAAGATGCCGAACAGTTGTCGCTGTTCGCCGTGATCTCGGCCGTGGCTACCGATGCTGTCATGCCCGACGACGACGACCATCTCGACGAGCCGATGGATGTCGATCCGGATCCGGCTTTGCTCCTGGAGCTCCCGGCCCCTCCCCTGCTGGTGGGCGCCTCGCTATCGACCACAGCGAGCACCGCGGAAGGGGAGACGTTGATGGAGCAGAAGAACCGGCTGCGGGCAACCAACACGTCGCTGGCCCGAGATCTGGCCCGCTGGACAGGCATGACGCACGCCCAGGTGAACGCCGAACTCAATCGGCTCGCTGGACTGCAACGCATCGGCGATGCCACCGCCATGCAGTTGGAACGCCGGCTCACCCACGCCAAGAAGTGGATGGCCAAGCGCTAGTCGTTCGATGACCCTGATTGGGAGATTTGGGGGAGTGGGGCGGGACAGCCGGGCGTAGTACCGATATATGGTCGACGGAACATTACGCGCGCTCCACAACTCAGGTTCCACGCGCCTGAACATCGAAGAGGATGGCCATGACGCAGGTGATTTCGATCCACTCATTCCGAGGTGGTACCGGAAAGAGCAACACGACAGCCAACGTGGCCGCACGGTTGGCGGCCGCTGGCGCCCGGGTGGCGATCATCGACACGGACATCCAAAGCCCGGGAGTCCACGTCATCTTCGGCTTCGACGACACGCCAGAGCCCACGCTGAACGACTTCTTGTGGGGGAAGGTGGCCATTGCCGAGGCCGCCCACCAGATCACGGACCGAGTCACCCAGGACATGGGGGTAGCCACCGGTGGTGAGCTGTGGCTCGTGCCATCGAGCATCAAGCCTGGCGATATCGCACGGGTGCTCCGCGAGGGGTACGACGTCGGGACGCTGAACGACGGGTTCCGCAACCTGGCCAAGGATCTTGCCCTCGACTACCTCTTGATCGATACGCATCCGGGACTCAATGAGGAGACGCTGCTCTCCTTCACCATCAGCGACATCGTGCTGCTGCTGCTGCGGCCGGACCGCCAGGACTTCCAAGGCACCGCCGTCACCGTGGACGTCGCTCGCCGCCTTGATGTCCCCAACCTGTTCTTGGTCCTGAACAAGATCCCTTCGGGAATCGACCTCGACGACTTGCGCCAGCAGATGACGGACGCCTACGGCGCCGAAACGGTGGGCATGCTCCCCTTATCGGAAGAAGTCGTCCAGAATGCTTCCGGTGGACTCTTCTCCCTCACCTCTCCCGAGCACCCATGGTCGGCCCAGATCGGCAGCATCGTCGCCCGGGTTCAAGCCGGATAGCGGAATAGGCAGGACCTGATGGCACCTGACACAAGCGACGAGTTCCTACCCGAATCCAGTGCCGCGTTCGGAGTGATGGACTGGACGGAGCTCACCACCGAGGAGCGGTCGTGTCTGCGGTGGATGCTGCGGGTGGGGGAAGTTACTATTGAGCAGACCTCGGAACACATGCACTTGGACGAAGACGCAGCGACAGTCGTGCTCGATGCACTGGTCGACCGAAAGTTGGCTATCCGCATCGAGGAGCGAGTCGTCTACACCGGGAACATCGGACAGAAGAAGGCCCGGTTTAAGCCGGGTGGGTTGTGGGACGATCTGTCCCAGAAATTGATGGACGACTGACAACACCACACAACTCGATGCCCCGCTGCCGGCGGAGGAGACGAGGTCCCATCGGAGCCCGGTTACCCTTGCGGGTCGCAGGTGCGGCTGACCCAGGAGAATCATGGCTGACCGTCTGAACCAAGAAGAACCACGTAAGCGCCAGTCCGGGCTGCTCGACGCCATCTTCGACGTGGTCGAGCAGGCCCCCGAGGAGACGTCGACCACCGAGGAATCGCTGTTCCGGGCCAAGGCGATCGAGCAGATCGACGTCCCTGCCCAGGTCGACCTGCTCCTTCCCCTGACCTCGAGAATGACGTGGATCGCCCTGGTCGGTGCGGCCCTGGTCATCCTGGCTGGCATCTTGTATGCGGCCAGTACTGAACGGATCTCGGCGGTGACAACGGACGGACGAGTGGTCAACCTCCCCGGCCTGGCCATGGCCGTCAGCCCCGCACCGGGCGCGGTCAACACCTTGCTGCTCGAGAACGGTGCACACGTCACCGAGCATCAGGTCATCGCCCAGGGGGATGCAGCCACGGGACGCCCCATGGACATCGCCTCACCCGTCGCCGGCGAGATCTGGCAGGTGCTGGTGCCTGCCGGGGGTGCAGTCACCCTCGGCGAGACCGTGGCCACGATCCTGCCCGAGGGGGGAAGGAATACGGTCCTCTGTCCAATCCCCGAAAGTTCAGCCTCCGAGGTCAAGCCCGGCCAGGACGTCTACTTGACGCTGGCCAACGGCGAACAGGCCGACGGAAAGGTCACCGAGGTTGCCTCGGAGTCACTTCCGGCGTCGACATTGGGCGAGTTGGTCGGCGTCCCGACCTCGTCGAGCGCACTCGAGGTGTTGGTGGTCGTCCACTCCGACACGGCCCTCGAGGCGGGCGCCCCGATCGGTGTCAAGATCGTGCTGTCGAGTAAGTCGCTCCTCGAGCAGCTGCTGGAGTTCCGATGACGGCCACCTCCGACCTCGATCGCTCCGCGACCACGGACGCGGCCCCATCTGGTCCGACCAGCAAGATCGGAGCGAGGCCGAAGAGGCGGCGCGTCCAGACCCCCCGGGTCCTCCAGATGGAGTCCAACGAGAGCGGAGCAGCATGCCTGGGCATGATCCTCGCCGCCCACGAACGCTTCGTGGATCTTGATGAGCTGTGCCTCCAATGTGGCGTCACCAGCGGCGAAGGAGCAACGGTGCAGAGCATCGCCCGGGCGGCCGAGCACTACGGCCTCGATGCCACGATCGGCACGTACGAGCCCGAAGATCTGGCTGACCTGACACTTCCGTTCATCGCCAACTGGCGCTTCCACCACGACGTCGTAGTCGAGGGATGGCGTCCGGGACACTGGTATCTCAACGACCCAGCCCGAGGTCCCTGGGTCTGCACCGACGAAGAGTTCGACGACGCCTTCACCGGACTCGTCATCGAGGCCGTCCCGACTGCCGATTTCGAGCCTGGTGGTGAGCGGGAGAAGTCGCTGCGCCGCCTAGTGTCCATCAGCGGGAACATCGGGCCGGCGCTGGTCGTCGTCATCGTTATCACCTTGCTGCTGATCGTCCCCACCGTACTGATCCCTCAGGTCATGAGCCTCTACGGGGCCGAGTTGTCGGGCCTGGTCGGGATCTCGGCGATCACCGCCGTGGCCGGACTGGCCATTGCCATGCTGGTCCAGACCGGACTCCTGGCATTGCAGGGAGCGTTGGCCATCCGTGTGGCCACCAAGGTGTCCGTTCGGCTGGGCGCGTCCATCGTGCACCAGCTGCTGCGCCTGCCGGCCAGCTTCCACATGCAGCGTGGCGCCTCGTCGATCGCCCAGCGCGCTTCATTGATCGACAGCACCAGTGACGGGGTGTCCGCCCTGGCGCTGACCATGACCGCCGGTGTCCTCACCAGCGTCATCGCCACACTCATCCTGGTATTCATCGAACCCCTGACCGGATTGGCCGCCATCTTGGTGGCCCTCGCCACCGGATTCTTCATCCACCGGACGGCCATGCGGGCCCAGCACACCGCGGCTCGCACGGTGACCGAGGGGGTTGCACTCGGTGCCGCGGCCGCTGCGTCATTGGCGCAGATCGACTCGATCAAGGCGTCCGGATGGGAGGACGGCGTCATCGCCCGGGTGGTCGCCACCCAGAACCGGCTTCTCGAGGCCGACCAGGACTTCGGAGTCCTGCGGCTCCGACTGGGAATGCTTCCCCCCGCTCTGACCGGAATCGGCATGATCGGAATCACCGGAGTCACCATGCTCCAGGTCGTGTTGGGCAACCTTCCGGCCAGTTCGGTTCTGGCCGTCATCGCCCTGACTGCCATCATCATCGCTCCAGTGGCGCCGGTCGTCGAGGCGCTCGACAAGTTCCACGTGCTCGAGGCGTCGCTCGATCAGATCGACGAGATCATCGAGGCTCACTTGGAGAACCGGTACGACGAGGACGATCCGACTCCGGCACCGAGCACCCTCCACGGAGGCCTCGAACTGCGTGGGGTCACCTTCGGCTACAACGCGTTGGCATCACCGCTCATCCGCGATCTCAACATCCGCATCGACCCAGGTGGCCGGGTGGCGTTGATCGGGCGGTCCGGATGCGGCAAGTCCACCGTCGCACGCCTGGTGGCCGGGCTTTTTGAGCCATGGGCAGGCGAGATTCTCATCGACGGATTGGGCCGGAACCGGCACGCCCCGCAGGTGCTGACCGATGGGATCGCTCTCATCGACCAGGACGTCGCCATCTTCGACGGGACACTTCGAGAGAACGTCACCCTATGGGACCCGACCGTCCCCGACGTCGACATCATGGCCGCCTTGTCCGACGCCCAGCTGGCCGACGACGTGGCTCAGTGGCCCGGGGGGCTCGATGCCCGGCTGAGCGAGGGTGGGTCCGACCTGTCCGGTGGCCAGCAGCAGCGCCTCGAGATCGCTCGAGCCCTCGTGAGGCGCCCGGCGCTGCTGATCATGGACGAAGCAACCTCCGCCATCGATACCCAGACCGAGCGACTCATCGATGAGGCGATCCGCAGGCGGGGCACCAGCTGCCTGGTCATCGCCCATCGTCTGTCGACAGTTCGCAACAGCGACGAAATCCTGGTTCTCGACCATGGAACTGTCGCAGAACGTGGTACCCACGACCAGTTGATGGCCCTCGGCGGCGGCTACTCCAAGGTGGTGGAGTCCGGATGAGCCCCGACGCCATCACTGTCGAAGACCTGTCACCGTCGGGACGGATCCATCCTGGGCCTGGAGACGCCATCGAGATCGTTTCCGGGGAAGTGCTGGTCTTTGCCCTCAGTTCGGTCGGACAGCGGCTCCATCTGGCTCGTCTCGGCAGTGGGTCCGTGATCGTCGGATGTGATCCGACTTCCGACGGGACGTCTCTGTTGGTGACCGGCATCCGAGATGCGGAGATCCGCTCGACCACGGTGGGTGACCTGCTGGCATCCGACCGGACGTCGGTGCTCGAAGAATGGGTCTACACAGTGGGCGAAGCGGCCCGCAGCGGGCGTTGGGCCGAACGGGTCGTGGCTCCCGACCGCGGTTCGATGCGCCTGGCACCGGGCGAGCATGTGGCTGCCCACGTGTCCTCAGTGGCACTGTCGGACCACTCGATCCAGGGGTGGCTGCGCGTGACGTCCGGGTTCGCCCGCTACTGCGGGCTAGAGGGAGTCGACGTCGGCGTCATGGACCCGGCCGTGCCGATCACCCGAGGCATGTGGCTGACCAGCGGCCTCCGGTGCCAGATCGCCTCAGCAGAAGGCCCATCGACCCCCGAAGCCTGGGTCGATGCCCTCAATGCCGTCGGCCAGCTCGGGCTCCGGGCCGCAGTTTCCCTCGAAGAAGCCAGGAACCACCAGCGACTGCTCCGGCTCCAAGGAGTCGAAGGTCGGGGGCTTGTCCAAGCGCAGACGGGTGTGGCCCGACTGGTCGGGGCATTACTGGGTCGATCATCGGCGGAGCTCACCGGCAAGGACAAGCTCTCCCCCACCCTCCTGGCTGCGTTCAAGGTGGCTGAGGCGTCCGGGCTCAACATCAGCCCCGAAGCACGCACCCGAGCCAGCGAAGAGGTAGAGCAAGGGCGCGATCCACTGATAGCCGCGGCCGAGGCATGCCAGGCACGGGCCCGCAGCGTCGACCTCACCGCCGGATGGTGGCGGGTCGAAGGACCGCCACTGGTCGGCTCCACCACCTCTGGCACCATCACCGTGTTCCAGTGGAAGGGCCGAGGGTGGATGGCCATCGACCCTCGCGACATCCAAGATGCGTCACCCATCGACGCCAGCTCGGTCGACCAGTACGAGAGCAGCGCCACCGAGCTCGTCCCCGTGCTAGCGGCAGCCACCAGCACGCTGCGTGACCTGGGACGGCTGACCTTCGGAGGATCGAGACGCGAGCTGATCGTCAGTATCGGCATGACATTCTTGGTGGCCACCGCCGCCTTCGTCATCCCGTACGTGTTCGGTGCCATCTCCGAGTCGTTCGACTCGATCTCGGGCACCAGCCTGGTGGAGGCGCTGATCGCTTTGGGGCTGCTGCTGGTGGCATCGTTGGGTTGGCAGTTCGTCCGAGGACGGGCCCTGCTGCGGGCCCGGGCCCGCGGCGGTGCCATCGCCATGGGTGCTGTCTGGGACCGCATGATGCGCCTGCCCACCACCTGGCACGACCGCTTCAGTCTGGGAGACCGACTGACCCAGGCCACCGCCGTCAGCGTGGCTGCCTCTGGTGTACCGGATGCGGTAATCGCCCAGCTGATGGACACGGTCATCATCATCGGCAGCCTGGCCGCCATCGCCACCACCAACATGGCCCTGTTCTTGTCCATGACCGCATTCGCCATCGTGCAGCTGGGGTGCAACTTCCTACTGGTCCGAGCGAGCGCCAAACGTGCCGCCGACCGGGTGACGGCCAGCGCCGAGGCATCTGGTCTGCTGATCGAGACTCTCCGGGCCGCCAATCGACTGCGGGTCTACGGCGCCGAGTCGCGCGCCTTCCAGCGCTGGGCCTTGGTGCACGCCGAGCTCACACGGGCCGACCTCAAGCTGCGGTGGATCATCACCATCCAGACGCTCCTCATCGCCGCCTGGCCGCTGGCCGGGCTGATCCTGGTCGTGATCGTGGCCCCGCTCTCCCACGCCACGTTCGCCAACTTCGTGACCGCCCAGACCGCAGCCGCCATCGTGTCGGCCACCATTGCGGCAGCCACCATCGCCTTCAGCTCAGTTCTGGTGGCCCGAGCCAGCATCAACCGGATCACGCCAGTCCTCGAGGCCAGCCCCGAGGGCTACGGCGGCGGAGAGAACCCGGGCACCCTCCACGGCGAGTTGGGCTTCCGGGACATCGTCTTTCGTTATGGGGCCGACGAAGCCCGGGTGCTCGACGGTGTCACCTTCGACGTCAGCCCCGGTGAGCACGTGGCCATCGTCGGTGCCTCGGGATGCGGAAAGTCCACACTCATCCGAGTGCTCCTCGGGCTCGAGAACGTGGAGTCGGGGACCATCTCCATCGACGGCAAGGATCTATCGTCCCTCAATCGGCCGGCCGTGCGGCGCCAGATCGGGTGCGTGCTCCAGTCGAGTGCACTGCTGCCCGGGACCATCCGGGACAACGTCACCATGGGGCGACGCCTCTCTAACGGCGACATCTGGGACGCGCTCGATGAGGCGGCCATTGGCGACGAGGTCCGAGCCATGGCCCGCCAACTCGACACCCCCATCGTCGAAGGTGGAACCTCGCTGTCCGGCGGTGAGCGTCAGCGGATCCTCATTGCGCGAGCCCTGGCCGGCCACCCACGCATGCTGGTGCTCGACGAGTCGACCAGCGCCCTCGACAACACCACTCAGGAGCTGATTGTCCAGTCCATCGAGGACCTGAGGATCACCCGGATCGTGGTGGCCCACCGACTCTCCACCATCAAACGGGCCGATCGGATCATCGTGCTCGACGGCGGAGTCGTGGTGCAACAGGGGTCGTTCGACGAGCTGATCGATACCCAGGGGCCGTTCCAGGACCTGGCCAGGTTCCAGCTCCTCTGACCTGAACGATCCACTGCGACCGAGTGGTCATCTGGACCAGATCGGCGACCATACGCGAGACTTGATACCACTAGTCACATCTGACGGATGGTAGAACTATGGTCTGGGAACGAATCCGAGGCCAAGGATGCGAATCCGAGACGTCTGCAGATCCCAATCCTGATCCCCAATACACCCACTACCGATAACCGAAAGAGGAGCTTCACATGTACGGAATCATCCGGTCCTACAAGTACGACAAGGCTGACGGCGCAGAGATCGCCCGCGTCGTCCGCGAGGGATTTGCCCCCATGGTCGAGGCCCAAGAGGGATTTGTGGAGTACCACTGGATCGACTCCGGTGATGGCGAAGGTGCCTCGATGGCCATCTTCACCACCAAAGAGGTGGCCGACGAGTCGACCTTCCTGGCCGGAGGGTTCGTGCACGACAAGCTCAAGGACCTCGTCAAGAGCGCGCCGCACGTCATCGAGGGCGAGCTCTAGGCCGAACGAGCCAGGGCCCAACCAAGCACCACTACCCAAGCACCACAACCCAAGCACCACTACCCAACCGCCACTGGATTGAGGAACAGCACATGTACGGAATCATCCGCTCCTACAAGTACGACAAGGCCGACGGCCCCGAGGTCACCCGGGTGGCACGCGAAATCTTCGCCCCCATCGTCGAGGCCGAAGAGGGATTCATCGAGTTCCATTGGATCGACTCCGGTGATGGCGAGGGTGCGTCGATGGCCATCTTCGAGCACAAAGAGGCGGCCGAAGAGTCGACCTTCCTGGCTGGTGGCGTCGTGCACGACAAGCTCAAAGACATCTTGAAGACGCCGCCGCACGTCATCGAGGGCGAGCTGTAACACGCGGTTCTGGACTTCGAGGTCCACGAACAGAGCAGCGCCGCTCATGGACCAAGTG
Organism: Acidimicrobiales bacterium; assembly: GCA_037141235.1. Lineage (GTDB taxonomy): Bacteria > Actinomycetota > Acidimicrobiia > Acidimicrobiales > RAAP-2 > Bog-756. The sequence continues at coordinate 8,959 of JBAXCY010000036.1, read as the reverse complement.
TGAGCGGAGTTCGCACTGCCGTCAGCACTCAGGCATCGAGCGCCCGCAGCGTCTCGGACTTCGGGCCGGGGTCGACGCGGATGTGCCGGGCACCGAAGGCGTGCTCGTCGACGAAGGAGCGCACGGTAGGGATGGCCCTCTCCAACGGAGCAGCCAGTGGATTCAGCAGCGCTCGAATGATCGCGGTCAACGCCAGCGGACGACGCGGGCTCCAACCGATGCCGTAGAGCCGGCGGTGCTCTTCTCTCATCAGCGCCGGATAGGAGAGCGCGAGCCTCGGGACCATCGCTTCCATGTAGGCGTTCAGATCCGCTTCGGTAGCCGGCAGCCCGTTCGCCGAGCCCGTGACTCGGGGATCTGCTGAAATGACGAAGCCGGGCCGATCATGTACATCACCGGCGGGTAGAGCATCTGCCTCATGGCCGTGGCCCCACCGATTGCCTGCCCGACCGGATGGGCCCAGGCGCTCCAGGTGACACTGTCCAGCCCGAATAGTCCGTCATCGGCGGTGTGGGGCCCGGCGTCAATGTGTTCGGGTCTGATGGTGGTCATGTTCAGCCCGTTCTTGGCTTGAGCCGCAGGAGTTGCTCTTGCCAAAATGTTATTCCAATGCGTGCATCAGGCGCGAGTTTGGGAAGCGCCCTTATTGACCCGGTCCTGCAGGCCCACGGCGGAACATAACGTCACACTGCGAACATGGGTAGCCTTCTACCCGGATGGCCATCCAGGCCCGTCCCTGACGGAGAGGGTCCCCACGTTGTCCCTGCGCAGCATTGTTTGTATCGCAAGCACAGTTGTCGCCGCTGCCGCGCTTGGTGGATGTGCTTCCAGTACAGGTTCGACTACGACCACCACCACGGTCACCGGATCGGCCACGTTGCCGGCGTTCCTGGCCGCCAACGGAGACATCAGCTGCGAACTGCAGAACAACCCCACTGATTCCACCGTCGTCTACTGCCAGACCACGACGCCGCCACAGACAGTGGCCATGCAGGCGGACGGCACCCTGATCAAGGGCACGAGCATCGGCAATCCGGGCAGGAACACACCCACCTTGAAAAGTGGCGACTCTACGACGAGCAACGGGGTCACCTGCGTGAACGGCCAAGACGGCAACCTCTGGTGCACCGTGAGCAACGGCAAGGGATTTACCATCACCAACGACCTCAAGATCACCGACGCCGGATGACCTGCACGTAGGACCTAGTGCGCCAGTGGATACCCGGACCAAGGTCTGATGATGGGCGCCGCGTTGAGGGCCACGACGAGCAAGATGGTGATGACCAATCCCACGGCATGGGATCCGAACAGCGCCATCACTCCCGATGCCTTCACCACTCGCATGCGCATCGACACCCGAGGTGCAGGCTCTGTCCGGCTAGGGATGGTGTCGGTGGAGCGGGCTAGCCCTGGTAGAGGTCTGACAGTTGTTCCCTCCACCACGCCAGCAGGTCGTTTCTGAGCTCATCACTGAGCACCCCATCGGCCATGAGTGTGGCGTGGTCGATCTGGCCCAGGTTGACGACACCGATCTGGTCCTCGAGCCAGTCGGCGCAGGCATCAACCAGGTCTGGACGGTCCAATGCGATGCGGTCTGAAAACCAGATCTCGTAGCCACCTGGCGTGATCTCAAAGGTGAGGTCGTGACGAAGTGGCGGCGGCTGGTCGGGGTTGGTTTCCATGGGGTACTCCTCGGGTTGGTCGTCCATCTTGACGGCCAACTTCCCGCCTTCGTCGGGGGAGGTGCCCGCAGTCAGCAGCCGGGCTTCAGTTCGGGGTCTGCCTTGAGGAACGCCACATTCGTCACGGGGACCATTTCCGGATCCCCCTCTATCGACCTGCGATCAGGTTACCGCCACCGGACGGCGAATCTGCATATCCGTGATGGAACGTGCGAGCGACAGACGAGGCGATCATTCCTGTGCCCCTCGGGGTACCTACGGCCCTATCGAGTCGCACCGATGGGACTCGGTCCTGGTATTGGTGTGGCATAGTCCACTTGCTGCACGGGCAGGGAGCCCGTAACCGTCTATCTAGCCCGGAGGTTCACCCATGCACGTCACCCCTCGTCTCATGAAGCAGGCGACTGCGACGTTGGCTCTGGCTACATTGGCGATGGTGGGAACAGCATGCTCGAGCAGCACGAGCAGCTCTTCCACTACAGCCGCCGGATCGACGGGGACGACTGTCTCCATTCCTACCAAGGTGATCCCGCCGCAGGTCCCCAATGCCGCCATCGTGGCCATGGTGCCCGCGGCCATCAAGTCGACCGGCACACTGACCGTGGCTGCGGCCACCTATCCCCCCGATGAGTTCCTGGCACCGGGTACGTCCACCCTGGTGGGCATGGACCCGGACCTTGCCGCTGCCATCGCTCAGACCATGGGGCTCAAGCCGAAATTCATCCACGAGATCTTCGCCAACATCCTTCCCGGCGTAGTCGCCGGAAAGTACGACATGGGCGCCTCGTCCATTACTGACACGTTGGCCCGTCAAGAGAAGGTCGACTTCGTCAACTACTTCACCGCCGGTGAGCAGTTCTTCGTGAAGTCCGGCAGCGCCATGGCCCGTAGCGGACTGGTATCGCCGTGCGGGCACTCGGTCGCCGTCATGCGCGGCACCATCCAGGAGGCAGAAGCCAAGGTCCAGGCCGCCCAGTGTGTGGCCAGCAGCAAGGCCAAGGTGACCATTTACAGCTTTGCCACCCAGGCCCAGGCCAACACGGCATTGACCAAGGGTGTCGCCGAAGTCGGCTTTAGCGACTCGCCGGGCGTCGCCTACATCGTCTCCACCTCTCATGGCGTGCTCCAGACCTACGGTGAGCCGTTCAACCTCTCCCCCTACGGGTTGGCTCTTGGTAAGGGCAACGGCATGGCCGCCCCGGTCCAGGCAGCCGTCAACGCGTTGATCGCCGACGGCGTCTACAACCAGATCCTCACCAAGTGGGGATTGCAGTCCGGGGCGGTTGCGACTGCCACCATCAACGGCGGCACCAGCTGACCGGCTGGGCGGCTGGGCGGCTGACCGGCTGGGCGGCTGGGCGGCTGGGCGGGCTGATCCGTCACCGGGTGTCGCATCTGGATTAGCCGAACGGCGGTGGCCGACCAGTCTGCGCCGCCCGAGCGATCTCTCGAATCATGTCGGCGAATGCTCCGCCAGCCACATACGTGGTGTGTTCCACCCGACCTGCGATCCTCCAAACGTCGCCGTGTCGGGCATAGGTGTCGTGGTACACGGCCCCGACATCAAAGAGTTCGGGCCGACCCTCCCACTCGACACCGTTGCGGTTGAACACGTGGACCCGCCCCTCGGCACGGTCCGGACCCGTGAAGCGGATCTCGTGGGTCGAAGTGGTGTGGAGGCAGAAGGCGAAGATGGCCATCGCCCCGGGCATCCACGCCGCCACCTCGGCGGGGGTGCCGGCGATGCCGCCGGCCGAGGAGTAGTCGACGACGGCATCAGGCAGGAACAATGCTTCCCACCGGGTCCAGTCCCGGTCGTCGACGGCGTAGGCGTACGCAGTGGCGAGATCCTGGATCGCCGCCCGATCAGCCAGGCGACCGGGGTCGGAAATCCGACCGTCCAAGTGGAGGTCATCGGTCGTGGTCATCAGAGGGCTCCGTTCTGTGCGGTGGGCTGTCGGTTTCACATAGTGGATGGCTCAGGCGCCGGGCAGGGTGTCCTCGATAGCGGCCAGGGTCTCGAGGTCCCGGACGGCGGTGACGGTGCGGACGATGTTGGCGGCGGTAATCGGCTCCCCGTAGTTTTCGGGCGGGCAGATCAGCCACCCGATCACCAATCCCCACAGCGCCGCCATGCGGTACTGCTCGAATGCTTCCGACGGCGACGGCACCTCTGCGACCCCGCCCGAGGCCAGTAGGTCGAGGTACTCGAGGAGAAGGTCGTCCTGATGGGCCCTGCGCACCTCGGGCTCGAGCGCCGTGACCAGCAGGTAGGTCACATCGTGCGCCCAACTCCCCTGCATCATCAGCTGCCAGTCGAGGAGTCCTCCTCGGCTGCCAGGCAGGAGGTAGGTGTTCCCGAGGTGGGGGTCGCCGTGCAGGAGGGTCGTCGGTCCGCGGGAGTGCCGGGTCTGCACTCTCCACAGGAGCTCCCATAGTTCCGGGAGGCTGCGGCCGAGCGGGGCGATCAGGTCCGCCTTGAACGGGTGCCGTGACACCTGGTCCTCGATGAGGTCGAGACCGATCATGTCGAAGACGTCGGACATTCCACCACTTACGGGCGTGGCCACCCAACTGAGGTCTTGTGCGAACCTGGGGCTGTTCCAGAACTGGGCGTGGAGCCGGGCGAGGTGGCCCAGCACCGACCGCACCTCGTCGAGGTTCACCGGATCGAGGGCCGAAGGAAAGCGGGCCCCGCGTTCCGTCAGGTCCTCGAGCAGAAGGCCGAAGTGTCCATTGGTCCGGTCGAACTGGCTGGCGAACGCCATCGGCGCCTCGATGTCGAGCTCGTGGCGGATATCGCGGTAGAAACGGACCTCGTTCAGGTACATTGCCGCCGGGGCCCTCGGTGATGCGAGCATCGTCTTGAGGATGAGCCTGCGGGGCAGTCCCTGGCCCGTACCTGGCACGTAGGTCAGATCGATGACGACCCGGTCCGCGGTGGAGGCCAACCCATCGCCGCAGAGCTTGGTAGCCACGATGTCTACCTCCTCGACAATGACCCCCGGTACGCGGATGGCCAGAGCCGCGCTCAGTACTTCGGGTGTGAGGCTCGCCACTTCGGACGGGAACACCATCAGAGAGGGCACGTCGGCATCGGAGTCGGTCATCAGGTAAACCCGCTCGGGGACCCGTCGGTCGTCAAGAACATCGGAGCCGCTCCGGCCGCCTGGCGCCGGAGCGCAGCAAGGGTCGTTGCGAAGCTTTCCGGGTCAGCCAGGGCGCTGATCTGGGCGAGCCCGAGGGCGAAGGCGATCCAGAACCACATCGGCTCCTCGCCGGTGCTGCCTGCAGTAGAGGGCTGGGACCGGATGGCCAGGTCCCGCAGCACGTCGACAATTGGGAACGGCGACCCTCGCTGGAAGGTCTCGCGAAGTTCCGGATGACGGCGCACTTCGACGTACATCGAGGCCAGGAATCCCACATAACTCGGATCTGCGGCATGGAGCCCCTCGATAGCCCCGAAAAGAGCGCCGGGCAACGGTGGCTCTGTCGGCTCCTCTCGTACCGAGCGGCCAAGCTCGGCGATGAGCAGGTCCTGAACGTCGATGAAGACGGCGCTGAACATGCGGGCCTTGGAACCGAAATGGTTGTAGATCGCCGTATGGGCCAGTCCGGCATCGGCGGCGACCGCCCGGTTTGACGTGGCCGTGTAGCCGTGGGCGGCGAAGAGGCGCCGTGCCGAGGAGAGCATTGCCGCCACGGTGTCATCGGTAGAGGTATGAGCTGGGCGACCGCGACGCCCCGGGACGTCCCCACCCTGGGTGACGGTGTCCGTCACGACTTCACCGTGTGCACGTCGGTGGTCACTGGTTCCGGAACGCTGTCTCGACCTGGTGGGCCAACTCATTGAACGACGATCCGCCGTCGGCCTCGACGACCAGTCGTCCGAGGGTTCCGCTGAAGGAGACCAGGGGGTCGTAGCCGTCGCAGACGGGCAGAGGCCTACCGAATCCTGCCAGCAACGATGCGGAGGAGTTCGGTGTCCACAGACCCGGCCAGGGATGCTCGAGGCGAGTGTCGGCAACCCGTTCCCCATCGGCAACGAGAGCCAGGTCCACACCGTCGCCCGAGCGGCGTCCCACGATCTGCAGCTCGCTCGTGCCGACCGGGAGCGCCGCCGACATCCTCGTGACGTACTCGCTTACGAAGCTGCAGGCGAAGGTCAGCGTGCCCTCCTTTGCGAACCACACCCATCCGCCGTTGTAGTCGCCCTGTTCGGCGAGGACGCCCACAGCATCAGCGCCCAGCGGTTCATCGAGCTGTGCGGTGATAGTGAACCCGCGGGACAGCACGGGCACGTTGTCTTCGAACACCCGCTCCCCGGGTCGGAGTTCGACACGGGCGGCACCGGTGGGCCAGGGAAGGAAGAGGTGGGCAATACGGTCCATCACGCCATCACTCAGGGGCAGGACTTCGTTGCGCTCGGCCTCCTCATACCAGCGGGCCACAAGGTGGTCCCGGATCTCGGGATGCTGCTCGGCGACATCGTGGTTCTCGGCGAAATCGTTGCGGGTGTCGAACAAGTGCCAGTGGTCGTTCTCGAAGTCGCTACTGCCCGAAATGAGCTCCCGCTCGGCGTGGGTGAGCTGGTTGACGTGGTCGGTGACGACTTTCCAGCCGTCCTCGTACATGGCCCGGCTTCCCCAGCACTCGTAGTACTGGCTGGTGCGTGGATCGGGCAGGTCGGGTGAGGCCAGCATCGGCCGCAACGTCACGCCGTCGAAACTCATCTGCTTGGCGCCGGCGATCGTGGCCGGCGCCTCAAGGTCAACAAGGTCAAGCACGGTCGGCAAGACGTCGACGGCATGGCAGTACTGGTTGCGGATCTCACCGGCGCCGGCCAGACCGGCCGGCCACGAGATGATGAACGGGTCGCGGATCCCGCCTTCGAACGTGTAGCGCTTGAACCGTCGCGCTGGCGTATTTCCGGCCTCCGCCCACCCCCATGGATAGTGGTTGTAGGCACGCGGCCCACCGAGTTCGTCAATCAGCGCCAAGTTCAGTTCGACATCCTCGTCACGGCCTTGCGCGAATCGGAACTCGCTGACCGACCCGTGTGGTCCGGCTTCGCCCGATGCCCCGTTGTCCGACGTCAGCATGACGATGGTGTTCTCTCGAGCACCGAGATCGTCCAGTGCGGCGAGAACCCGGCCAATTTGGGCGTCGGCGTGGGTGAGGAACCCGGCGTAGATCTCCATCATGCGGGCATAGAGGCGGCGATGTTCAGCTCCGAGGCTTTCCCACTGGGCAACGTGCTCCGACGGGGACGGCAGCACGGTGTCCGGGGGAACAATGCCTAGGCGGATCTGCCGATCGAGGGTCCGACTCCGCCATTCGTCCCATCCGGCGTCGAACTTTCCGCGGTAGGGATCGCTCCATTCGGGGGTCACGTGATGGGGGGCGTGGGTGGCGCCGAGCGCCAGCCACAGAAGGAACGGCCGTGCCGGCTGGTTGCGGTGCAGCTCACGCAGCCGGGTGACGGCCTCGTCGGCAAGGTCCTCACTCAGGTGGTAGCCCTGGTCTGGAGTCCGGGGAGGGTCGACATAACTGTTGTCCCTGACGAGTTCAGGTGCCCAGTGGTTCGCATCGCCGCCGAGGAAGCCGTAGTAGTGCTCGAAGCCCTTGCCGAGGGGCCAGTTGTCAAAGGGGCCCGACGGCGACCGCTGATCGCGGGGGGTGAGGTGCCACTTGCCGACCGCGAAGGTGGCATAGCCGTCCTCCGCCAGTATCTGGGCGAGCGTCCCCGCCTCGTTCGGGATGCGCCCGGTGTACCCGGGGAAGTTCATCGGGAGGTCCGGGAGCATGCCGACACCCACCCGGTGATGGTTGCGTCCGGTCAGCAGGCAGGCCCGGGTGGGCGAGCACACCGCCGTGGTGTGAAAGTTGGTGAGCCGGACGCCCTGCGACGCCAGGCCGTCGATGGACGGCGTGGCGATGTCGGATCCGTAACAACCCAACTGGGCGAACCCCGTGTCGTCGAGGACGATCACAACGACATTGGGGGCACCTTTGCGGTACGGCTTGCCGGGTGAGGAGGAGGTGGACTCAGCGGCGGTCAGTGCGATCCCTGCACGACCACCGCTCGTCACCTGTTCCGGCGATCGACTGGCCGATCGGACTACCATGGCGCCAGGGTATCACTTGATACTTTTTAGGGTGAGAGCCCGCATCGACCCTTCTCAAACCTCTGAGTGGGTCCATTCATTGCCTCATGTAAGAACCTCCGCGTGACGGTGGTGCTCGGGGGCCGTACTTGGGACAGGGTTCCCCCGCCAATCCGCCCTTCCGTCCATGGGGATGCTGCGGTTCAAGTGACACGAATCAGCGCGACGTGATCTCCTGTAACAATGAATAAACGGCATCAGTCAGAGTGGTCGATCTGGCCGACCGCCCCGAGGTGTTCCCCACCGACCGGTTGCTCAGCAATGGCAAGGCACGCCGCGAACTGCGGGCCGAGTTGCGCAAGATCGACGATCGTCGCAATGCCGTCAACGTGGCGATGCTGTGGTTTTGGTTGGTAGCCATCATCGGCGGCTCGGCATGGATCAACCAGTGGTGGGCCTACCTTGTCGCCTTCGTGCTCATGGGCTCCATGTACGCCCGGTTCGACGTCCTCATGCACGAGGCCGCTCATAAGATCCTCTTCACCAACAAGCGGATCAACGATTGGGTCGGCACTTGGGTGATCGCTTATCCCTCCTGGTCCCTCATCGGCGTCTACCGGCGCACCCACTTCGTCCACCACAAGCAGGAGTTGGGACCCGATGAGCCTGACCTCGCTCTGTACAGCGGCTACCCGTGCACCCGTCGCACCATGGTCGGCTTCCTGGTCCGCGATGCGGTCGGGATCTCGGGGTGCAAGACCTTCGCCGCCTTTCTACGAACCCTCAAGGTGCCCTCATCTCGCCGGATCACGCTGTCGATCATCGGGGTGCAGTTCGCACTGTGGGCTGCCATGTGGGCCCTCACCGGACGGTGGTGGATCTATCCGCTGCTGTGGTGGCTCCCGTGGATGACCCAGTGGCGGGTGCTCAACCGACTTATTCCCATCGCCGAACACGGCGGTCTCGAGGACAACAGCGACCGGCGGGCCAACACCCACAACATCCGCCAGAAGGGATGGTTCGCCCGGTTCTGGTTCGTGCCGTACAACGCCGGCTGGCACCTGGCCCACCATGTCGACATGGGCGTGCCCTGGCGCAATCTCCCCCGTTACCACGAGGAACTCGAGCAGGCCGGCTACATCACCGACGCCATCACCTATCCGAGCTACA
>JBAXCY010000035.1:0-19197 GCA_037141235.1 Acidimicrobiales bacterium | reverse complement strand
TGGTGTTGGCCAAGCTCGGTGTCGTCACGACCTACACCGACACCACCGTGCTGGCCGGCACCACCCACACCTACGCCGTGTGGGCTGCGGACCTGGCTGGCAATGTGTCCACTCTCACTTCTGCCTCACCCCTGACGACACCAGTTCCTCCGGCACCGCTCTATTCGGATGGTTTCGAGGCAGGTTCCACAGGATCGTGGACCTCGAGCGCTGGCTTGGCCGTCGAGTCGGTTGACGTGCGCTCCGGAACCTATGCCGCCGAGGGCAACACCACCGTTGGTGCTACCTGGGCCAAGCAGACGTTGCCGTCGACCTACACCGATGGCTACGCCCGACTGGGCTTCAAGATCAAGAGCCAGGCCAGCCAGGTCAACCTGATGCGGGTGCGCGACGGCTCGGGCAACTCCATCGGCTTCCTCTATGTGACAGCCAGCGGATTCCTCGGATTCCGTAACGACGCAGCCAACACCAACGTCACCAGCACCACTTCGGTGGCTACGGGATGGCACGCTCTCGAGCTCCACATCGCACTGAGCGGGACGGCCAGCACCGTCGAGGTGTGGCTGGATGGTGCCGCCGTGTCTGCTTTGACCTCGGTCGGCACGGCCACCACGACGGCGGCCTCGATCGGGCAACTGCAGATCGGCGAGACCGCTACCGGGACATGGGATGTCCTGTTCGATGACGCCGCATTCGCCACCAGCCGCCTCGGGCCGAACGGCGACGCCACGGCTCCGTCAAAGCCGGCCACCATGACGGCCACCGCTACCAGTCCGTTCGCCGTGGCCTTGGCTTGGCCTGCTTCCACCGACAACATCGGGGTCGTTGGCTACACCGTGTTCCGTGATGGAGTGGTGTTGGCCAAGCTCGGTGTCGTCACGACCTACACCGACACCACCGTGCTGGCTGGCACCACTCATACCTACGCCGTGTGGGCTGGCGATCAGGCTGGGAACGTATCAACCCTCACCTCAGCTGCACCGGTCACGACACCGGCCGCCGCCGCACCGCTCTTCTCCAACGGGTTCGAGGCTGGAAGTCTGACCGGATGGACGACCACTGCCGGACTCGCCGTCCAGAGCACCGACGTGCGCTCGGGCACGTACGCCGCCGAAGGCAACACCACCACCGGGGCAACGTATGCCAAGCAGACCTTGGCCTCGACCTACACCAATGGCTACGCCCGACTGGGCTTCAAGATCAAGAGCCAGGCCAGCCAGGTCAACCTGATGCGGGTGCGCGACGGCTCGGGCAACTCCATCGGCTTCCTCTATGTGACAGCCAGCGGATTCCTCGGATTCCGTAACGACGCAGCCAACACCAACGTCACCAGCACCACTTCGGTGGCTACGGGATGGCACGCTCTCGAGCTCCACATCGCACTGAGCGGGACGGCCAGCACCGTCGAGGTGTGGCTGGATGGTGCCGCCGTGTCTGCTTTGACCTCGGTCGGCACGGCCACCACCACAGCCGCATCTATCGGACAGATGCAGATCGGTGAGACGGGGAGTGGCACGTGGGATGTGCTGTTCGACGACGCTGCGTTTGGGACCAGCCGGATCGGCATCTGAATCATCCTGATCTGATCAGCAGCCATGAGCGGCCGCCCACGGATCCGATTATCGTCAGCGAGTGCTTTGCGGAACCTCGGTGATTGTTCCTCGACCGATCCACACCGGATTCTTGGCCTCGGCCAGCATGGCGACATCGCCTCTGCTGTTCCCATAGGCGTATTCCAGTGCACACGTTCCGCCCAGGTGGTCGGTCAGTAGGTCGACCTTGGCCTCGCCACGGACATTGGCGCCCTCGAACCGGCCGGTCAGACGATCGGTCACGGGGTCGACCTCCCACCGGGTGGCGATGACCTCGTCGATGCCGAGCTCGCCGACGACGGGGGCCACGTAGTTGATGAAGGATGCACTGACGACGATGACCCGATGCCCCTCTTTCTGGTGCCACCGGATCCGGGCCACGACGTCGGTCTTGAGCATCGCCTCGGTGATGGCTTGAGCCGTTTCGATAGCTGCAGCCTCTGCATCGATGCGAGGCATCCCACCCAGGATGTCCGAGAAGACCACCGCCTTGGCATGGTTGCGCTCGTCATCTCCTCGGAACGATCGGGCGATCGAGGGAACGTGCGAGGCGAACGCCTTGATCAGCACCATTGGAGGCTGAACCCGGAACAGGAACTGGCGCAAGGTGTCACGGCGGGTCAGGGTCCCATCGAAGTCGACGGCGACCACGGGGCGACGATCCTGGTCGCGTGGGACGGGGTCAGTATTCATGTCGCTCCGAAGAACTGGCCTGCGCCAAGGGAGGTGGTCGCCAAAGTGTGGCGACCAGTAGGGGTCTCAATATACCGCCGCCGCTGGGCATAGGGGTGGTCGACGTGGGGGTACTCAACAAGAGGACAGACGACGGGCAACGCCTCAACTCTCGACAAATCGGTGTTGCCACCCAATTGGACGTCCCACCCGGTACATTCAATGACGTGATCAAACTGATGGAGCGTGCTATCTGCAGCTGTGTATCGCACGACCTTTGGGCGCTGTCCTACCCGCCAGCGCGTCGCTGGGAGTGCCACCGCTGCGGCCTGATCATCGAAGATGTCTCTACCGCCCAGATGGACCGTCGCCGGTTCCCGCGTGACAAGACGAGGAACACGAGCGGCACCGACCAGGCCTAGAGCCTGCGAGGGGTGCTGAGCACGCCTCCTACATCGGGATTGGGACGGCAGGCGAACGGCACCAAAGTCGATCCTGATGTGCCACTGATCTGCACCTGATTCGGTACGCGGTCGGCCGTAGTGTGGGCTGCACGGGGGAAGTTGCGAAACCATCCCGTAAGTCGATAGATCGCCTCAGGTCGAGGAGGTCACCTCCGGCCTGGCCTCTTCTCACTGAGACCAGAGGCATTCTGATAGGCCATATCATCACTCATAGTGGTGGTGTCAGCACGCAGCGCAAAACTCTAGTTGTATTTGGGTTCATTTAGTCTTTACGCCTTGTTCATCTGCTCGCCATCTACTACATTGACAATTGAAGTTAGAAGGGTCACTCCATCCAGCGCAAGCAACACGGCAGTTGTCGGGTTTGCCCTAGTGGCGTTAGGGAGTAGGCGTGGGTTAGGCGTGGGTTAGGCGTGGGTTCCTCCAGGGGCGGCGCCGTGGGCAGGGTACCGGACGTGGCGTTGGCGACCGGAATGGACGAGGGGAACTCTAGTGATGAATACGGTAGTGGAGGCTACATACTTCAACGGCATAGTGGATTTTGTTATTTCGATGTGCCGGGAGGTATGAGGTAATGGGCAATATAAAAGTAAGCGTCATCATTCCCACACGCAATGAGCGGGGAAACATCGCCCCGTTGGTGGCGCGGCTCGAAGCAGTCCTGCCCGAGGGTTCAGCGCAGCTGATCTTCGTAGATGACAGTTCCGATGACACGCCAGAAGTCATCAAGTCGGTGGCGGCCGGCACCAGCCTTCCGGTCGAAGTGATCCACCGCGAACTGGACGAGCAGACGGGTGGCCTCGGCGGTGCGGTCGTGGCCGGGATGCGGGCCGCCTCCGGCTGTTTCGTGGTCGTGATGGACGGTGACCTCCAGCACCCGCCGGAGACGATCCCTGATCTCCTGCAGCCCCTCGAGCACGGCCAGGCCGATGTGGTCATCGCCAGCCGCTATCGCGAGGAGGGCGACGGTGCCGGGCTGGCCAACCTGGCCAGGGTGGGGGTGTCCCGCTCGGCGACCACCATCACCAAGATGGCCTTTCCCCGTCGACTCGGTGACGTCACCGACCCGATGAGCGGATTCTTCGCCTTTCGTCGGGCCGCCGTGGACGTCGATCTTCTGGAGCCAAAAGGGTTCAAGATCCTGCTCGAGATGGTCGCCCGCTGTGACCTCGATGTGGCCGAGGTGGGTTTCACCTTCGCCGAGCGCCACACGGGCGAGAGCAAGGCCAGCTTCCGCGAAGGCATGCGGTTCGCCAATCATCTGACCCGCCTGCGGATGGGCACCGTAGGGACTCCTCGCTTGCGCCGTGCCATCGGGTTCGGCGCTGTGGGCGCCACCGGGCTGGTCGTCAATGCGCTCGCCTTCTGGGCGTTCGTCCGCTTCGCCCATCTGCCCTACGTGTGGGCGGCAGTGCTCGCCACCCAGGTCTCGACCACATGGAACTTCGCTGGCATGGAGATCTTCGTCTTCCGTGGTCGAGAGCAGGGCCGCACGTGGCGGCGGTACATCCGATTCAGCATTCTGAACAACACGGTGATGTTGGCCCGTCTGCCATTCCTCGCCCTGTTGATCGAGGTGATGCACATGCCAGTGGTCCTGGCCAACGTGGTCACGCTCGTGGCGGTGTTTTTGGTCAGGTTCGGTATCAGCGACAGGTTCATCTACAAAGGGGATAGTGAAATGGCAAGCGGAATCATCAGCACTACGAAGATCGGTCCGATCAACTTCTTGGTCGAGGATCCCAAGGCCGGAGCTGGTCGTAGCGGCCGGACCCCGTCCCCGACATATCGCCACTTCTACGACCTCCACGGGATCCTGACGATCGGCAGCGACGTCACCCTTCCGGAGTTGACCTACTTCGAGCAGGCCAGGGGAGCACGCGACGGATCCACGCCGGATATCTCGGTGCGGATCGGATCACTGCCCGGTCTGCGGACCCGGACCCGGATGGTCCAGTCCGCCGATGAGAAGACCATGCGGTGGGAGGAGCACTTCGGGCGCCTGTCGGCCAACTTCGCTATCGAGTTCGGGGACCAGATCAAGGTGACCACCAGCAAGTCGCTAGCCCACAGCCCCCACGTGCTCTACACCAACGTCATCGAGGCGCTCCTGCGCTTCGTGTTTGTAGACCGTGGATACATGTTGCTCCACGCCGCCTGCATGGACGTCAACGGCAAGGGCCTGGTGCTGTCGGCTCGGACCGACACCGGCAAGACCGGTACCGTCCTGAAGCTCCTGCGCACCAGCGAAGGACGTTTCCTGTCAGACGATATGACGATCATCGATAGCGCCGGAGTGGCCCGCTGTTTCCCGAAGCCGCTTACCATCAGCCAGCACACGCTGCGGGCCGTGGATGCCGGGGATCTGAGCCGGCGTGAGTGGCTCTGGCTGCGAGTGCAGAGCCGCCTCCATTCCAAGGAAGGACGTGGGTTCGCCATGAAGTTGGCGGACTCCAACGTGCCCATCATGACGATCAACGGATGGATGCAGCGGGTCATCCCCCCGCCCAAGTACTTCGTACAGCGCCTGGTACCGTGTGAACTGGGCACTGTCACCACGATCGAAGACATCTACATCATCGAACGTGGAGAGCCACACAAGAGCCCGGTCAGCCAGTCCCAAGCGGTGGTCGAGCTCCTGGAGAACACGGAAGATGCCTACGGGTTCCCCCCCTATAGGTACGTTTCCCCGATGATGTCGGTAGGAGGAGTGGGCTGTGAGGAACTGCGTGAACGCGAGCGGCTCATCCTCATCAGCGCCATCGAGAGCGTGCGCATCACCCGTCTCGGCTCGGACAACTTCAGTTGGTGCGAGGACATCCTCGAAGCCAGGAGCACGGGACCGGTCGTGCCGACCTCCTTCGTCAGCGACCACGTCGAGTTCGCCTCGTCGCTCCGTCGAGAGACGGAGAACGCAATGCAGGCCGACAACGACTGAAGCAAACGACTATTGCAGCATCAGTTCCGTAATGGCCAGTTCCCCGGTACTCGTGCAGAGGGACATATCGAGTAGTTGGGAGCGGCCGTGGCGGTCGTGAGTGACGAACGAGCACCAGAGCTCGCCGAGGGACTGGCTCCAGGTGAGCCAGGGAGTGACGCAGAACCCGCAGTTGCCCAGACAGCCACACAGACAGGCTGGATGTACCGCATGACCCCCCGGGTCTGGCTGGTGCTGACGATGCTGGTGGCCATGGCCGTTCGGCTGGTCAATCTGAACAGCTCGGGGTTCAACAGTGACGAAGCGGTGTATGCCGGCCAGGCTGCCTCTCTGGCCGGTAACCCGCTGTACACCACTCAGTTCCCGGTGTTCCGCGCCCACCCGCTGTTCCTGCCGGTCTTGATATCGCCGTTGTTCGGATCGGGCACCCATGACGTGATCGCCCGTGTCCTCGTGGCCTTCTTGGGGCTAGCGACGGTGTTCGTCGTGTTCCTGATCGGCCGCGAGCTCTTCGGATCCAAGACCGGGGTGCTGGCTGCGCTCATCCTGGCCCTGATGCCCTATCACGTGGGGGTCACTCGCCAGTTGCTCCTCGATGGCCCAGCCGTGCTCTGCATCACCTTGGCGTTCTGGATGTTCGCCCGGTTCGTACGCACCAAGGGCATCGATTGGCTCCTGGCATCTGCGGCAACCATGGGTCTGGCTGTACTGACCAAGGAGACCAGTGTCATCGTGGCCGGCGCCTTCGTCGTCTTCATCATCGTGAGCTCCGAGATCCGCCGACCGGTGCGCACCCTCGTGCTGTTCGGCGGAGTCGTGGCCGCGGTGAGCATCACCTTTCCTTTGGTGATGAGTGTCGCTGGTCGGTCATCGACGGGTTCGAACTACCTTGCATGGCAGTTGGCTCGCACCTCGAACCATGACGCCACCTTCTATCTGACTGTCATACCCGCGTCGATGGGGTGGCTGGTCGTACTGGCTGCCGGGGTCGCCCTCTTGTTCCGGGTGAACCGGACCTGGCGGGCGCTGCTCCTGGTCTGCTGGATCCTGGTGCCGCTGGCCGCCTTCGAGATCTACCCCTTGAAAGGGTTCCAGTACCTTCTCCCCGTGGCCCCGGCCATGGCCGTGCTGGCTGCCCGCGGCCTGATGGTGTGGCACCTCCCGGCACGCTGGAAGATGGGAACCGGAGCGGTGGCTCGACCGGCGGTGGCTGCCCTGGTGGTGGCCTCGCTCCTGGTCGGCACCTGGTCGACGGTCTATTCGTCAGCGGGTGCCTCGGTCTTGGCAGGAGGCGGTGGCATCCCCGGGGGGCGCGACGCCGGATACTGGGTCGGCGCGCATCTGATTCCCGGAACGGAACTCCTGACCGTGGGCCCGAGCATGGCCAACATCCTCACCTACTACGGGCACCGCCCGGCCCAGGGGTTGTCGGTCAGCTCGGACCCGCTCCACCGGAACCCGTCGTACTCGCCGGTCTACAACCCTGATCTCAGCATTCACCAGGGCCAATTCTCGTATCTGGTCTGGGATGCCTATTCGGCTTACCGGTCGCCGACCACCGCCCGCCGCCTCCAGGCCCTGATAGCCAAACACCACGGCATTCCTGTCTACACCGGGCGGGTGGACGGGCGACCCGTGGTAGTGATCTATCAGGTCCGACCGTGAGGGGTCGGACCTTCGCTGGCCTGATTGCGGCGGCGGTGGCCGCAACATGCATGGCGACTGTCGCACCCGTATCCCAGGCTGGTGCGGCGACAGATGCGGCGGCCACACCTTCGCCGGTGATCAAGCACGTGGTCGTCGTGATGCAGAGCGGTCACTCGTTCGACAACTATTTCGGCACTCGTGCCGGAGTCAACAACATCCCCGCCGGAGTGTGCCTTCCGTTGACTGTCGGCTCGACCAGCTGCATCAAGCCGTACCACCTGAATCCGAACCAGTCCCGGGCTGGATTGAGCGACACGCTGCGCACCACCGAGCGAGCTATCAACGGCGGAAAGATGGATGGGTTCGTCGTGGCTCAGCCCAACCTCTCCATCGGATCGACCTCGGTCGGCAACCTGAGGCGCCAGGATCTTCCCTACTACTGGAGCCTGGCCGACCGGTTCACGCTCTACGACAACTTCTTCGCCACATCGCGCGCAGGATCGCTCCCCAACCGGCTGGCGGCGGTGTCCGGCCAGGACGGCGGACTCACGACGAACACCCCACCGGCGGGCGGCATCGTGGTCCCGACAGTATTCGACCAGCTCGATCAAGCGCACCTCGGGTGGAAGTACTACGTCCAGAACTACACGGGGTCGGTGGAGACGCAGAGCACGGCCCAACAAGCCAGAGTTCCCCTGCTGTCCATGCCGGCCATCACCGGTAACCCAGACCGAGCCGGACGAATCGTCGACACGGGCCAGTACTACGACGACCTGGTCAACGGGGAGCTCCCTGCCGTCTCCTACGTCACCGGCACGGTCAACTCTGAGCGGTCGCCCCTGAATCCAACGCTGGGCGAGTTCTTCGTCAAGTCCCTCATCAATGCCCTGATGCAGAGTCCAGAGTGGAACAGCACGGTGCTCCTTTTGGCCTACGACGATGCCGGTGGATGGTACGACCACGCGGCACCGCCGGTAATGGGAGGAGTGGCGCAAGGGATCCGGGTGCCAGTGATACTGGTGTCCCCGTTCTCCAAGTCGGGTGGCGTGGATCACGGGCAGATGAACACCACCTCGATCCCGGGGCTGATCGACCGGGTATTCGGACTGCCCTTCCTCACGCCCCAAGTAAGTACCGGGGGAAACCTCCTGAGCGGGGTTGATCTGCATCAACAGACCATCGCGCCGCTGATCGCCCCTCTGTCGAAGGGCGCCCTGATTGCACCGCGTCCAGATGTACTCGTCATCTACGTCCTGTACATCATGGCGTTGCTGGGTGCAGTACTCCTGTTCGGTTTTGCCTTCCGTCGGTACCGGAGTGCTGGGCTGACGGTCGACGACCTAGAAGATGACGTCTTTGCTCCGGTGGGCTACCGAGGAAATACGGTGGAATCGACCGTGGCGCGGCGACCGGTCCGAATTCCCGCCGAACCGACCCCGACCAAGAAGGCCGAACCGACCCCGACCTTGTTCGTTCTGGCTCACGAGTCCAATCCGTACGATGTCGGAACGGCAGAGCACGATGCTTGGCAGGATGGCCACGACCGGGTTCCGATGAGTTGGGTGAATGGGTCCAGCCATGACCGTGCAGCATCGGAATGCTCCCGTGCCGCCAATAGGTTGCTCGACAAGTCGGACCCGGTTGCCGCGGCCGCGCAACGGGGCATGGCCGCGGCTTACTCAGAGGCCAGTGCTGATCTGGCGGAGGCAAAGCAGTTCGATGGCAAGACATTCATCGATGATGCCGAGTTCTCTCCGCGTGACGTAATCGGGGCCCCATTGGCTGGAAGCGCTCGGCTGAGTTACGCCCAGGGCTACGCCTTGGGTAAGAACGAGGGCGATCAGGCGGATGACCCCGCGGCGTATATGGAACGAGCTCGGACGACCTGGAAGTCGGCGCCAAAGAGCAAGAAGAGCGAGTTCCACCTGGCCAAGGGCAGGTTCGAAGGGGCAAAGCAGGCGGTGGCAGACGCAGCCCCCAGGAAGCAGTAATGAGACGCCTAGGCCTTCGGGTCGTTTCCACCTCGGGCCTCGCCCTGCTGGTGCTGTGTGGCGCGGTGGTCCCAGCGTCGCCCGCCCAAGCCGTCACCACCAAGACGGTCACGGTGCAGGTGGTCCCGCATCTGGGCGGGGTCCACTTCTCGATCGACGGAGTAGTCGGGGTCACCGATGACAACGGTCAGGCCACGATCGAAGACCCTCAGCTCAATAATGTCGGACAGCGCCTCGTCCTTCCCCAGCAGGTCATCAGCCCCGCCGTGCGGGTCAGGATGGACCGGTTCCTCAACAACCCTGATCACGGAGCGTTCACGCGAGCGCTTCTGGTCGAACTCGATGTGGAGCATCTGGTGGGAGTTCGGTTCCTGACGCCGAAAGGCGAGACGTTCCCTGCCTCGAAGGTGACCAGTGCCACATTCCGTGACAGCCTGGGGCGAGCCATCGTGTGGACCGGACCGCAGCTGATCACGCCCAACTGGATCATGGCAACCCGACCGGTGCGGGTGTCCAATGGGATCAAGGGCAGCGTCGTCACTTACGCACTGCAGTCGGTGATGATCAAGGGAGCAAGCGTAGTCAACCAAGGTCAGCAGCGGTTTACCGCCACGGACTCGCTGGTATGGGACATCCCGGTAGCCCTCTTCTCCCTCACCATCACTGGCAATGACCTGCTGTCTGGCAAGCCGATCGGCAAGAACTTCGGGCTCACCTATCCAGACCAGAGCACCCTCGTGCGGCCCCTGGGTCCGGGTCATATGGCTACGGTCGACAACCTGCCTCCCGGCGACTACCAGGTCAAAGTAACCGGGGGTCTAGTGGCGCCGAAATCCACCGTGCACCTGTCGCGGTCCGACACCACCACGAGTGTCGTGATCACCAAGCAGGACTTCCTCAAACTGCTGGCTGTGGCTGTATTCGTCCTCGGAGTTCTGGTCGGAATCGGGTTCCTCGGCCGACGTCTCCGTCGCAAGCATGTGCAGGCAGCGGCTGGTAACGGAGCTGATGCGAGTGCTCACTAGGACGTCAGGCACCATCAGGGTCGTCGGGGCTGCACTCGCTCTAGTTCTCACGATGTCGGCGTGCGCCTCGGATTCGACATCGACATCGACATCGAGCACATCGGCGGCTCCGACCACTACCCGCCCGTCGAAGGTGGCGCCTGCGGGGGCTGCCCATCCAGCGTTCGCCTTCTACTACTTGTGGTGGGACACCGTCCATTGGCACAAGCGGCTGGGGCCGAACTACCCCTACTCGGCCCTACCGCTCCCACTGCCCGCGACCCTCAGCGGAGACGGCTGCACGGTGGTCAACAACTACCCGGGCAACCAGTTGACCGATGTGGCCCAGGATCTGTGGACCCAGAACGATCCGGCACGCATCCACGAAGATGTGGTGCTGGCGGCCAAGTCGGGCTTGACCGGGTTCGCCGTCGGGTGGGCCGGGACCGGAGAGCCAGATCAGACAGCCACGGGGTCGGTGTTCAATCGTCGCCTGGCCGCCCTGGTGGCCGCTGTTCATCAGGTCAACCAGGCCGGCACCCCGTTCACGCTCTGGATCGCCTACATGTCATCAGCGGCCATACGTACCCGCGATGCCATGGACAACGACCTGCAGTATCTCCAAACCACTTACGGAACCGACTCGGCGTTCGACCACTCCAACAGCGGTCGGCCGACGCTGGTCATGATGGGTTCCCGGAAGTACCCGCAGGCCTTCCTGGACGCGACCAGTGCTGCGTGGCGTCCCCACTTCTACTTGGTGGCAGATGAGAACTGGGCGACGTGGAACAGTGCGAAAGCGGCGGACTTCGATGCCGATCAGTACTACTGGTCCAGTCAGAACCCGATCAAGAACCCAGCATCGTTCGCCCTGATCAAGAAACTTGCCACTGAGGTCCGTTCCACCCGCAACCCCGACGGCACGGCCAAGAAGTTCTTCAGTCCGCTGGCCCCCGGGTACAACAAGGTGATCGGCGGTGGCTCGAGCTGTGTGCCTCGGCTCGATGGCCAGACCATGGTTGACCTGTACACCGGGAACTCCAAAGCTGCTCCTGACGGGTGGATGGTGATCAGTTGGAATGAGATCGACGAAGGCACCTATCTGGTGCCCCTCACCCGCTACGGAGACAAGGACCTGCAGACGCTGCACTCGATCCTCGTGGCGGCCCCGACCGGAGGTACGAAATGAACAGACGGAACGTGGTCGTGGTTGTGATCGTCGCCGTGGCGACCGTTGTGGGCATCACCTTGTTTGCCCAGGGGAAAGAGGTGGTCCTTCCCGTGCCACATCCAGTGACGGCGACAACCCAGGCCAGTTCGCCAGGCGGAACATCCGATTCCGTGCCGACCACGGCCGTGCCGCAGCCGGACCACGTCATCGCCCCGGCGGCGACCCTGACCGGCTGCACGGTCTCCGTATCTGACCCGCACCCAGCCCAAGGCCACACCGAAGAGTCGGTCACCGTGAACTCCACCTCTCGAGCGCAAGTCAAGGTGAGCGCCGCCTATCCGCGCACCACCACGGTGCACGCAGGTGTGACGGACAGTACGGGGGTACTGGTGGTGCCGCTGGCCATCAGATCGTCACCGGTCGGGGTCACCGTGGTGGTGTCTGCCGCTGTCACCTATCGAGGGAAGCACGTCTCGTGTCAGTCCTCGTTCACCCCGGTCGCCTGACCCACTGGTCTGACGGCGCTGCCAGCGCCAGACCCACCGATCAGCGCCTGACCACACCGATCAGGGCTGATCATCGTGTGCCTCGCTCAGAAGCCGAACGCCGTCCGCAGGCTGTTGGCAGTAGCGGCCAGTCCCAACTCGGACACGCCGGCCACGTCCTCTGCTGCCTTGAGCAGGCTGTAGTGGGTGAAAGCTGTCGCTGATGATGTTCCCGGAACTACGTAGGGGGAGATGGCCAGCATGGCCACGGTGCTGGCGATGTTGCCGCTGCCCGAGCCTTCATCCCACACGATGAGGATGGTGAGGTGCCCGGACTGGTAGTCAGGGCCCGAGGTGATCACCGGTATCCAGGTGGACAACCAGTTGTCGCCCTGGGTGATGGTTCCGTCGTGCATGTTGTTGATCTGGTTAGGGGTGACGGTAGTGAACGTGGGAATCGTCCCGGCGGCAACGTCTGCATGCAGCGCACCGGACGTGGTGGTGCCGAGCGGCACGACGTTCGTGGCGCACGAAGAGGCCAGATTGGTGTAGTACTCGGCCGGGATGTGCCGGGACGCGACACTGGGTCCACTACCCGAGCAGTTGGACGTCATCGACTCCGCATAGCTCTTCCAATGGGTGGGACCGACCTGGTTGAAGATGTTGTTGTTGGCAGTCGAACACGAGACCGACGGTGAGCAGTCGCTGGACCACGGTGACGATGCGTAGGACACCCCGGACGTGGATGCCATGTAGTTGGGCAACGAGGGATGGGTCAGTGCCTGGTAGTTAGTGGCCTTGCCGCAACTCTGGGCATAGGAGTTGATGGTGGGGGCCGAAGCGGACCCGATGATCGAGGAGTAGCTGTGGTTTTCTTCGTAGATCACCATGACCTTGCTGGTCGCAGGCGCCCCTGTCCGCTGTCCGCAGTAGGTGGAGACGGCAGCGATGCCGGTCACCGTCACCGTCAGGGACTCAGTGGCTGTCCATTGGATGTTGGTGGCTGGGTCGGTGTTGGTGGCTTGGAAGCCGATGACGAACGTGCCCGGGACGGCGAACGTGCCAGCCAGGGTCCCTCTTCCAATCCCGAGGTCAGTGAAGGTGAACCCGGCAGGCAGCGCGGTAGTGGCGGTGATGGCCGCTACGGGGCGGCCCTTGGCGGCAACGGTGGCGTGGAAGGCCCTGCCCACCTTGGCGTGCTTCAGCACAGAACCGTGGAACAGGGGAGCCAGTGGCGTGACCGCCTCGGCTTCGGTGGACCCGGGAGCGACGATAGCGATCGCCACTGCCCCGATCGCCACGGCCATGATGGCTCGACGGAATTTGCGCATGCCCCTCCTTGGGACCGAAGGCGGCACAACGCCGACGACCCGTACCCTGCCCTTACTCTGCCCGTACACCCACTCAGCCCACCCAATGGTGAACCTATCTCTACAAGGTTACTCACAGATGGCCAGGCGTCGCACTTCTGTGGGTAGTGCCGTGCAAACCGGGTAGTGCGAAGTAGTCCCTACTGCTTTGGAGTGGACTTCCAATGGGTCCGGGGGTGGTCGCCGTGGTCGCCATGCCAGCCGCGGTCGCGGACCCGGTCCAAGGTAGAGGTCGAGGGCTCATGGCCGGCCATGGCCAACAGGGCCGCATCGTCGGCATCGGGATTCTCTCGAACATGGAGCGCGAGTTCGTGACAGTGGATACACGAGGTGGTGTGGGCCTCGGGGTCCCACCAGACCTCGGTGTCGGCCTCGAGCGGCTTGAAGCAGACGACACAGGTCCCTGGGTGCATGAGCCGGCTGGGCTCAAGATCGAGGTCGACGTGTCCGAAGTGCCGGGTGTGCACGCCGTCGTCGCGGAAGGCCCATGCGCCGATGAGGAGTCCGACAGCCACGATGACCACGATGGAGACCAGCGGGCCCCACTGGGCACTGCCCAGACCGTAGAGCGCGACTCGGGGCCACACCACGTTGACGACAGTGGCGGCCGTGAAGGCGAGGGCGATGACAAGCAGCGGCGTGCCCCAGCCACCAAGGGACCACGGTCCCGGGATCCACCGCTTGGCACTGCGGGCCCGCAGTGCGCCGAACACCGGCAGCAGATAGGCGATCATCAGGGCGGCCAGTGCCGAGGCGTACAGGTCCTGCTTGATGTTGGCGCTGGAGACGAACGGCAGGAGGGCTGCACCCACACCGACGAGCACGATGGCCTTAACGGGCAGCCGGTGCTTGGTCGAAAGGGTAGAGAAGTAGCCACTGGCCGGGAACTCGCGGTCACGGGCACTGATCCACACCGTGCGGGACGAGGCCATGATGGCGATGACCACCACGGCGAAGTAGGCCAGGACGGTCAGGTAGCCGACGATGTGCCCGGCTGATGAGCCGAGCTCGATCTGCACGGAGCCGGCCGGGTCCAATATCTGAGCCACGGTCGTCGGATAGGAGAGGAACAGGGCGGCACTGGTATAGAGGACCAGTGCGGCTGCAGCGATGTACGACCACACGATGGCTTTCGGGACGCTGCGCTCTGGGTCTTCGACCTCTTCGGCCACCTCGGCCGGCATTTCGAAGCCCCGCAGGACTCCGGTAGCGGCCGCAGCAGCCAGCAGACCACCGGTCACCCACGCCCAACCGTGGGCACCGTTGGCCGAGGAGTGGAACAGATCACCCACGCCGTGGTGGCGATGGGAGATGAGCAGCATGGTGCTGACCACCAGGCAGGTGACCACGGTGATGGCGGCCACCACGACAGCAAAGATCTTCAGCACACTGCGGGTGATGGCGTTGATCAAGGTGGCCACGACCAGGAGTCCGACGCACAGCAGGTCGATGGACATCGAGGTGGGCCGGGCGTGGCCAAACAGGACCAGCAACTTTTGGCTGGCGCTGTAGCTGACGTAGGAGGCGAGGACGCCATAGGCGCAGATGTACAGCCAGGCCGTCAGCCAGCCGGTGCGGGGGCCGATCAACTGGCGCGACCAGACGGCGACCGAGCCCTCGAGGGGGTACCGGGAGGCCAGTTCGCCGAAGACCAGAGCGACGATCAGGGTCAGGGCGAGGATGATCGGAAAGAGCATCCACGAGCCCAGACCGGCGACCAAGATGGCCGTGGGCACGACGGCGAAGATGGCCATCGGCCGGAGGCTGACCAAGGAGAGCGCTCCCGAGGTGAAGGTGGTGAACCCACCTCGCAATGATCGGGCGTCACGGTGGGTAGCGTGCTGGTGAGAGTTGCTCATTCGGTACTCCTGTGCGTGGTCAGTGGAGGGACGGGCGATGGGGGCGATGGGGCGATGGGATGCGCTGGCTGTGACCTGTTGGGGCCATCGGCGGCCGAGACGCTTCCGGTCTCGGGAAGCATACTTATGACACCTAGAACGTGTGGGTATGGGCAGAGTCACCGGAAAAGTCGTTGAGCCATCGGCTTGGCACATCCGACGGATCGACCTACCGCTATTAGGATTCGGTTCCCGACGACGACAGGCAGGAATCCATGACCAGCGCCACCGATCCGTTCCCGAAAGCCGGGCCCGAAGCCTTGGGTGAGTCCCGAGTCGAACAAGAGGCTCGTGAGATCGCCCCCGGAGTGTTCTTTCTGGCTGGATTCGGCAATACCACCATCCTGATCGGGTCAGAAGGGGCGGCCATCGTCGATCCCGGGCTGTTCACCAACGGCCCCCGCGTGGTCCGCGAACTCCGCCAACTGACCGACCTGCCTGTGCGTTACGTGATCTATACCCACGGTCACTACGACCATGCGTTCGGCACCCCGGCCATCATGAAAGATGCCGCCGCCCGGGGCCACGATGCTCCTGACATTGTGGGTCATGTCAACGTGGTCAAGCGGTTCGAGCGCTACGCCAAGACGGCCGGCCACCTGGCTGGCACCTTCGACGCTCAGTTCGCCATCTGGGGCCCAGGCGGCGGCGACGTTGTCCGCAACGCCAAGTACTTCCCGCCGACCATCGCCTACGAGGACCGGCTCCTCCTCGACGGACTAGGCGACCTGCTCGTCGAATGCCGTCACGGACTAGGGGAGACCGATGATCACACCTGGGTGTGGGTGCCCGGTGCCCGGGTCATCGTGGGTGGCGACTTCATCGTGTCCTCCCTTCCGAACGCAGGTACCCCGTTCCGGGTACAGCGCTACGTGCTGGAGTGGGCCGAGGCTCTCGAAGAGATGGCTGCGGTAGAGCCGCTGTCGGTCGTCTCCGGCCACGGAGGTGTCTTCGGCGACCACGCTCAGGAGATGCTGCTGACCACAGCCACTGCGCTCCGCTATCTCGACAGTGAAGTGGTTCGCCGCCTCAACGAGGGCCAATGGCAGGAGCAGATCCTGGCCGAGGTAGAGCTGCCCGATGAGCTGGCCGCCAGCTCGTACCTGCAGCCGCTCTACGGATGCACCGCTTTCGCGGTGCGCGACATCATGCGCCGTTATATGGGATGGTACGACGGCAACCCGTCGATGATCTTCCCGAGCTCGCGGGTCGAGGTGGCGACCGAGATCGTAGCCCTGACCGGTGGCACAGCCCCGGTGATGGAGCGGGCCCGGGTACTGGGTGCATCCGAGGAGACCGCCGAGATTCAGCGGGCCCTGCACCTGGTCGACTTCGTCATCTTCAACGGCGGCGACCAGGTGGACGAGGCCCACGCGCTGAAGGCCGAGCTGCTCGATATCCGTTCCAAGCGTGAGCGGTCGTTCGTGGCCCACAACATCCTGGCCTCGGCCGCCGTGATTGAACGCGAGAGTGGCTCGACCGCCTGAGGACGGAGCCCACTGGCCAGCTGCAACACCTATGACTATTCGTTGATGCCGACGCTCTCCGGGCCAAGTAACTCGATCGGCGACAGGCGGCAGCTATCGCCTGGTCGTGACGGCCATTGCAGATCGTTCTTTGGGGCGACTTCCCGAAGGCGTAGCCGCCGCCATCGTGGAGTTCCTGCTGGGCTCCCTGGTCGAAGCGCCCGCCCGGATTGGGCAACCACTGCCGCGCGAACTTGCCGGTCTCTGGTCAGCCTGCCGGGGCCCGTACCGGGTGATCTACGAGATCGTGGACGAAGACTGCAGTGTGCGAGTACTGCGGGTCGACCATCGGGCTGACCTGTACCGCCGGCGCTAGGCCGTCCGGAGTACGGGTGTCAGGACACGCCTGGTAGGCGGCGACTGGTAGCCCCGGCACATACCTCACGCAGCCAGCAGCTCGCGCACCCGGGGGATTACCTGGGTGCCGTAGAGCTCGATACTGGCCATCATCAGCTCGTGGGGCAGGTGGCCAGCGCTGTACTTCATGTCGAAACGCGACAGTTGCAGCGCTTGAGCGGTAGTGGCGATCTTGGTCGCCACCGTCTCGGGGGAGCCGACATAGAGAGATCCGTCAGGTCCGGCCTGCTGGTCGAACTCGGCCCGGCTCATCGGTCCCCAGCCCCGCTCGGCACCAATCCGGTCGCGCATCAGCTTCATGTGAGGCCACAGTTGTTCGCGAGCCAGTTCGTCGGTGGCCGCGATGTGGCCCGGTGAGTGCACGCCGATGGGCAGGTAGGCAGAGCCGAGCTGGGTCAGGGCCCGGTGGTAGAGGTCGACCGGGGGAACTCTATCGGGAGATCAGCGCACTCACCCAGCAGCTCGAGCGCCTTGTACTTTCCAAGGCTCTCGCCCCGGTCAAGGCCCCTGTGAGCCGGACTTTCAGCGAGCACGGCCATCCGGAGATTTTAGATGATGCAATGAATCAGGCTTCGCGGAGGATTTGACGTGATGCAACAGGCAGACGCATCGGCGGGCTGGGTGGTGCCCCGATGACGTTCGGCCGACGTTCGGTGCCCGTACATGCATCGTACGGCGAGACCTTCAGAGGCAGGACCGGACCCACCGAGCGACTTCGGAAGTGAGGCAATCGGGAACTGGCCGTGTCTTCAATAGATCTCCGATGAAATGTGAATCAAATGACGAATGAGATCGGAATGTCCAACCAACATTGGATTGGACACTTTCGGTGGCCGCGGCTCCACCGAGGTATTGCGGACCCACTACCAGGGACTATGTGTTCCAGAGAGGGACAGTCCTACCAGTACAGGGGAGATACAGGAACCTATTTCGCAACCTAACTGCATGCAATTTAGGAACGACTTATGGCGCACTGATGGCTCAGTATGGAAGAAGTCAGAAAGTGCATTGATCCCCAGACCTTGACCTGGTCGCCTAAATCTGGGAGGAGCGAATGGCGAACCCACCTTCCTGGCATACGTATACGTAGACCAAACAAGGAGAGATGGACCATGAAAGCAAAGATGTTCAACACGAAGCGCAAGATTGCGGCTGCGGGACTCACCGCCGCCATCATCCTCGGTACTGGCGGAGTGGCTGCGGCTTACTTCACCTCCACCGGGTCCGGTAACGGTTCGGCCACTGTCGGAACGGCATCACCCTGGGACGTCACAGTCGACGCTGCCACCGGTGGTCCGCTCCTCCCGGGTTCGGGCACCGAGTCGATGGGCTACTCCATCAGCCACCTCGGTGGAGGCGTGCAGAAGCTGAACTCGGCCACTGCGTCGATCAACCCTGCCACTCTGCCGGCTGGTTGCAGCGCTGCCTGGTTCACGGCTGACGCCGGAACGCCCACCGCCAACCTGGACGGTTCCTACAGCGGCACCGTCACGGTGACGATGAGCAATGTGGACGCCAATCAGAATGCCTGTCAGGGCGGCGACGTCGGAGTCATCCTCGACGCTGCGTAGTCACCTGAGGACGTAGGGCGCTGAGTCGCCCCACGTCTTCACCTGGTCAGACGGCCGGGTCTCATGGGTGCGCCCCTGAGATCTGGCCGGACGACTGGTTGCACTCCCACTTACCCAACTCACACACCCCCCGATACGGAGATTCGATGCGACAGCACAGCGAGCGAGTGAGGACAACCGGCACACGGGCATCGCTCGCCACGCTGGTCATCGCACTTGCCACCGTGCTCGCCTCCGCGGGCATCGTCGACACTGCGTATGCAGCGACTGCCGCACCCACGGTCACCTCAGGGCCGGCTACCGGTACCACTAGCACCACCGCGACCTTCACCTACGCAGACACCGCTGCCGGCGCAACCTTCACTTGCGCCCTTGACACCACGACCTACACCTCCTGCGCCACTACCGGAATCACCTACACCGGCCTGGCCGTTGGCAAGCACTCGTTCAAGGTGAAGGCCACCGTCGGAACCTCCACCAGCGCAGCAACCACGTATGCCTGGACGATCGC
>JBAXCY010000034.1:0-19360 GCA_037141235.1 Acidimicrobiales bacterium | reverse complement strand
TCCTCGGCTCCATGGGTGGTTATCGGTTGAACAAGCCCATCGTGGGCATGACCGCTACCCCGTCGGGCCTCGGCTACTGGCTGGTGGCCTCCGATGGCGGCATCTTCGCCTTCGGTGATGCTCCGTTCCTGGGCTCAATGGGCAGCCACCCGTTGGCCCGACCCATCGTGGGTATGGCCGCCACCCCGTCGGGCCGCGGCTACTGGTTGGTGGCCTCTGATGGCGGCATCTTCGCCTTCGGTGACGCCCCCTTCGATGGGTCCATGGGTGGCCAGGTGCTCCAACGGCCCATCGTGGGCATGGCGAGGGCCGCCGCGAACATGACTCCGGCAGACACGACGAAGGCACCGGGCTACTGGATGGCCGGATCCGACGGTGGCATCTTCGCCTTCGACGCCGCCTTCTATGGATCGCCAGCCTGAAACCAGTGACATGCCGTCGACCTCCCCTTGCACTACGAATGCACCCCGATGAAGGAGCACCACGACCATGACCGTCACCACGACCATGACCGCCACCATGACTACGACCGTCACCATCCTGGCCTTCCTGGTGGCTGGCGCCGCCGCCGTGCGGTCTACATGGTCACCGTGCGGACTGTCGATGCTGTCGACGATCACTCCGTTCGGCGAGCACGCCAAGGGCCACCGGTACTGGGCGACGGCATCCTGGTTCATCCTGGGGGCGACCATCGGAGGGTTGGCACTCGGTGGTGTGATGGCACTGCTCGCTGCCATGGTTGCCGTCATTGATCCCACGCCGATGACGGTGGGAGCGATCGGTTTGGTTTCTGCCTGCGTGGTGCTGGTGTCCGACGCCGGGTTAGCCGGTGTGCGACTTCCCATCCACTGCCGCCAGGTCAACGAACGGTGGCTGGATGCCTATCGACCGTGGGTCTACGGGGCCGGATTCGGATTTCAGATCGGCACCGGAGTCGCCACGTACATCACGACTGCCGCCATCTATTTGACCATTGCGTTCGGGACTCTCACCGGTCAGCCGGTCACAGCACTGGTCATCGGTGGGGTCTTCGGCCTGGCTCGGGGGTTGGCGGTAACTCTGACCCGTCGAGTCTCCACTCCGTCTGCTCTACTGGCTTTCCATCAGCGGTTTGCTGCCCTGCGGCCGAGAGCTGATGGCGGGGTGTACGCGGTGCTCGTGGTGGCCGTCCTGGTCTTGGCGGTGGCCATCGGGTTCGTTGCGTCCCTAGTGGTATTGGTGGCTGTCGCCGTGGGCACCGTCGGCATTCGAGGCACTCGACGATCCCAACGAACCCGAGGCCATAGCGAAGGTCACACGGGTGCAGTCGAGCCTAGGGACGGGGCTGGGGCTGACACACCCCAACCCTCAGCTGTGGTCGCCTGACCCCGAGTCGTCGATAGCGCCACGTAGAGGGACAGAGGAAGTAGGAGCAGCACGGGGGATCAGCGGTGCGGTGTTGTCCGTGCCGCTCGTGCCGCTCGTGCCGCTCGTGCCGCTCGTGGACGGTGGAGTCGTCGGAGCAGGTCGAGAATCGCGCCAGCGGCGGAACGGTCCGATCCTGGTGACCAGCAGGACGAGTCCGGCAACCGACAGCGTGATACCGGCGATCTGCACCAGGAGCGAGCCAACGTGGCCGTCCTCCCCTAACAACAGGTGCTCATCGAGGAATCGTTCGATGCCCCACAGGACCATGCCGGCTCCCAGCACGATTCCGGCCGGGGGAAGTGGAGCTGCAGCGGGCTCGATCATGGATCCGTCGGCAGCCATTGTCGGTGCCTTCGAGCGCAACCACCGCTCGATCAAGAGGAGGATCCCGAAGATGGCGAAGTCCTCCATGGCCTGGAAGATCGGAACGGGGACGACCTTCAGGTCTGGATGACTGCCGGCGTAGTACATGCCGAACCATTGGTGGGTGGGGTGCCCACCACCGTTCACCATGAGTTGAGGCCCGAGCAGGCGGCCCATTCCCCAACACGCCATCAGCACCGGGGCCATCAGGTCGGCGAACCGGAGAGTGGGCAGTTCGGGGCAGCGCCGACGAGAGATGACGATGGCGACTGGGACCGCCAGGATCAGCCCACCGAACGAGGAGAGCCCGCCCTGCCAGATGGCGAAGATCTGAGACGGGTGGGAGGCGTAGAAAGACAGGTGGGAGAGCACGTGCATGGCCCGGGCTCCGACGATGGCGGCCACGATCACCCAGACGAACATGCTGGTCACCCAGTCGGTCGGGTAGCCGCGTTGGCGCAGCCGGCGCTCAGTGAAACGGAGGCCGAACCAGAAGGTCAGGGCCAGGCCGATTCCATAGGTGTGGACCTCGAGGAACCAGATGTGGAATGCGATGGGGATAGGTCTCATGGTCGTGGATGCCGCGAGCGGAGCAACAGCGCCCCGCCTTCAGGCCAGGTCCTCAGTATGCCCCAGGGGGCCGCAGCAGTGTCCGTCGCTGGCATGTGTTGCACGGATCGGACCATCAGTTGTTGGGGGTAGGAGGGGCGACGGACCAGCCCCGACGTCGGAGTTCGTCGACGAGGAGCTCTTCGGGTACTCGCTGAAGCTGTCGGGCGAGGCTCTGCGTGCGCGACGCCGCCCGGGGCGGGGCGCCAAGGGCGGGGGCTTCCTCGGGACCGTCGGTGCCGTCGGACTGCTCCTGCTCTTTCTGCTGCTGCTTCTGCTCCTCGGCTTCAGCATCGGCTTGGAGTCGGGCGATGAGTTCAGAGGCCTCGTCCTGGGTGAACCGACCGCCGGCCTGGCGTTGATTGAGACCGAGTGGGCCACGGGCATCTTTGAAGTCGACATGGCCGGCACCCTCGATGAGTGCGGTCAGGTCTCGTAACTGGCGAGCTGTGGCCGCAGGACCCGATGGTTGGCCGAATGCCATGGTCGAGAAGAGCGCGGACCGCACCGGTCGCAGGACCGGAGGATTCCCTTAGGGAGCCCCGACCGCACCGGTGGAGCGGACTGGCTCAGACCACCCGGCCGACGCCGACGAGACCGTTGCTGCGCACTCCGCTGATATGTACATCGGACCCGGTGTGGGGCGACTCGATCATCGAGCCTCCACCTATGTACATGGCCACGTGCTCACTTCCGCCCGGACCGTAGAACAGCAGGTCGCCAGGGGCGATGTTGGCCATAGAGATATGGGTGGTGCTGGCGAACTGTCCACCGGAGAAGTGGGGAAGCGAGATCCCGACCTGGGAGTAGGCCCACATAGTCAGACCCGAACAGTCGAACCCTGACGGACTGGCTCCGGCCCACACATAAGGGACGCCGAGTTCGCGTTTGGCAGCCTGCACGGCGCCAGCAGCACCGGGCGACAGTGGCGGAGGCGGAGCGGTGGAGGTGACGGGAGTTCCTGACGTTTTGGTTCCACCACCGGAACGGGGTGCCGACGCGGCCGCGGCTTGGGACGCCTGGGCTGCTTGGGCGGCCGCCACCCTCTGGGTGAAGGCGGCCTGGGCGGCGGCCTGGGCGGCCGCCGCTTCCCTGGCCTTCTTTTGGGCGACCAAGTTCTGGATGTTGGCATCTACGCTGTTGAGCGTGGCCGTTTGCTGACTGGCTAGCGATGCGGACTGGTTCTTCGAGGTCTGAAGGCTGTCACGTGCAGACTGGGCTTGGCCCTTCTGCTGCTCGAGCGTCGCCTGGTTCTTGGCCAACTGGGCCTGGGCGGTGTGGAGGTTGTTGATGGCCGACGTCACGTTCTTGGTGGCGATCCCCGAGTACTCCGACCGGATGCCGCTGGTGTTCACGTTCGAGGTGAACAACTGGGTTGCCGAGTTGGAGGTTCCGCTGTTGATGTAGTCGTTGACGGCCTGCTTCCTCAACTGGTTCACGTCACTGGTTACCGTTTCCTGATTCTTGGTGATCTCGGCCTGGCTGGCGGCGATCTGTTCGCGCAACTGGGCGAGCCGGTAGTCGGACTGGTTGATCTGCGCGGTGAGCGCGACGATCCGTGCCTCGGTGGCGTTCAATTTGGCCGTGATTGCTGAAGCCTGGGCTTGCGCATCACTGATCTGGTCAGCGGATGCGGGCGTGGCGAACGAGACAATGGCCGAGGTGGCTCCGATCATGGAGGCCGTTACAACTGTCGCCAAGACCCGGATAGGGGTTCGGCGACGTCGTGCGGGGCAGGCACCTGGCTCGACCGTCGAGTACTGCTCGGCGTGAGTCATATTCCGCTCTATGGTAGTCGGTGCAACCAGCGGCCACAAGGACCCGGGGGCCATTATGGGCTCTGAACTGGGCATTTCATGCCATGAGGTGCTGCGATTCAGTGGCCGATCGGTGGGGCGGGCGAGTAAGGTCCGCTCATGGGCCAGAACGTGGAATTCCAGAGCAACGACGGCATCGGCCGCGGCTATCTGGCTGAGCCGGTCGGCGGATCGACCGGCACGATCGGGGTGCTGGTGATCCAAGAGTGGTGGGGTGTGGTCGACCAGATCACCCGAACCTGCGACCGATTTGCCGCCGCCGGATTCACCGCCCTGGCACCAGATCTCTTTGGCGGGCGATCCGTACCTCTGACCGAGCCCGATGAGGCAGCCAAAGAGATGATGGCACTGAGGATGCCGGCCGCGGCCCAGGAGTTGAGCAGCGCCGTGGACGAGCTCTTGTCCCTCACCGGGCGGGACTCCGTGGGCGTCCTCGGGTTCTGCATGGGTGGCGGCCTGGCGTTGGTATTGGCATGTGAGCGACCCGATGCTGTGGCTGCAGTAGTTCCGGCGTATGGGGTGATTCCGTGGCCCGATGCCCAACCGGACTACTCGACCATGTCGGCGGCGGTCATGGCTCACGTCGCCGAGCTCGACGGGTCGTTCTCTCCCGAGGCAGCGCGGGTGCTCGAAGAAGAGCTGACCGCACTGGGGAAGCGGTCGACGTTCCACGTCTATCCCGGGGTAGACCACGCCTTTTTCAACGAGGACCGTCCCGAGGTCTATGAAGCGGCCGCCGCCGAGCTGCTCTATGAGCGCACGGTGGCGTTCTTGCGCGAGCAGCTGGCCTGAGCGCCGGATAGGAACGATGACTGTGCCCGGTGATGGACTCGTCGAGGACTATTTGAGGTTGGGGCTGCGGCTGGGCCGCCACATCGACGGCATGGTCGATGCCTACTACGGACCTGCCGCACTGGCTGAAGCGGTGGCGGCCGAACCGGTCACGCCGGCTGAACAGTTGGTCGCCGAGGCCCGATCGCTGCTGGCGGCACTGGCCGCGGGTGAGCCCCTGGACTCCTCGACGGCCCCTGGTGGATCCGGAGTCGAGGATTCGTCAGCACCAGCACGCCGCCACTGGATCACGGCCCAAGTCATCGGGCTGCGCACGACCTGCACGAAGTTGGCTGGCGAGCCCATTGGCTATGCCGACGAAGTCGAGGCTTGCTACGGCGTGCGGCCCAGCCGAGTCGACGTCGAGGTGCTCGAGCAGGCCCACCGCCAACTCGATGAAGTCCTCCCCGGCTCCGGCCCCTTGGCCGAGCGACTGGTGGCATGGCGTGAGTCTCATGGCGTCCCGGTCGACAAGCTTCGGTCGGCCGTGGACTCGCTCGCCGAGGACCTGCGGGATCGAACCCGGGAGCTGTTCGGGCTGCCTGATGGTGAACACGTGAGTTTCGAGCTGGTGTCGAACGAGCCGTGGTCCGGGTTCAACTACTACCTCGGCGACCTGCAGAGCCGGGTAGCCATCAACACCGATCTGCCGGTGCTGTCGACCGGGCTCGCTCACCTGGTGGCCCACGAGGCCTACCCGGGCCATCACACCGAACACTCCCGCAAGGAGGTGGGACTGGTCCGTCGCCGGCAGTGGTGGGAGGAGTCCATCTTCCTGGTCGGCACCCCGCAGTGCCTGCTGGCCGAGGGACTGGCGGATCTAGGACTCGAGGTGGCCTGGGGCCGAAACCCCGAGGCGCGAGTGGCCGAGCACATGGCCCCGCTCGGCATCCACTACGACGCCGAGGTGGTGGCCGCAGTAGCTGATGCGGGCGAAGCCCTCGGGGCCGTCCGCACCAACGCCGCCTTCCGGCTGCACGAGGACGGAGCGGATCCGGACACCGTCATCGATGAAGTGGCCCGGTGGGGCCTGCTGCCACGGGACCGGGCGGCCAAGGCAGTCGAGTTCCTCACCCATCCGACCTGGCGGGCCTATCTCACCTGTTACGTCGAGGGTTTTCCGCTCTGCCGCGCCTTTACCGCCGGGGACCCAGCTCGGTTCGAACGCCTCCTGGCCGAGCAGCTCACCCCGAGCGACCTGGCCGACCAGATCGCTCTGGACGCCGCTGCGTCTCTCACGGCCAACGCCGCCGACTGACGGAAGCGACCCGCTCCGGGCCGCGCCAGCGGGCTGACGAGGCCGGTGGAACCTTCCGGCTCAGCGCCCCGCCCATACGGGCTCTGACGAGCCGAGCGGTCCAGCCGGGATCGTCCACCGGAGCGGAACGCCCTCGACGTCGATGGGCGGCGGGAGCCGGCGTGCGTCACCCCACGGCGTCCTCTCGACGGGGCGATCGAGCCGGGGTCGCGCCGGGTCGATGCCGACGGAGCGATCGCTTTTCGTGGTGCCTGCACCGGTCAGCACCCGGGCCATGGCGGCTAGCGACGTGCACCACCGGCTGCCGACGCCGTCTTGTCGCCGCAGCGTCAGGCCGGCGAGGGTAGCTGCGGCCAGCAGGTAGCCGGTGGCGTGGTCGAGGGCCTGGACCGGCAGCGGCACCGGACGGTCGGTACCGGCGGCCACCATGGCGGCCTCGGCGATGCCTGCGC
This sequence comes from Acidimicrobiales bacterium, assembly GCA_037141235.1. GTDB lineage: Bacteria > Actinomycetota > Acidimicrobiia > Acidimicrobiales > RAAP-2 > Bog-756. The sequence continues at coordinate 12,623 of JBAXCY010000034.1, read as the reverse complement.
TCATCTGGACCAGGCTGTCGAATCCCCGGCGCGCTGCCCAGGGCCCCGACCATCCATACGCGTCGAGGCTTACGTCGACCAGGCCCGGTCGGGCGTCTGCTCGGACGTCGACCCCGAGCCCGAGCCGTTCCAGGGCGTCGGATCGATATCCGTGCACGAGGACATCGGCACCTGCGAGCAGCTCGAGGAAGCGGTCCCTGCCTGGTATCGACCTCAGGTCGAGCCGTGCACACCGTTTGCCCAGGGTCACCTCAGGCACGACCCCGGGCTCGTCCCAGTCCGGAGGGTCGATTCGGAGCACGTCGGCGCCCCATCCGGCCAGCAACCGGGTGGCGACCGGGCCGGCGAGCACCCTGGTGAGGTCGAGGACCCGCAGTCCGTCGAGTGGGCTGCCCGTGGTGCCGAGGAGCAGCGGGGCTGCCGCCTCCGATGTCCGCTCGTGGAGGAGCAGTGGTTCCGAGGCGACTGCACGTCCTTGGGGGTGTTGGTCCCATTCGGTTTGCGACCGCATGGCCGCAGCCGCACCTCCTGCGTCGACGACGGCGGACTCGAGTTCGTCAGCGTCCCAGAGCGTGACCGCAGCCGCCACATCTGAGCGGTCGGCGGTGACGCCCAGAACGGCGAGGGCAGCCGAACGGTGATGCGGGGCGTTGGTGTGGAGTTTGATCCAGCCGTCGGCCGCGGCGTAGTCCCCGGCGACTGCGTCCCAGGGCGAGGGGAGCTCCCACCCGTCAGGACGGATGGAGAAGCCGAACCAGGCCGAGGCCAGATCTCGGTCGACTGTTGTGGTCGGGATGTGGGCGTCATCGAGCGAAGACAGCAGGGTGGCCAGCGATGATCCGGCGGCAGCCATCGAGGCCTGGGCAAGGTCGCTCACAGCGAAGGGAGACGGCAGCGACCCGCCCTCGGTGAGCACTACCGGACCGGCGGGTGCTGGATTGCCGAGCGCGCCGAGGAACTGGTCGAGGACACGGCGGCTGGTGCCAGTCATGTTCCCATCGTGGGACCGCCCTGCCTGGATGTCAACCGACTTGTCGTCCAGGACGCGATCCTGCCAGCGATCCTGCCAGCGAACCCGGCCAGCGTTCGAGGAAATCGGAATCAGAGGTAAAGCGACGGTTCGAGGCTGCCGATGGGATTGGCATGGATTCGACCGTGCATTTCGACACCGACGACCCCGAGTTCCAGCGCGGGTTTGAGATCGGCATTCTCTGGGAGCGCCTTAGCGCCGACGGGGCCTGCCACATGGCAGTCAGCGCCGCCAACACCGAGATGGTCCTTCGGGTGGCTAAAGCCTTCGACTGCACCTTCTCGGGCCAGGAACTCGCCGACGATCAGATCTCCATCGAACTCACCAGGGTGAACAGCCAGTCATAGACGGACGGGACCTTCTTCCACGTGGAAGACCGTTCCGGCACTGTTTTCAACTGGTCGGGCAAGAGCGCTCGGTCAGCCCCCGGCCAGCAGGCGGCGGGCGATGACCTTCAGGCAGAGCGTCTCGTCGGCTCCCTCGAAGATCGACAGCACCCTGGCATCCACGAAGTAGCGGCTGACCGGATACTCCTCGGCGTAGCCCATGCCACCGTGGATCTGCAGTGCCTCACGAGTGACCCACTCGGCCGACCGGCACACATATGCCTTGATCATCGATGCCTCGAGGACGCCTTCACCCTTGGACATGAGTCGGGCCACCTCGTAGGAGAACTGGCGGGACGCCTGGATCAGGACCGCCATGCGGGCCAGCTTGACCTTCGTGAGCTCGTACTCGGCGATGGGGGATCCGAATACCACCCGGTTCTGGGCGTACTCGAGGGCGGCCTCGTAGGCGGCCTGCATGAGGCCGACGGCCCTAGCAGCGGTCTGGAGGCGCCCGTTCTCGAAGCCCTGCATCTGCAGGTAGAAGCCCTGGCCCAGCCCGTCGTTGCCGCCGATCAGGTTGGCGTCGGGCACGAACCAGTTCTCCAGGGACACTTCGTAGGAGTGCATGCCGCGATACCCCAAGGTGTCGATGGCCCTACCCTCCATCTTCCCGGCGCCATCGGCCGGACGACCGTCCTCGCCGGGGGCCTGAGTGAAGGTGAATCCGTGGCCACCAGCCGGGGGCTTCTCCACCAGGAAGATGGACAGGCCCTTGTGGCCTTTCGACCGGTCCGGGTCTGTGCGGGCCAGCAGGAGGAGCACATTGGCCCGGGCCGCGAACGTGCACCAGGTCTTCACTCCGTTGAGGATCCATCCGCCCTCGACCTTGACGGCCGGCAGGTTCACCCCGGCCACGTCGGAACCGAAGTCGGGCTCGGTGACGGCTACGGCTCCGAGAACCTCGGCAGTGGCCAGCTTCGGGAGCCAGTGCTGCTTCTGCTCCTCGGTGCCGCCCTTGACGATGGCCCGGGTCAGGATCTCGGGACGGGTGATGAGCGAGCCGCCGGCTCCCAGCGAGCCCCAGGTGAGCTCCTCGGTGGCCACCACCATGCTCATGTAGTCGGCCTCGCCCTCAGTGGCGTAGCCGCCGTACTCCTCGGGGACCGACATGCCGAAGCCGCCCATCTCGGCCATGCCTTCGATGATCTCTTCGGGAATGTCGGTGTTGGCCCGGTGGATGTGCTCGGCCCGAGGACGGATCTGCTCAGCGGCAAACCGGTGGAACGTGTCGCGCACCAGTTCGAAGTCTGGGTCGAGATGGCGTTCACCTTGGGTCTCGGCCAGCGACGCCATGTAGGCGGGGCTCCGATAGGTGGCCACGAACTCCTCGGCGGGGGCCAGCCAGTCGGAGGCGATGCCCCACTCTGCCGAGCGACCTACGGTGCGACCAACCAGGTCGGCCAGTGCATCGGCCACGAAGGCGCAGGCGATGCGGGCTTCGGTGTCGCCGTGGGCCCCGTAGGCCAGGACGGACTCGGCGGTGCGCACGGCAGCGGCGGCGTGGGACACGTCGTAGGCCAAGGATTGGGCCTGATCGGGTCCGCCAGCGGCGGCCAGTGAAGCGATGCCGGCGTCGACCACCGCCTTGGCCACGGCGGTGGCGTCAGTGGCGGCAAGCAGGTCTGGAGTGGAGATCAAGTCATTGGTCACCACACAAGGATAACGGGCCGTCCGAGAGGCCGGACGCTCAGCCCGCCGGGACCTGCGCCACCACGGTGACCAGTGGAGGCAGGACCACGGGGTCGTTCATGGGGTCCACCTCGGTGAGGTGCTCGAGATAGGTGGCCACGGGGCCAGGGCCGGCCCCGGCCGGGGCCTCGGCCCAGGCATCGACAATGTGGAGGCCGGCTTGGCGCACCAGCGCTGGGAGCAGGGCTCCGATATCTGGGTGACGGGCGTCAGGCATGGAGAACGGAAGTCCGGCGATCCGACCGGCGGACGTGATCGGCTCTTGGGCTACCACCCACCCGCCGGGGCGGACAGCGGACGCCATGCGGGCCAGCACCACCGAAGGGTCCAGCACGTGCATGAGCAGGAACCGGCAGAAGGCCAGGTCGACCAGTTCGGGAAGCCGCAGGTCTTCGCCGGCCTGGGTGATGGCCAGGACCTGACTGTTGGCCGCCGCGGCCGAGGCCACTTCGTCGCGTGCCAGTGGGTCGCTGTCGACGGCATACACCCGGCCCTCGTGGCCGACGATCTCCGCGAGGGCCACAGTGACGTCGCCCCCTCCGGCCCCGACGTCGACGCAGGTCCAGCCCGGGCCGATCCCCAGTCGATCGAGGGCGGTGGCGAGCGGTCGCCGGTAGACGTCGTCCCTCAGGCCACGGAGTTCCATGACCCGAGGCTACCGGCCACCTGCGAGAGGATCGGCCCAAGCCTTCGTATCCGTGCTCATCGGGTGATGCAGAGCCTGCCGTCGAACCCGGTAACCTCCAGCGGGTGAAGGTAACCATGATGTTGTGTGACTCGGCGCAGGTGGCTGACGGGAAGCTCTACGTGCTGGGAGGCGGCTGGAGTATGACCGGTCCTGACCCCGTCCCGTCAGCGATCGCCCTCAAGATCGATGTCGGATGGGACGAGGCAGAACTCCCGCATCACTGGGAGCTCTACCTGGAGGACGCTGACGGCGGACCGGTGCTGGTTCCCACCCCCGAAGGCGAGCACCCAGTCGAGGTCCGGGGCGAGTTCACGGTGGGACGCCCACCCGGCGTCCCCGAGGGTTCGCCGGTCGATGTGGCCTTGGCCATCAACCTGGGTCCGCTGCCCCTCGACCCGGGCAACCGGTACGTATGGCGGATGGCCATCGACGGCGACAGCCACCCGGACTGGGTACTGGGATTCACCACCCGGTCCGCACTGCCGCAGGCCTGAGCCGCTTCGGCCGCTAGGGGCTGGCGACAGCCACCCGGTCGCTCTGGTCTTGGCGATGGTCTCAACGGTTGGACGGCCCGGTGCGCGACGGGCGACACTTGGCGGTATGACTACGTATGACCGTCCCTTCGGCCGCTACCTCGAGGACTTCGTCCCTGGCGATGTCTACCGGCACTGGCCGGGCAAGACCATCACCGAGGCCGACGACCACCTCTTCTGCATGATCACCATGAACCACCACCCGCTGCACACCAACGTGTGGTTCGCCGAGAACGAGTCGGTCCAGAAGAAGAACGTGGTGGTGGGGAACCTGGTCTACTCGCTGGCCCTCGGCATGAGCGTCCCCGATGTCAGCGGGGCTGCCATCGCCAACCTCGAGGTGGAGTCGCTGCTGCACCGCTCGCCTACCTTCCATGGCGACACCATCTACGCCGAGACGAAGGTCATCAGCACGACCGAGTCCAAGTCGCGGGACGACCGCGGAGTGGTGACCGTCGAGACCAAGGCCTTCAATCAGCACGGCGACGAGGTCTGCTTCTTCCGTCGCAAGGTGATGGTGTGGAAGACGGCAGCCGCTCCGGTGCGCCGTCGCCCCTACGGGGACGACGTCTGGGGTTGATCCCAATGTGTCGGCGGTGGGGGTACGGGTGGCGAGTGCGTCGGCAGTGAGCCGATCGGTGGAACAGCCATTGAGCGACCGCCCGGCCGCCCAGGTGCGCGCCATCGGTGCCGCTATCGAGAGGTGGGGATCTGGTGGTGACGGTGGGGCCACCCGCCGCGGCGATCTCCCCTGGCGCCACACTCGCGACCCCTGGGCTGTCCTGGTCAGCGAAACCCTGGCCCAGCAGACCCAGCTGTCTCGAGTGATCCCGGCGTACTACCGCTTCCTCGACGCCTATCCCACCGCCGCCTCGTGTGCGGCAGCACCGATGGGTGATGTCCTACGGGCATGGGATGGGATGGGCTACAACCGCCGGGCCAAGTACCTCCACGCAACGGCGGCGGTAGTGGTGGCCGAGCACGGCGGTGCTGTGCCCGACCAACTCGACGATCTGTTGGCTCTGCCCGGAGTGGGGCCCTATACGGCCCGGGCTGTCCTGGCTTTCGCCTTCGAGCGTGATATCGGCGTGGTCGACACGAATGCTGGCCGGGTCATAGCTCGCAGTGTCGCTGGCCGACCGGTCCGACCAGCCGAGGCCCAGGCCCTGGTCGACGCCATGGTGCCCATGGGTGCCGGATGGTCCTTCGGACAGGCGCTGCTCGACCTGGGAGCCACGGTCTGTACCTCCCGGGCTCCCAAATGTGGCACCTGCCCCTTGCGTCGTCGGTGCCGGTGGGCGCTCGCCGGTCGTCCCGACCCCGACCCGGCTCGCGGCTCGGCTGGGGTGTCGGTGTCCCAAAGTCGCTTTGTCGGATCGGACCGCCAAGGACGGGGTCGACTGGTCGCCGCCCTGCGACTGGCACCAGTAGAACCGGACGGGCTGGCGGCGGCTGCCGGCTGGTCCGACGACACCGGCCGGGCCGAGCGGGTGGCGGAGGGACTGGTGGTCGAAGGGCTTGCCGTGCGAGACGCCACGGGCACGCTGCGCCTCCCCTGACACGCAGCGAAGCCCCGAGGATCGGTATCTGATGGCGTACGAAACTCGATGGTGGTGACTACGCTTCCAACCGTTGTCCGCACGGACGGCCTCCGACGGCAGGGGCAACGGTCCCGCCGAGGAGTATGAGCCAGGGGAGTGCCATGCGACGAGTCGGTGGATGGAGTGCGACGGCTGGTGCGGTAGTGGTTACAGCCGTCATGCTGGCTGGCTGCTCGAGTGCATCGACAACTTCGCCATCGTCGACAACTTCGCCATCGTCGACCGCCACCACGGTCCCGGGCAATCCCACCGCCCTCGGTGCACCGGCCTCGGTCCCCGAATCGATACTGACCATCGACACCCCGTCGGTCGCCGGCACCCCGGCGACCTACGACAAGGTGCAGGTGCGCACCTTCGGCAACTCGTCCGCCAAGCACGTCCTGGTGCTCGTCCCCGGGACCAACGGCGGGGCCGGCGACTTCGATCTGGTGGCGCCCTACCTGGCCACGCACGTGCCCGACCTGCAGGTCTGGTCGGAGATGCGCCGTGAAGGTGTGCTCCAGGACGAGTCGGTGGTCCAGGCCGCCCTGGCCGGCACGAAGACTTCTCAGGAGATGTTCGACTACTACTTGGGATGGATCTCGGATCCGAAGATCACGGACCATTACCAGCCGCTGAAGGCCGCCGACTACTCCTTCGTGGCTGACTGGGGCATGGCCGTGGCCATGAACGACCTCCACGCCGTGGTCATGAAGGCCAGAAACGGGGGAAGCCGAACCGTGACCCTCGGTGGGCATTCGCTGGGTGGGACCGAGGTCGCGGCTTATGGCGCCTGGGACTTCGCCGGCAAGGCCGGCTACACAACCATCAACGGCATCATGTGCATCGACGGCTGTGCAGGCGCACCCGGAGCCTTCGGTACGCCACCGACGGTCCCCTCCGTCCAGGCCGCTATTTCGCAGATGGCGGCCAAGGGTCCGTGGCTCGACCTGCTCGGCCTGGGCTTGCCCTGGGCGACCGGCGTGTTCAGTGAGGTCGGCGCCGCTACCGCCTACAAGGACCCCAACGGCTCGAACGCCACGTTCGAGAACTTCGCCCTGCTGCCAGCCGCGTTCAAGCCCCCCAAGCCGGTGACCAACAACGCCCAGTTCGGGTACGCCTTCGACTACAAGACCTCGCCGCCCGGACTGAAGCTCATCCAGGTGCATTCCGGTCATGTGGCAGCCACCGGTGATCCGGCTGGTTGGGTCAACGACGACATCACCCCCGTGGAGAACGTGGTCGACGCCTTTGCTCAGACACCGCTGGCTGCAGCCGAGTGGTACTACCCGCTACGCCTGTCCATCGATGCCGGTGCTTCGTCAGCACTCCAGCAGAACGACGTGGCGAAATATCTGGGATTACGTCTCCTGCACACCGCCCAGGTCAACGTTCCTCTGTATGCCTTCCAGACCGCACTGGGCGGAACCAACGATGCCGTGGCGGTGAGCGCCCGCGCCTACAAGGCGGCATCCAAGATCCCGAGCGTGACCGTGGTCAGTCGGACCGCCACTTATAGCCATCTCGATCCGCTGCTGGCCTCCCCCGGAAAGAACGACTTCCTCAAGACGGCAGTTCTCTGGCTGAAGAAGATCTACTCCTAGGACGGCGATGGCAGACAGGCCGTGCCGCTGCAGTCGCCTGGTGAGGCGCCACCCGGCCGCCGGTGAAGCCCCCATGCAGAAGGTCACCATCTTGCCTGTTGGCGGGCGTTGGCGGGCGTTGGTAGTGGAGCGGTATCTGATTCGATACCAGGTTCGGCCAGTTATCCAATACGTGGTGTGGCCAGTAGTGCAGTCAGTAGTGCAGTCAGTAGTGCAGCCAGTTCGTAAGTCAGGGGCGGATGTGTCTCTACCAATACATCCGTCTCACAAACTGGCGAACCTAGCGAAAGCTCAGGCCCCGAGGAATCGCATGACGTGGTCGTTGACCTCGTCGGGCTTCTCGAGGTGCAGAAAGTGGCCAGCACCTTCCACTACGACCAGCTCCGAGCCGGGGGCCATGAAGTCGGTCACCGGTCCGATGATGTCGAGACCCATGCAGCCGTCGGCCGCACCATGTAGGTAGAGCGTGGGCTGGGGAGCGTCCGTCTCCCCGGCGGCCTGGGCGGCGGCAGCGTCGGGGTTCTCGGGCGGAGGGGCGAACATGGCCCGGTAGTAGCCGATGGCGGCCGAGAGGCTCTCCTCGCTACGGAGCGCCTTCTTCACCTGGGCCGCATCCCATGTGCCGTCGTAGCCGGGCGACCAGTCGGCCCACAGGCGATCGATGAAGGCGAGGTCGTCCATGCCGACAGCGAACTCGGCCAGGGGGGACTGGAAGACGAACACATACCAGCTGCGCTTCAGCTGCTCGTAGGCGAAGAAGCCGAAACCCATCGAGCGGGCCGGGGGGACGGCCATAGTCACCACTTTCGACCAGCGGTCGGGCTGGTAGGCCGCAGCCGGGTAGGTGAGGAGCGCACCCCAGTCGTGGCCGATGATGACGGCGTCATCTCCTCCCCCAAGGGCCTCGTGGAGGGCACAGGCATCCAGGGCCAGAGTCCCGGTGTCGTAGCGGTCGTCGGCCGGCACGGATGTCGGGGCATAGCCACGGAGGAAGGGAGCTACGGCGTGATAGCCGGCATCGGCCAGGCGAGGCATGAGATGGCGCCAGGTGTGCGCCGTGTCGGGGAACCCGTGGAGGCAGAGGGCAAGAGGCCCGTCCTCGGGTCCGCTGCTCAAGTAGCCGAACTCGATGCCGTTGGCGGTGACAGTGCGGATTTCGGCGGTCAGGGGCGTGTGGTCATCCATGGGCGGAGGGTAGCCCGTGGGCCTGACCCTGTGGCGACTAGCCTCGGCACCCTGTGCGAATCACTTACTTCGGCGTCCGCGGATCGTGCCCGACCTCGTCCGGCCAGCAGCGCCGGTACGGGGGGAACACGTCGTGCGTGCTGGTCGAGGTAGAAGGCGAGCCGCCGCTCATCCTCGACATGGGCACTGGACTGCGGGCACTCGGCCATCAGCTCAAGGCCCCGCTCATCGAGGCCGGAAAGCCGATGCGAGCGAATGCACTGCTTACCCACCTCCACTACGACCACATCCTGGGTACGCCGTTCTTTCCGCCCATGCGCGATCCTGGCGCCCTGCTCGAGATCTACGGGCCCGGCCAAGAGGGTGAGACCCTGCAGGCCACCATGGCCGGGATGGTCAAGCCCCCGTTCTTTCCGGTGCACATGTCGGACTTCCGAGGCGAGCTGCGCTACCACGACCTAGGGCCCGAGGCCGAGTTCTCCATCGGGGGGATCTCGGTAATGGCCCGCAGCATCCCCCATGTAGGCACCACCCTCGGGTTCCGGATTGAGGCCGACGGGGTCGCCGCCGCCTACCTGCCCGATCACCAGGCGCCGGTGGACCGGGCCATGGTGGCCGATGCCGTGCTCGACCTGTGCCGCGATGCGGACCTGATGATCCACGATGCCCAGTACACCGAGGAGGAGTTCGTGGAGCTCTTCGACTGGGGCCACTCGACACCGGCCTACGCCGTCCACGTGGCCACCGAGGCCGGTGCAGCCCGGCTCGATCTGTTCCATCACGATCCCGGCCACACCGATCGCCAACTCGACACCATGCTCCGCTCCGCCCGCAAGATCGCCCAGACGACGGGCACGGTCGAGGTGCACGCGGCCAAGGAGGGTGTCAGCTTCGAGGTGCGGGGGAGATGACGGTGTCGGACTCCACGGTGGAACCCGGATCACCGTTCGACCTGTCCCAGTTCAAGGACGCCATGAGCCGGTTCACCACGGGAGTGACAATCGTGTCCGGCATCGATGATGGCGAGCCCGTCGGGTTCACGTGTCAGAGTTTCGTATCGCTGTCGATCGATCCACCCTTTGTGGCAGTCTCTCCGGCCCGCACATCGAGGAGCTGGCCGCGCATCGCCCGAACCGGAAGCTTCTGCGTCAATGTGCTGAGCGACGAGCAAGAGTCGCTGTGCATGGGCTTCGCTACCTCTGGCGGGCCGAAGTTCGATGGGGTCGACTGGTATCCCGCTCCCGGGACCGGTTCTCCTGTCATCGAGGGGTCCCTGGCCTGGGTGGACTGCCGAGTGGAGCTGGTCCACGACGCTGGGGATCACGAGCTGATCCTCGGCCGAGTGCTCGACCTCGGAGTGGGCAAGGGCTCGCCCCTCCTCTACTTCCGCAGCAGGTTCGCTACTGTGTCGCACGACAGCCAACAGCAAGGTGAGGGATAGCCAGCATGCCGAAGATCATCCAGTCCGATGTGATCCAGGACGTCATCATTGTGGAGCCCGAGGCACATGGGGACGAGCGAGGACGCTTCGTCGAGACCTATCGCCGCAGCTGGTTCCCGCTGGGTCGCGAGATGATCCAGGGCAACCGCTCGACCAAGCAGGCTGGGGCCATCGTCGGTCTCCACTACCACCTGCACCAGTCCGACTACTGGTACGTACTGGCTGGCACGGCCCGGGTGGTCCTCCACGACCTGCGCCAGGGATCGCCCACCGACGGGGCCACCTTGTCGCTCGACCTCTCCGGTGACCAGGACCGAGGGCTGTTCATCCCCCCGGGCGTGGCGCACGGCTTCGCATCTCTCACCGACCTGACGCTCTGGTATCTGGTCGACGGGTACTACAACCCAGAGGACGAACTGGGCGTGGCCTGGGACGACCCGGCCATCGCTGGTGACTGGGGCCTGACCGACCCGGTGCTTTCGGCCCGCGACCAGGAGAACCCGCGGCGCGCCGATATCCCGGCCGGACGCCAGCCCTACGCCGGGCTGCGCACCTGAGCGGACGCGAGAAACCGACGGGCGGGCGGTCTGGGAGACTTCCGGCATGACAAGCGCCGACACTGCTGTGTCCGACATCGGACCGACTTCAGACCGACTGGGGATGCCTGGAACCGGCGTCCTCGTCACTGGGGGAGGATCGGGCATCGGTCGAGCCACGGCCGTGGCCCTGGCCGAAGTGGGACGTCCCGTGGCCATATGGGACATCGATGGTGCCGCAGCCGAGGAGACGGCATCCATGTGCCGGGCGCTCGGTGTAGTCGCTCATGCCGCTGTGGTGGATGTGTCGGACTCCTCGATCATCGAGGCGGCGGTGACTGCAGCAGCCCAGTCCTTGGGATCGCTCGGAGGGTTCGTCCATGCCGCCGGCATATCAGGAGCGGGTGTCGTCGACGACCTCGACGAAGCGGTCTGGGATGCCACCCTCAACGTCAACCTTCGAGCCGCAGCCATCATCTGCCGCTACCTCCTCGTCCCGTTCCGGGCCGCCGGACCGGAGTCGGCCGTAGTGCTGATCTCGTCGATCGAAGGGCTGTTCGGAAGCGTCATGCTCACGGCCTACTGCGCGTCCAAGGGTGGGGTACTCGGCGTCATGCGCTCGCTGGCCCAGCGCTACGCCATCGAGGGGTTCCGGGTGAACGCGGTCTGCCCGGGCGCGGTAGCCACTCCCATGCTCGAGCCGGCCTTCGCCCTTCCTGGGTTTCGTGACCAGCTCGAGGAGCGCACGCCGCTGCGGCGGATCTCCACTCCTGACGAGATCGCCCGGCCGATCCGGTTCCTGCTCTCATCGGAGGCGTCCTTCATCACTGGGGCCCATCTGACGGTCGATGGTGGATTGACCGCCGTCACCGCCATCTAGGCCCCCCCAACAGGGACAATGCATCCGATCAGGACCTGGCGAACGGCCTGGACAGTTGACGCACTGCGGCCTTGGCCGAATTCAGGGTTGAATAGGGGCGATGTGGGCCGTGGCGTTCTTCCTGTTGGTCGTGGTGATGGTGGCCGTCGTGGTCGCCCTCATGCGGCGACCTCGCGGCGAGGACGTCCACTCGGTCCGCAGCTACAACAACACGCTGGGCACGCTGGAGCACCTGTCGGAGCGGATCGGGCCCCCCACGGTCCGACCCATCCCCCGCAGGGTCACCGCAGAGGGAGCGGCTGGTTCCACCGAACGCGTCGTGCCTCCCGTGCCGGTCAGGGGGACCGATGAGTTCCCCGATCCGGACGAGCCCATCGTGTTCGACGATGCCAGACCGTTCGCTAGGAGCCGCACCGATGCATCGGCAGATGTCGTGACCACACCTAGGAGCGATCGGGCCCAGCGGATGGCTCTCGACTCGATGAACCATCGTCGTCGCCCAGGGACAGGTATCGCCCTGGCCATCGGGGTCGTCGTCGTGTTCGGGTTACTGGCCTTCCTCGGGAGCCACTCGTCCCGCAAGGCGTCCAGTTCGAGTTCGACATCGACCACAATGGCCAACGGCACAGGGAAGAGCTCTACGTCGACCACCCGCCCGACACCGACGTCGAAGCCGACCCCGTCTACCCGTCCGACCCCTACTACCCTGCCCACCCAGTACGTGGCGACGACGACGTCCTCGTCGGGCACGTCTGCCGCCTACACCGTTCCCAATAACTCGTTCCAGATCACGGCCACCGGCACGGGCTCGTGCTGGGTCGAGGTGGATTCGGTGGCAACCGGTAAGGCGGTGTGGGCTGGTGCGCTGACCAGTGGCACCGTGCAGACGATCCAGGCCACAGGCGCAACGACGGTGCAGTTCGGCACGCCGACCTTGACCCTCGAGATCGATACGGTGCCGGTGGTGCTGCCGAGCCCGTTGCGCACGCCGTTCGTCGCCACGTTCACGCCATCGGCCGCCGCCATTGCGGCTGCTCCTGCGACGACGACCACAGTGCCCTCTGGGGC
>JBAXCY010000033.1:0-19520 GCA_037141235.1 Acidimicrobiales bacterium | reverse complement strand
CTCCGCAGAGCGGGTGACGGGAATCGAACCCGCGTGTCCAGCTTGGGAAGCTGGCGCTCTACCATTGAGCTACACCCGCGATGAGAAGAACACACTATCGTCTGGGGAGCATGGTTCTCTCTGATCGCTCTATACGTGAGGCGCTCGCCGCCGGCCATATCGTCATCGACCCCCTGGATGAGTCGTGCATCCAGCCATCATCGGTCGATCTGCATGTGGACCGGTACTTCCGCCTCTTCCGCAACCACACCAGCCGGGTCATCGATGTCCGCGAGGACCAAGAGGACCTGACCGAACTCGTCGACGTGGGTGATGATCCGCTCATCCTCCACCCTGGCGAGTTCGTGCTCGGCTCCACCACCGAAAAGGTGACGCTCCCAGATGACTTGGTGGCCCGCCTCGAGGGTAAGTCCTCGCTCGGGCGCCTCGGCCTCCTCATCCATTCGACCGCCGGGTTCGTCGATGCCGGGTGGGACGGCCACCTCACGTTGGAGCTGTCCAACGTGGCCAACCTGCCCATCACCGTCTACCCGGGCATGAAGATCGGGCAGATCAGCTTTCTGCAGATGACGACACCCGCCGACAAGCCGTACGGCTCCGACGGCCTGAAGTCGAAGTACCAGGGCCAGTGGGGTCCGACCCCGAGTCGGTACGCCGACAACTTTCGCGCCTGACCGGCGGATTGTCCCCCTAGCCTGCACCCGTATACCGTTTGTTACCCGTGAGTAACTCCCAGGAGGATCGGCAGTGGCCATCAGACTGATTATTGGACTCGGCATCACGTTCGTGATGCTCGCCATAGCGGGCCGCCGCTTCTACTGGCTGGGCAGCCTGATCACCTCGGGCCAGCCTGCGGTTCCGAGCCGGGCCAAGGACATCCCTGCCCGCCTCAAGGCCGAACTGGTCGAGGTGGCCGGACAGAAGAAGCTCCTGCAGTGGACCGTGCCGGGCGTGGCCCACTTCTTCACGATGTGGGGCTTCACTGTTCTGACCCTCACCATCATCGAGGCGTTCGGCTGTCTATTCGCCCGCAGCTTCGCTATCCCTCTCATCGGCAACCTGGCCATCATCGGTTTCCTCGAGGACTTCTTTGCCGTCGCCGTCCTCTTGTCCTTGCTGGTTTTCGTCGGCATCCGCGTCAAGCACTCCCCCAAGCGCGAGAACCGCCGGTCCCGGTTCTTCGGCTCCCACACCGGAGCGGCCTGGCTGGTCTTGTTGGCCATCTCCGGTGTGATCATCTCCCTCCTCCTCTATCGGGCGGCCCAGGTCAACACCGGCAACTTCCCCTTCGGCTGGTGGGCATTCGCCTCGCACGGACTGGCCGAACTGCTCGCACCGCTCGGCACCGGGGTCAACAGCGTCATCGAGACAGTCGCTCTGTTGCTGAACATCGCCATCATCATGGGCTTCCTGGTGTTCGTGGCGTACTCGAAGCACCTCCACATCTTCCTGGCCCCCATCAACGTGGCCACGTCCCGCCGGCCTCGGGCCCTGGGCGCACTGGCCTCCACTCCGGACATGTCCATGGAGGACGTCGGCGATGACGACGAGGTCGTGTTCGGGGCCGGGCGCATCGAGGACTTCTCCTGGAAGCAGCTCCTCGACATGGCCACCTGCACCGAGTGCGGGCGCTGTCAGTCCCAGTGCCCGGCGTGGAACACCGGCAAGCCTCTCTCCCCCAAGCTGCTCATCATGGACCTGCGCGACAACATGTTCGCCAATGCCGATCGGATCATGCAGCGCAACCGGGCGGCCGGTGTCGAGGTGGAGACCCTGGTTGGCAACATCATCGACCCTGACGTGCTGTGGTCGTGCACCACGTGCGGCGCCTGCGTCGAGCAGTGCCCGGTGGACATCGAGCACATCGACACCATCATCGACATGCGCCGCTACCAGGTGCTGATGGAGTCCGAGTTCCCGTCCGAGGCCGGGCTCATGCTCCGCAACGTAGAGAACCAGGGCGACCCATGGGGCCTCGGAGGCTCCAAGCGGACCGAGTGGATCGCCTCACTCGACTTCGAAGTCCCGGTCATCACCGGAACCATCCCCGACGACATCGAGTACCTCTACTGGGTGGGCTGTGCCGGCTCGCTCGACGAGCGGGCCCGCAAGGGTGCGCAGGCCACCGCCCGGATGCTCCATCGCGCTGGCGTCACCTTCGGCATCCTCGGCCCCAAGGAGTCCTGCACCGGCGACCCGGTGCGACGTCTGGGCAATGAGTACCTCTATCAGGAGCAGGCGGCAAAGAACATCGAGACCCTCAACAACGCCGGGGTCAAGAAGGTCATCGCCACCTGTCCGCACTGCTTCAACACGCTGGCCAACGAGTATCCGTCGCTCGGGGGCAACTACGAGGTCATCCACCACAGCCAGTTGCTCGACCACTTGGTCCAAGAGGGACGGCTGACTCCGGGTGGTGGCTATAAGGGAACCGTCACCTATCACGACCCGTGCTACCTCGGCCGCCACAACCGGGTGTTCGACGAGCCGCGCTCGGTCATCGATGCCATCCCTGGCGCCAAGCAGGTTGAGATGAAGCGCTGCCGAGAGAAGGGCTTCTGCTGCGGCGCCGGCGGGGCGCGCATGTGGCTCGAGGAGAGCATCGGCACCCGGATCAACATGGAGCGCACCGGTGAGGCCATCGACACCGGAGCCGACGTGGTCTCGACGGCCTGCCCCTACTGCATGATCATGCTGGACGACGCCGTGCGGGCCAACGCCAAGGAGGACGACGTCCGAGTGATGGACCTGTCCCAGCTGCTCGAGGAGTCGATGAACGAGCCGGTTGCCGTAGGTGCAGGTGCGCCGGCCGTTGCCGAGCCGGCATCAGCAGAGGGCCCCGCTACTGAGGAGTGAGTCGGTGGCTCAGCCGAAGGCTTTGGCGTCGGCTTCGCGTAGCCGGGTCGCCAGGGCCGACAGCAACTTGCGGGCAATGGTGGGCACCGACTCCAGCAGGCCGTTGAACTGACGCTGGGACATCACCAGGACGTCCAGATGTGTCGTGGACGTGACTGAGGCTGACCGGGGCCGGCGGTCGAGGAGTGCCAACTCGCCGAAGTGGTCGCCGGCACTGAGTGTGGCCACCTTGCGCCCGTTACGGGTGACGGTGGCCTTGCCGTCGACGATGATGAAGAACTCTTGGCCGATCCGGCCCTCTTCCACGAGTACCTTGCCGGCTGGAACCGTGAGGGCATCCAACGAGGCCCGGATCTTGCGCAACTCGGCCCCGGTGCAACTCGAGAAGAGCCAGATGGATTTGAGATCTGTCGCCTTCGGTCCTGTAGCCATGTGAGCGATGCTACTCGGGGCACCCTTCCCATGGTCCGATCGTCGATGCCCGGGCAGGGCGGGCATGACCCCGGACGCGGAAGTGCCGCCGCCCGAAGGCGACGGCACTTGCACGATCCTGGACGTGGTGGTGACCCACCACGGGCTCCGTCAGAGGGCGTCGTCGCCCCGCTCGCCGGTGCGGATCCGGATGGCCTCTTCCACGGGGAGCACCCAGATCTTCCCGTCACCGATCTTGTCGGTGCGGGCTGCCTCGACGATCTTGTCCGTCGCCTCAGCCACCCGATCGTCGGGGACTACCAGTTCGATGCGGACCTTGGGGATGAAGTCCACCTGGTACTCAGCGCCCCGGTAGACCTCGGTGTGGCCCTTCTGGCGACCGAACCCCTGGACCTCGGACACGGTGATCCCGTGCAGGCCGACTTCGGTCAGTGCGTCCTTGACGGCATCGAGTTTGAACGGCTTGATGACTGCGACGATCAACTTCACTGTGCGCTCCCTTGTGGATTGCTGGACTCGGACGTTGCTGGTGCTGCATCTCGACTACTGGGCACGGTCACCGGCCACTTCCGAACGACGGGCTGAACTCGTAGGCCGTCTCGGCGTGCAGGGTGGTGTCCATGCCTTCTTCCTCTTGCTCCTCGCTGATGCGGAAGCCGATCGTCTTGTGGATGGCCATTGCCAACAACCACGAGACGATAAACGAGTATGCAGCCACAACCGTGACAGCTAGTGCTTGTTCGCCGAGGAGGCCGAAGCCACCACCGTGGAATACACCGTTGACACCACCGATGGCCTTGGTGCCCAAGAAGCCGATCAACAAGGCGCCGACGACACCACCGATGAAGTGGACGCCGCCAACGTCGAGGGCATCGTCGAGCTTCACGAGGTACTTGAGGCGGACGGCCAGGGCGCAGAGCGCACCAGCGGCCAGGCCGATCAGCGTGGCCCCGACGACGTTGACGTAGCCGCAGGCTGGGGTGATGGCTACTAGTCCGGCGACCGCACCCGAGGCGGCACCGAGGGTGGTGGGCTTTCCGTCCCTCAGCTTCTCGATCAGGAGCCAAGACAGCATGGCTGCCGCCGCCGCCGTATTGGTGTTGACGAAGGCGTTGGAGGCCAGCAGGTTGGCTCCCAGAGCCGACCCGGCGTTGAACCCGAACCATCCGAACCACAGCAGCCCGGCGCCCAGGAGGATCATCGGGACGTTGTGGGGCGGCATGGCCTTCTTGGGCCAGCCCTTGCGGCGGCCGACCACCAAGGCCACCGCCAGTCCGGCCACGCCGGCGTTGATGTGCACCACGGTGCCACCGGCGAAGTCCTCGGCGCCCCGCTTGAACAACCAGCCGTTGGGATCGAAGACCCAGTGGGCGACTGGAGCGTAGACGATGACCGACCACACGGTAATGAACAGGATGAAGGCGCCGAACTTCAGCCGGTCAGCGGACGCACCGGTGATCAGTGCGGGGGTGATGATGGCGAACATCATCTGGAACGCCATGAACAACACGTGGGGGATGGTCAAGGAGTACCCGGGAGGGTTGCCCTCGATGTTGGCCAGTCCGAAGAAGTGGAACGTGCCGATCAGGCCGTGACCACCCCAGTCGGGGCCGAAGGCGAGGCTGTAGGTGACCCACACCCACACCAGGCTGACCACGCCGATTGCGGCGAAGTTCTGCATGATCATGCCGAGCACGTTTTTAGCTCGGACCATGCCTCCGTAGAACAACGCCAAGCCAGGGGTCATTAAGAGGACAAGTGCAGTACTTGCCAGGATCCAAGCGGTATCACCGGTGTTGATGTGCATGCCGCTCCTTTCATTGCTCAGGACGCACCAGGAACCTGGGCGACGCAAGACAGTGTGGAGGAGCGTTGTTTCCCGGCTGTTGCGCAATTATTTCCGGAGCATGAACAGTGAGGCGGGAAGCTCGGGCCAGGCTGGGCCAGGCCAATAGGCCTGGACGGACACGGTCACATCTGACCGAGGGACACGGTCAGCCGGTCAGCCGGCTTGGCGGCCTGGCGGTCAGTCGGTCAGTCGGTCAGTCGGCTTGGCGGCGTACGGCCTCGGCCGCTGCCTCAGCCGCCGCCACGTCACCGAGGAACCCGTGGGACACGACCGAGAGATCGTCGCCCAAGATGTAGCGGTAGGGGATGCCGGTGGGGATCTCGAGGTCGACGATGGCGTCGTCGTGGATCCCTTCGATGTGCTTGCGCAATGCGCGCAGACTGTTGCCATGGGCGACCACCAGCACGGCGCCACCCCGGGCGCCCTCGGCCAGCAGGTCGGGCACGATGGCATCCGACCAGTAGGGGACGGCGCGGGCGACCACGTCGGCCAGGCACTCGGTCAGGGGCAGTGAGTCGATGGGGATGTCGCGGTAGCGAGAGTCGCCGGCCGGGTCGTGGGCATCCCCCCGCGCCACCGGCGGCGGTGGGGTGTCGTAACTGCGGCGCCACTCCTTGACCTGGGCCTCGCCGTGGAGTGCGGTGGTCTCCTTCTTGTTGAGACCCTGCAGGGCGCCGTAGTGGCGCTCGTTGAGCCGCCAGTGACGCTTGGCCGGCAGCCATGTCCGGCCTGCCTCTTCGAGGGTGAGATGGGCAGTGCGCACGGCTCGGGTGAGCAGCGAGGTGTGGACCACCCGCAGGTCGAGGTCGGGGTCGGCCGCCAGCAGCTGGCCGGCGGCACGAGCTTCAGCCACACCCTGGTCGGTCAGGTCGACGTCGTACCACCCGGTGAAGAGGTTCTCGGCGTTCCAGAGGGACTGACCGTGGCGAAGCAGGACCAACTGGGGCATACCACGAGCGTATCCCGAGGTCGTGAGGAATGAAGTTACAGAAAAAGGTCAATAAAGTTGACACATCAGCACTCAAGTTTGCTATAGTGGCATCTGAAGTTACAGGCAGCGCAAGCCCCGGGCCCGCAGAGGGTGGGGGAGTAGGAGGCATCACCATGGCCAAGGCCGTAGGAATCGATCTCGGGACGACCAACTCGGTCGTCTCCGTATTAGAGGGCGGCGAGCCCGTCGTCATTCCCAACGCCGAAGGCGGACGCACCACGCCGTCGGTCGTCGGCTTCGCCAAGTCCGGTGAAGTCCTCGTGGGCGAGGTGGCCAAGCGCCAGGCCATCACCAACCCGGACCGGACCATCCGTTCGGTCAAGCGCGACATGGGCAGCGGCTGGACCGTCGACATCGATGGCAAGGACTACACGCCCCAGGAGATTTCGGCTCGGATCCTGGGCAAGCTGAAGCGTGACGCCGAGGCGTTCCTGGGCGACACCGTCAACCAGGCCGTCATCACGGTCCCGGCGTACTTCGACGATGCCCAGCGGACCGCCACCAAGGAGGCCGGGGCCATCGCTGGCCTCGAGGTGCTCCGCATCATCAACGAGCCGACTGCTGCCGCACTGGCCTACGGACTCGACAAGGAGGGCGCCGACCAGACTGTCCTGGTATTCGACCTCGGCGGTGGCACCTTCGACGTCTCGGTACTCGAGATCGGCGACGGGGTCTTCGAGGTCAAGTCGACCTCGGGCGACTCGACCCTGGGCGGCGACGACTGGGACCAGAAGGTCATCGATTGGCTGGTCAAGACGTTCAAGGACACTGAGGGTGTCGACCTGGCCGCCGACAAGATGGCCACCCAGCGGCTCCAAGAAGCGGCCGAAAAGGCCAAGATAGAGCTCTCTTCGGTCCAGGAGACCCAGATCAACCTGCCGTTCATCACGGCCACGTCCGAGGGCCCCAAGCATCTCGACGTCAAGTTGACCCGGGCCCAGTTCAACGAGCTGACCGCCGATCTGGTAGGTCGTTGCAAGGGTCCCTTCGACCTGGCCATCGCCGACTCCGGCCTGTCCAAGTCCGACATCGACCACGTCATCTTGGTGGGTGGATCCACTCGGATCCCGGCCGTGCAGGACCTGGTCCAGTCGCTGACTGGCAAGGAGGCCCATAAGGGCGTCAACCCGGACGAGGTCGTGGCCATCGGCGCCGCCGTCCAGGCCGGCGTGCTGAAGGGCGAGGTCAAGGACGTGCTGCTGCTCGACGTGACCCCGCTGTCACTCGGCATCGAAACCAAGGGCGCGGTCATGCACCGCCTCATCGAGCGCAACACCACCATCCCGACCAAGCGGAGCGAGGTGTTCACCACCGCGGACGACAACCAGCCCTCCGTCGAAGTCCACGTCCTCCAAGGTGAGCGGGAGATGGCGATGTACAACAAGACCCTGGGCAAGTTCCAGTTGGTCGACCTACCCCCCGCCCCGCGTGGCGTGCCCCAGATCGAGGTCACCTTCGACATCGACGCCAACGGCATCGTCCACGTCTCGGCCAAGGACCGAGCGACTGGCAAGGAGCAGTCGATGACCATCACCGGTCAGTCGTCGCTGGCCAAGGACGACATCGAGCGCATGGTGCAAGATGCTGAGGCTCACGCCGAGGACGACCGCAAGCGCAAGGAAGAAGCCGAGGTACGCAACAACGCAGATTCGCTCGTCTACCAGACCGAGAAGCTCCTGAAAGACCAAGGGGAGAAGTTCGAGGGTGATGAGAAGGAGAAGGTGGAGTCTGCATTGACCACTCTCAAGGAGGCGTTGGCCGGCAACGACGTGGAGGTCATCAAGACTTCGACCGAGACGCTGCTGACGGCCAGCCAGTCGTTCAGCCAGCGTCTCTACGAAGAGGCGGCCAAGGAGAGCGAGTCGGCGCCCGGTGGCGAGGTACAGGCCGATGATGCCAACGACGACGAAGTGGTCGACGCCGAGATCGTCGACGAAAAGGACTGATCGTCGATGACCACCGAAGACATGCCGCCCACCAGCGGTGACGGCGCAGGGGAGGAGGCCGGATCGGCCGCCTCCCCTGATGCCGAGGAGATCGTGGAAGCCGAAGTCGTCGATGACGACCCGACCGGTGCAGCCGACGAGATGGTGGAGGTCGAAGCGGCCGAGATCGACCCCTTCGAGGCGGCACTGGCCGAGCGCGACGAGTATCTCGACTCGCTGCGGCGCGTACAGGCCGAGTTCGAGAACTACAAGAAGCGGGAGATGAAGAAGCAGGCCGACCAGGCTGTCCGAGCGGCGGCCTCCCTGGTCAACAAGCTGCTGCCCGTGCTCGACGCCCTCGACTTGGCCACAGACCACGTCGGGGACAACGAGTCGGACGAGGCCAGAGCGCTGGTGGCCGCTTCGGGACTGCTCCAGGGCATCCTTGCTAAGGAGGGTCTCGAGCGGATCTACCCGGTCGGCCAGGAGTTCGACCCCAACGCCCATGAGGCCGTCGGGCAGCTGCCAGCACCCGAGGACGCGGAGCCGACGGAGTCCGGCGAGCCGCTCGTGGCTCAGGTCATGCGGGCCGGTTACCGGTGGCACGGCACCGTCGTCCGCCCGGCCATGGTCATGGTCCAAGGCTGACGTCAGGGCTCAGGTCAGGGCTCAGGTCAGGGCTGACGAACGACAGGAAACTCCCACCACACTCACCACACTCACCACACTCACCAAACCCGTCACACTCACCACACCAGGGACACCAGGGACAGCACCAGAAGAGGACAGAGAAGAGACACGGTGGCGCCGCAACGCGAATGGTTCGAGAAGGACTACTACAAGACCCTCGGTGTGGCGAGCACGGCCACGGCCAAGGAGATCACCAGCGCCTACCGCAAGTTGGCCAAGAAGCACCACCCAGACACCAACCCGGGGAGTGACGAGACCTTCAAAGAGATCTCGGCCGCCTACGACGTCCTCGGAGATGCCGACAAGCGCAAGGAGTACGACGAGGTCCGGACCCTGGGTCCGACATCAGGTGGCTTCGGAGGCGGCGGCTTCGGTGGCGGCGGGTTCCCCGGTGGCGGCGGGGGCTACCGGACAGAGGATATGGGCGACATCGGGGACCTGTTCGGCGGGCTGTTCGGCCGGGGACGCCGGGGTGGCCAGCAGGCCGGACCCCAGCGGGGCACCGACGTCGAGACCGAACTCCATCTGACCTTCGAAGATGCCATCCGCGGGGTGACCACCTCGGTCAACCTGACCACGGACGCGCGTTGTCACACGTGCTCGGGCTCGGGATCGGCACCCGGCACCCGTCCCGATCCGTGTGGACGGTGCGGCGGGACCGGCTCCCTCCAGGACAACCAGGGACTCTTCTCCCTCAGTCAGATCTGCCCGCAGTGCAGCGGCCGAGGCACCATGGTCACCCACCCGTGCGGCACCTGTGCTGGCGCTGGCGTCGAGCATCGGAACCGGTCGGTGAAGGTCCGCCTGCCCGCCGGGGTGGAAGATGGCCAGCGCATCCGGGTCAAGGGCCGCGGGGCAGCAGGTCGCAGCGGCGGCCCGGCCGGTGACCTCTATGTCATCGCTCGGGTCGGCAGGCACCACATCTTCGGTCGCCGAGGCCGCAACCTGACCCTCACGGTCCCGGTGGGATTTGCCGAGGCCGTCCTGGGCACCATCCTCACCGTGCCCACCCTCGACGACAAGGTCACTCTGCGGATCCCGGCCGGGACCCCGTCGGGCCGGACCTTCCGGGTCAAGGGCCAAGGCGTCCCCGGTGGCAAGAAGTCGTCGGCCGGTGACCTGATGGTCACCATGGAGGTGGCAGTGCCAGTCGAGTTGACCGATGAGCAGCGAGCGGCCGTCGAAGTGCTGGCCCAGGTGATCGAGCCGCCCGCACGGGACGGACTGGTGGTGTGAGATGAACGACGAGAGCCGGGCCCGAGCCGTCTACGTGATCTCGGTGGCCGCCGAGTTGGCCGGGGTGCATCCCCAGACATTGCGGGTCTACGAGCGCAAGGGACTGCTCGACCCCACTCGCACCCAGGGCGGCAGCCGCCGGTTTTCGGAGTGGGATCTCGACCGGCTCCGCCAGATCCAGGCCCTCACCAATGAGGGCCTCAACTTGGAGGGCGTCCGTCGGGTGCTCGAGCTCCAGGCCGAAGTAGTCCGTCTGCGAGCCGAGGTCGAGGCCACCCGCCAGAGCGCCCGCGAGGCAGTGGCCATCACCCATCGCCAGTACCGCCGGGACCTGGTGCCGCTGTCGCAGCTCCCTGTCCCCACCCGCACCACACGTAGGCCACCACATGGCAACGGAGGAGCACGATGACCCTCAATCCCGAACGGTGGACGCTCAAGACCCAAGAGGCGCTGGCCGCCGCCATGGAAGGCGCCCGTCAGGCCAGCCATGCCGAGGTCAGCCCCGAGCACGTGCTGGCCGCTGTCCTGGACCAGGCCGACGGGATCGCTGGCCCCATCCTGACCCGAGTGGGGGTCGAGCCGACGGTGGTGCGCAGCCGCATCGCCGACGAGTTGGCCCGTCTGCCCCAGGCCTTCGGCGGTGCCGAGCCGACACTGGACCGCAACCTGCGAGATGCCCTCGAAGATGGCGACCGCCAGCGGATCGACATGGGTGACGAGTACCTGTCCGTCGAGCATCTGTTGCTGGCCATGTCGGACCGCCTGGGTGTCAAGCGTGACGCGCTACTGCAGGCGTTGCGCGACGTGCGAGGCAGCCACCGGGTCACTTCGCAGAATCCCGAGGAGACCTTCCAGGCCCTCGAGAAGTACGGCCGGGACCTGACTACATTGGCCCGCCAGGGGAAGATGGACCCGGTCATTGGACGCGACGAAGAGGTCCGCCGGGTCATCCAGGTCCTGTCGCGCCGGACCAAGAACAACCCCGTCCTGATCGGCGAGCCCGGCGTCGGCAAGACGGCCATAGTCGAAGGACTGGCTCAGCGCATTGTCGAGGGCGACGTTCCTGAAGGACTCAAGGGCAAGCGGGTCATCAGCCTCGACATGGGCTCGATGGTGGCCGGGGCCAAGTACCGCGGCGAGTTCGAGGAACGACTGAAGGCCATATTGAAGGAGATCGCCGACGCCGAGGGCCAGGTGATCACCTTCATCGACGAACTGCACACCATCGTGGGAGCGGGTGCGGCCGAAGGGGCCATGGATGCCGGAAACATGATCAAGCCGATGCTGGCCAGAGGCGAGCTGCGCATGATCGGTGCCACCACGCTTGACGAGTACCGCAAGTACATCGAAAAAGACGCCGCCCTCGAGCGCCGGTTTCAGCAGGTCTTCGTACCTCCGCCATCGGTGCAGGACACCATCGCCATCCTGCGGGGCCTGAAGGAGCGCTACGAGGTCCACCATGGGGTGCGCATCCAGGACGCCGCGCTGGTGGCAGCGGCCGTCCTGTCCGACCGGTATGTGACCGGGCGCTTCCTACCCGACAAGGCCATCGACCTGATGGACGAAGCGGCCAGCCGGCTGCGTATCGAGATCGACTCGATGCCCACCGAGCTCGACGTGGTCACTCGCCGGCTCCGTCAGCTGGAGATCGAGCGGATGGCCCTGGCCAAGGAGACCGACTCGGCCTCGGCCGACCGCTTAGCCCGGTTGGACGAGGAGATGGCCAATCTGTCCGAGGAGTCGACGGCCATGACCGCCCACTGGCAGTCGGAAAAAGAGGCCATCACCACTATTCAGTCCCTCAAGGGCCAGCTCGAGCAGAAGCGCAGCGATGCCGAGCGGTTGGGCCGCGAGGGCAACCTGGCCGAGTCCTCCGAGATCACCTACGGCGTGGTTCCCGACCTCGAGCGCCAGATCGAACAGGCCACGGTGCTGCTCAACGAGCTCCAGAAGACCCAGCGCTTCTTGAAAGAAGAGGTGGATGCCGAAGACGTGGCCGAGGTGGTCAGCCGGGCCACGGGGGTGCCGGTCAGCCGGCTCCTCGAAGGTGAAGTGGAGAAGCTGGTCCGGATGGAGGACGCGCTCCATGCCCGTGTGATCGGCCAGGACGAGGCCGTCTCTGCCGTCTCCAACGCCATACGGCGCAGCCGAGCTGGGCTGTCGGATCCCGACCGCCCCATTGGGTCGTTCCTGTTCATGGGACCCACCGGCGTGGGGAAGACCGAGTTGGCCCGAGCGTTGGCCGACTTCTTGTTCGATGACGCCAAGGCCATGATCCGCATCGACATGAGCGAGTACATGGAGCGCCACTCGGTGGCGCGCCTCGTCGGGGCTCCTCCTGGCTACATCGGCTACGAAGAGGGTGGCCAGCTGACCGAGGCCATCCGGCGTAGGCCCTATGCCGTGGTGCTGCTCGACGAGTTGGAGAAGGCCCATCCCGACGTGTTCAACACCCTGCTCCAGGTGCTGGAGGACGGTCGGCTGACCGACGGCCAAGGACGCACGGTGGACTTCACCAACACAGTGCTGATCATGACGTCCAACATCCCCGGCGAGCCGATCGAGCACTTCAAGCCGGAGTTCGTGAACCGGATCGATGAGATCGTCCGCTTCCACGCCCTGTCCGAGGCCGACCTCAACCGCATCGTTACCATCCAACTGCAGGGCCTGCGCGGACGCCTGGCCGAGCGCCGGCTCGAACTCACAGTCACCCCGGCCGCTGAGACCCTCTTGGCCCACAACGGATTTGATCCCGACTTCGGAGCTCGTCCGCTGCGGCGGGTGATCCAGCGCCAGGTGGAGGACCCGCTGGCCCTGGCCCTGCTCGAAGGCCGCTACCCCGAAGGATCGACGGTCACCGTCGACGAGCAGGACGGGGCCGTCGTACTGGTGTGACCGGGTCGCACGAGTCGCACTGCTGTTGTCAGCCCCGGAAGGTGGCGGCCGACCCGGCTGAGCTGACCAGTGCGCAGAACGTGGTGCTGGCACAGCTGATTTCAGCGGCCGATAGCATCCCGTCGTGCAGCACAGGGACGGCGGGCTCCCAGACACCCGAGTGCCATGTGACTACAGAACCGTCGGACCGAGCCACCATGCAGATCGAGGCGCTCGGGCACGACACGGAGTAGGTCAGGGCCCCGGCATCAGACAGAGGAAGGGCCGCTTTCCAACTGGACCCGTCGAACACGAGGGCATGACCGGTCAGGTCGGCAGCCATGCAGAAGGTCGGGGTCGGACAAGAGACGGAGTGGAGCAGCGACTGGCCCGGCGAGGCCTGGCGAGCCCATGCCCGGCCGTTGTAGGTGGCGATGTTTCCCGTGGCGGATACCACCACACAGAACTGAGGAGTGGCGCACGAGATGTTCTGGACCGGCTTGGCTGCGGTGCCCTGATCGACCACGGCATCGTGGCCCCAGCTAGTGCCGTCCCACACGCTGACCACCCCGGCGGTGTTGACCGAGACGCAGAAGGTCGAGGACACGCACGACACTTGGTACTGCCCACCGGTGGGTCCACTGGGGGCCGGTCCGACAGCCACGGGTGCTGACCAGGTGTGGCCGTCGAAGGTCACCGCCTCCTGACTCGAGAGCGCCACGCAGAACGTGGGCGAGGAGCAGGACACCGAGTTGAATGCCCCGTCAGGTGTGGCGCTAGCCGGCGCCGACCAGGTGGTGCCATTCCACTCGAGGGCGTTGCCGCCACCGTCGACGGCCGCACAGAACGTCGACGTCGGGCACGAGGCCCCGTAGATGGCGGTGGCGGCCTGTCCCGAAGGCTCAGGGTGGACAGCCGCGGACCAGGTGCCAGTGACCACGTTGGTGGTCGGGGTCGAACCCCCACAGGCGACCAGGGTGAGCACGAGAGCGAGCGCGGCGACAACTCCAGCCACCACGCGGGCTGGGTGGCGTTGGAGCAGCTGTCCTCGTCCTCGATAGGTCATGGCGTGTGCCTCGATCGTTGTGCTCCCCCTTGGAATCCGGGGTGGTCGCCGGAGGTGGGTCAACCGGGCAGGTCGTTCACCGCTCTCATCAAAGAAATCGGCAGGTACGAGGTGAATCTGTAGGTCCCTTGCGTCTGGCCGCTGGTACCCGAGGAGCGAGGACGATCTAGTGCTGTCCGAGGTCAGGCTGGTTCCTGGGTCCAGAAGCGTGGGGTCAGGAAGCAAGGTCCTGGGCAAGGTGCACACAATAAGACACTTGATATGTACACTTTGACTATGGACGTCGGAATCCGCCAACTGAGGAGCCACCTGAGCGACTACCTCGATGAGGTGAAGGCGGGACACGAGGTGGTGATCACCGAGCGGGGCCGCCCGGTGGCTCGGATCGTCCCTGTGCTCGGAAATGCCACCCTGGACCAACTGGTGGCCGCTGGGGTGGCACGGGCACCGTTGGCATCGAAGCGGAACGCGCTGCCCCCACCGGTCGAGGCGAGCGGATCGGTGGTCGATCTGGTCGACGAGCAACGTCGATGAATGTCTACTTGGATACCTCCGCCATTGTTCCTCTGGTGATCCATGAGGTCACCAGTGCGCGCGCCACGCTGCTGTGGGAGCGAGCCGACAGGTGCGCCTCCTCGGTCCTGGCCGACGTGGAGACCCAGGCCGCCCTGGCTCAGGCCAGGCGGCAGGGCCGACTCGACGATGACCAACTGGCCCTGGCCAGACGTCAGTTGGACGAGCTGCTCCGACAGATGGTCCTGTTCGACGTAACGCGACCAATCGTGGCCCGTGCTGGGGTCCTGGCCGCAGATGAGGGGTTGCGCGCGTATGACGCAGTGCACCTAGCGTCCGCTGAACTCGCCGAGGCCGACGAGTTGGTGCTGGTGACCGGGGACCGGCTGCTGGCTCGTGCGGCCGGCCGTCAGGGACTCGGGGTCGCTGACCTCCACTCGGACAACCCGACAATCTGAGCACTCAGGCCCACCGCGCCACAGCCATCGGCCCTACCCGGCCGGCCGGGGTACACTGCTGCGTAATCCGCATTCGCAACGGAGGAGAGACGCGTGCCGGCAACTGTCGTCGTCGGAACCCAGTGGGGAGATGAGGGCAAGGGCAAGCTCACTGACCTCCTGGCCAAGGACATGGAGATGGTCGTCCGCTACCAGGGCGGCCACAATGCTGGCCATACCATCGTGGTCGACGGCGAGACCTTCGCCCTCCAGTTGGTGCCCAGCGGGATCCTGTACCCCCACATCACCCCGGTCATCGGGAACGGGGTCGTGGTCGACCCGACCGTTCTGCTGGCCGAGGTCGACGTCCTCGAATCCAAGAGCATCGACACCTCGAAACTGCTGGTCAGCGGGAACGCTCACCTGATCATGCCGTACCACCACGAACTCGATCAGCTGGCCGAGCGCTACCTGGGCAAGAACAAGCTCGGCACTACCAAGCGCGGCATCGGGCCGACCTACGCCGACAAGTCGTCCCGGGTGGGATTGCGGGTCCAGGACCTTCTAGACCCCAAGATCTTCCGCCAGAAGCTCGACGTGGTGCTGAAGGAGAAGAACCAGGTCCTGGCCAAGGTCTATAACCGCCTGCCGCTGTCGGCCGATGAGATCTGCGACCTCTACCTTGACGTGCTGGCCCCTCGGATCGCACCCATGGTGGCCGATACGGTCGACCTGGTCCACGTGGCGCTCGAGCGCGGGGCCAACGTGCTGCTCGAGGGCGCTCAGGCCACGTTCCTCGACCTCGACCACGGGACGTACCCGTTCGTGACCTCTTCGAACCCAGTGGCCGGTGGCGCCTGCACGGGTGCGGGCATCGGACCCCGCTACATCGACGAAGTCATCGGCATCGCCAAGGCCTACGTCACACGGGTCGGGAGCGGACCGTTCCCCACCGAGCTCATCGACGACATCGGCGACACCCTGGTCGACCGTGGACATGAGTACGGCGTCAACACGGGCCGCCGACGCCGCCCGGGCTGGTTCGACGCCGTCATGATGCGCCAGGCCGTCCGGCTCAACTCGTTGTCCGAGGTGGCGCTGACCAAGCTCGACGTGCTCGATACGTTCGACACGGTGAAGGTGTGCGTGGCCTATGAGGCCAACGGTGAGCGCTTCACCCATCCGCCCTACCATCAGTCCGTGTTCCATCAAGTCACACCGATCTACGAGGAGCTTCCCGGGTGGAAGACCGACATCACGTCGGCAACCGAGATCGGCGACCTGCCCCAGGCCGCACGCGACTACGTCAACTTCTTGGCCGAGCAGATCGGCGTGCCGGTCCGGCTGGTCGGCGTCGGCCCTGGCCGTGAACAGTTCGTTCGCTTTGCCGCATGAGTCGCACCGCCCGATGAGCGGGGGGCACGAGTTGGCTCGACCCGATCCCGCAACCTCGTCCTCGGCGCCCGCACCGTCCGCATCATGTGGCTAGTGGGATGCGGCGGCGGTGAGCGTGCACTTGCTCTCGACACCACCCTGAAAGCAGAGGCTTCACGATGATCCCCCGCTATGCCCCCAAGGAGATGGCCGCCCTCTTCTCTGATGAGGCCCGGTTCGCCATGTGGCTCCGAGTCGAGCTGCTGGCCACCGATGGCTGGGTGACCGTGGGTGATGTACCTAGCGATGCCGCCGAGTTCTGCCGGGCCCACGCCCCGGTGGTCGACGCCGCCTTCGTCGAGGCAGTGGCCGAACGCGAGCGGGTGACCGATCACGATGTAGCGGCCTTCGTCGATGTGGTCCAAGAGGCCATCGGCCAACCGCAGGGATCGTGGATCCACTACGGCCTGACCTCCTCCGATGTGGTCGACACCGCCCTGTGTGCCACCTTGACCCGGGCAGCCGATCTCCTGATCGACGGAGCCGAAGGACTGGTGCGGGCCTGCAAGGCCCGAGCCCACGAAGCGATCGATGTGCCGGTAACCGGGCGCACCCATGGGATGCACGCCGAGCCCACCACCTTCGGGGCCAAGTTCGCCCTGTGGGCCCTTCAGGCTGACCGTGACGTCCAGCGGCTGCGAGCAGCTCGCGAGCGGGTGGCGGTGGGCAAGCTGTCCGGCGCCGTCGGCACCTTCTCCAACATCGATCCCAGTGTGGAAGCCCACGTGTGTGCCGCCCTCGGCCTGATACCGGTTCCGGCTACCCAGGTAGTGGCCCGTGACCGCCATGCCGAGTTTCTGTGGGCGTGTGCGTCGGTCGGGGCGACCATCGAGCAGATCGCCACCGAGATCCGCCACATGGCCCGCAGCGAGCTCGGTGAGGTGGAGGAGCCGTTCAAGCCTGGACAGAAGGGCAGTTCGGCCATGCCCCACAAGCGGAACCCGATCCTGTCCGAGCGCCTGTGCGGCTTGGCCCGGGTACTGCGGGGCTACCTGTCAGCCGGCCTCGAGGATGTGGCCTTGTGGCACGAGCGCGATATCTCACACAGCTCGGTCGAGCGGGTGGTCCTACCCGATGCCAGCATGCTCACGCTCTACATGCTGCAGAAGACGACCGGCCTGGTGGACGGCCTGGTCCTGCACCCCGACCGGGCGTTGGCCACCCTCACCGAAGGCAGTCACGGACTGGTCTTCAGCCAGTCAGTACTCCTGGCCCTGGTCAGCGGCGGGCTCAGCCGCGACGCCGCCTACCGGATCGTCCAGCGAGATGCGCGAGCCGCATGGGAGGAAGGCCGGAGTTTCCGGGCCATCCTCGACGCCGATCCGGAGGTGACCCTGACTCCGGCCGAGCTCGACGACGCCTTTGATCTGTCCCGTACCCTGCGCCATGTCCACCGTTTCACCGATGCCCTGGAGGAGCTCACCCCATGACACCATCCCCCCTGCCCCTGCTGTCGTCCGGCAAGGTCCGAGAGCTGTATGACGCCGGAGACGGACGACTCTTGATGGTCGCCTCTGATCGGATCTCAGCGTTCGACGTGATCATGGAAGAGCCCATTCCCGACAAGGGCCGGGTGCTGACGGCCATGACGGCGGCGTGGTTGGAAGAGTTGTCCGACCTGGCCCCCAACCACCTGATCAGCGCCGATGCCGCCGACTTCCCTGAAGGTGCAGCCGAACTGCCGGGCGGTTTGGCCTATCTGGCCGGCCGGTCGATGCTGGTAAAGCGGGCAGACATGCTCGACATCGAGTGCATCGTGCGCGGGTACCTGGCCGGTTCGGCCTACAAGGAGTACCAGCGCGAGGGTACGGTCCACGGCATGGCCATGCCCACCGGGCTGCTGCATGCTCAGGCCCTACCGGAGCCGATCTTCACCCCCTCCACCAAGGCCGTCGAGGGACACGACCTCAACATCGGCATGGCCGAGGCCATCGACCTGGTCGGCAAGGAGGCCGCTGAGGCCGCCGCCGAGCTGTGTCTGGCCGCTTACTCCCGGGCGGCGGCCCGAGCCGAGGAGCAGGGCATCGTGATCTGCGATACCAAGTTCGAACTCGGGTATATCGACGGGGAGCTGGCCCTGTGTGACGAGGTACTGACCCCGGACTCCTCCCGGTTCTGGCCGGCCGACGACTGCGCCCCGGGTACCAATCCACCGTCGTTCGACAAGCAGCCCCTGCGCGACTGGCTCGAGGCTCAGCCATGGGACAAGCAGGCCCCGCCCCCGGCTCTGCCGGGCGAGATCGTGGAGGCCACATCGGTCCGCTACGTAGCCGCCTATGAGCGTGTCTGCGGCCGGTCGCTGGCTGACTGGTACGGTGCCTGACCATGGCCCCCTCCCAGCAATTTTCGGTGCAGGTCGAGGTACTCCTGCGTGACGGCATCGCCGATCCTCAAGGAGCCACTATCGAGCGGGCGCTGCCCGCCCTCGGACTCATCGGTGTTACCGGCGTGCGAGCTGGCAAGTCGTTCCGGTTCGACATAGCTGCGGCCGACGAGGCCGATGCACTGGCTCAGGCCACCGTGGTGGCCGACCGTCTGCTGGCCAATCCGGTGATCGAGGAGTCCGTCGTCACGGTCCGGCCCGCCTGATGGCGCCCCGCATCGGTGTTGTCCTCTTTCCGGGGACGAACTGCGAGCACGATGCCGTCCATGCCGTAGAACGGCTGGGTGGTGATGCGGAGCTGGTGTGGCACGGAGCAACTTCGCTGGGCGCCTATGACGGGTTGATCCTGCCCGGCGGGTTCGCCCATGGTGACTATCTGCGCCCTGGTGCCATCGCTCGGTTCTCCCCGGTCATGGAGGCGGTCGCGGGCTACGCAGCCGCTGGCGGGCCGGTAGTAGGGATCTGCAACGGGTTCCAGGTATTGACCGAGGCAGGGCTGCTGCCTGGGGCGCTCCAGAAGAACCGTGGATTGCGGTTCTTGTGCACCACGGTGACCATCCGTGTCGAGTCCGGCCGTACCGCCCTCACCGACGGAGTGGAGGTCGGTACCGAGTTGTCCATTCCGATCAACCATTTTGAGGGCAACTACACCTGCGATGCCGACACGCTGGCCGAGCTGCGCGCTGAAGATCGGGTAGTGCTGCGCTACGTGGACAACCCCAACGGCTCGGTCGATGACATCGCCGGGGTCTGCAATGCCGGCCGCAACGTAGTCGGGCTCATGCCCCACCCCGAGCGCGCCGTAGACGCACTGCTCGGTTCGCTGGACGGAAC
>JBAXCY010000032.1:0-19916 GCA_037141235.1 Acidimicrobiales bacterium | reverse complement strand
AACCACCCATGGAGCCGAGGAACGGAGCATCGCCGATGGCGAAGATGCCGCCATCAGAGGCCACCAGCCAGTAGCCGAGGCCCGACGGGGTGGCGGCCATGCCCACGATGGGCTGGTTGAGTGCTTGGCCACTCAAGTCGCCGAGGAGCGCGAAGTCCCCATAGGCCAGCACGGAACCGAACCTGGTGACCATGGCGTAACCATTGCCGCTCACACTCGAGACCAGGCCGCTCACCTGACACTCCGTGACCGAGGACCCACATGCGGCGGGCGGTGGGACCGGTGGGTCCGTTGTCCAGCACACCGCGTTCATCTCGGCGGTGCTGTTGTCGACGGCGAGGGTGGTCGTACAGGTCGGGTCGATCGTCCACGGAGGGACGCAGGCCACCACCCGGCAGACGATTCTGCCGATGCAGTCGATCTGCTGATTGCACTGCCCGTAGCGGAACTGGAAACACCCGGTGACCCATGAGTCGCACCCGGCCGGACCGCACCCGCAGTTCGCCCCATCACAACCCGGCTCGCAGAATCCCCATCCGCCGCCGCAGCCCGTGGTGCAGTCGCAGGTGGCGTGGCAGTCCATGTAGTAGCGAGGCCCGCCGCAGTACGAGGAGTGGTCGGCCTTCCACCAGCCGCCCATGATGGTGTCGGTCGGACAGTAGTTGTGGCCGTCGTTGATGGAGCAGCAGAACTCCGAAAACCCTGAGCAGCAGGTCGTCCCGCAGCCGCACGACGTGTGGGCGCACGTGCAGATGGCCCCATAGGCCGTACCCGGCTTCAGCAGCAGGTCGACTCCGGATCCGACGGCGATAGCACTGCCCACCATGGCCGACCGGTTGATGAAGCTCCGCCGCGACAAGCGAGTGCCGAGAAACGTAGAAGCGCGCTCCACCAGAGTCGTGCTCACGTAGCCGCCCCTCGGGTGATGCCCAGCAGGCGGCGGGCAGCCCCGACTTCGCCGAGGCGGGTCATGGCGAGGTACACCAGCCAGGCACAGAGGACGCTCACCAGCATCAGTGGAACCCCTTCCCATGGTTGACTCGACAGCAGTGCCCACAGCGACTGCGCAGGCACGCTGGCGGCCACCACCGCCGCCGATGTGGCCAGGGCCAGATCAACCACGACGTGGAGCCGGGTGGCCGGCGTGTCAGGCGTGCCGAAACACCCGCAGGTGGCCAGCGGGCCACCCCGGATCAGCACCACGGTGACGAATGCGGCGAAGCCGACGTAGGAGACAGCCACCAGGCTGGCGGTCACCGGTGCTGGATGGACGATGGCGGCCACCCCGACCACGGCCTCGGCCGCTGCACCTACCCGGACCAGGAGCCGTGCCCCCGTCAGCGGCACGGGGATGACGGCAACCAGTGCACGTGCGGTGTCCATCGGCCGAACCGTCTTGACCGCGCCGGCCACGGCCAAGAGCATGCATGCAGCCAGGTAGGGGCCGATCAGTTCCATGTTGCCCCAGTCCTGGCTGGCTGCACCGTCGAACTAACGGTGAGGCCGCCCAGCAGTTCGTTCGCCTTCGGGACGAGGAGTGACCGGCGGGCGTGGCTTCCGAGCACGACGTAGAGCGTGAACGGCCGGCCGGCCTCGGTGAAGAACCACTGCGAACCCGACTGCCCAGCCAGACCCCTGCGGAGCACATGGGGTCGGAAGTCCCCGGTCGTCAGCGCTCGGGGCATGGCCGGATGGGCGAAGAGCTTGGTGCCCAGGCTGTCGGGGCCGTACTCGAACAGTGAGGCGAATACGTCGGTGTCCCCCATCAGATGCACGGCGCCGCCACCGAAGTCACCGACCTCGGTGGGCAGGCCGAAGGTGGCGAAGTGGCCCACGGCGAACGGGACCTCGAGTCCGTTCCCCCTCCGCTTGAAGATCCGACCTTCGAACCCGCCGGGCAGCCCGGCGGCGATCCCATGTGCTGCCAAGGTGGCCATCTTCAGCCGGCCGCTCGGATGTGCCTGGTCGATGTGGGCATGCGGGCGTCAGGGGGCCCATAGAGATCTTCGAGGGATGCCGGATACAGGCTCGGATCGCCCGGAAGGATGCCGGCGTCCATCAGCTCGCGGTCGTTGGCCGACTCACGGGCCGGCCCATCGATCCCGATCTCCCGGTCCTCTCGGGTCCCGGGAGCGAATGCGGTGGCATCGACCTCGGCCCGACGCACCAGCTCGGCTACCTGTCGGAAGTGGTTGGCCACGCCTTCGCCGATCCGGCGTCCACTCGTCCCGTCGACCAGGACGAAGAACGGTGACCCGGGGACCTCATAGTCGGTCCAAGCATCGCTGGACATCACCACGGATAGCCCCGGTGCCGCCAGGGCGGCCACCTCGCCTGAGATTTCGCGTTCGGCTCCCTTGGTGACCACCACCAACCGGGCACCGGCTGGCAGCCCCAGTTCAGCCGGGGTGCGGAACGACTCCCAGAACCCGGCGCACGACGAGCACCCGGTCGACAAGAAGGCGAGAAGGGTAAGCCCACCGGAACCGGCAGGGGCCACGGCTAGAGCGTTCCCATCAGGGGTGACTCCGGCGATGGTCGGGGCCGAGGTCGCATCACGCCCGGCCGGCAGCTGCGGTCCCATGGTGAACGGCACCGGGACAGGACGGGCCGAGGCTGAGGCTGAGGCTGAGGCGCCACCATGACTGTGACCGCTCTCCCCCGGACCGGCCGACGTCTCGTCGACCCCGACACCGAGGTCGTGGAGGGCCTTCAGGATGTCGGCATGGCTGCGGAGCAGCCCGGCCACCAGGACGGCTAGGAGCACCACGACGACACCGAGGATGACGGACAGAGCAACCATGAGTGACCTCCGATAGCGGACGTTTCATGACGACTACCGCCATGCGCCCGTTGCGCTCCTCCACTGTACGAACGGCGGCGCTCCGAGTGGTGGCAATCGAGAGGGAGAATTTCCATAGGAACGGCCGTCCGAGCAAGGGTCTGGCCCATGTCGATATCGATGTCGATGTCGATGCCGGTCGAGGCCCTGGGACCCACACGACAGCTGGTCCGCGGGCGTGCGTCAGGTGCTGCGCCTAGGCTTCGGGAGCGGTCGAGGGGCGGGCCCGACCCCTCCTGATCACCAGAGTCCCCGAGTCCAAGCAGGCCAAGAACCGGTTCCATCTCGACTTGGTTCCCGACGACCACGAACGCGAGGCCGAACGGCTCGAGTCGCTCGGTGCCACCCGGACCTCCATCGGCCAGTCCGGCGTGGAGTCGTGGGTGGTACTGGCCGATCCCGAAGGCAATGAGTTCTGCGTGTTGGACGAATCCGACCTGCCGGAGGCCTGACGCCTCACGGCGACCACCAGCTTCAGCCACCGGCCTCAGCCACCGGCCTCAGCCACCGGCTCGACGAGGGACCTACCCCGCAGAGGCCGCCTCGGCGGCAGCCTTCTCCTCGGCAGCCTTGCGGTAGGCCTCGAGCTGGTCGAGCAAGGGCATCCGCTCCTGGCCGACGGTGGAGTCGAGCCGCTGAGCGATCTGCTCGGGGGTCCATCGACCGTCGGCATACATGGCTCGGACCTCACGGGGCTGATTCCATACCGCGATCTTCGGACCAACTGACGTGTAGACCTGCCCAGTCACGTGCTTGGCGCGGTCCGACAACAGGTACACCACCATCGGGGCCACATCTTCGGGGTCACCCATCTCGGCAAGGTCCATGGGCACATTGGCCGACATCCGGGTGCGCGCCACCGGAGCGATGGCGTTGGCGGTGATGCCGTAGCGGTGGAGGCCGGCCGCTGCGGACCGGACCAGCGACACGATGCCGCCCTTGGCCGCGGCATAGTTGGCCTGGGCCACGCTGCCCGCGAATGCACCCGAAGTGAAGGCGACCAACGAGCCGCCGCCCTCCTGCTTGCGCATGATGGCCGAGGCAGCTCGGAACACGGTGAAGTGTCCTTTCAGGTGGGTCTCGATGACTGCATCCCACTCGTCCTCAGCCATGTTGAACAGCATGCGCTCGCGCAGGATGCCAGCCACGGCGACCACACCGTCGATGCGACCCCAGCGCTCGACACCGGCGCCCACGATCTTCTCTCCACCGTCCAGGGTGGTCACGCTTTCAGCCACGGCCACTGCCTCGCCGCCGCCAGCCACGATTTCGGCCACAAGGGCCTCGGCCACCTCGCTCTTGGGATCTTCACCAGCCATACCTACGCCGATGTCGGCTACGACCACCTTCGCCCCCTCGGATGCCGCAGCCAGGGCTACGGCTCGGCCGATACCCCCTCCGGCACCGGTGATGGCGACGACCTTGCCGTCCAGGAATGCAGTCATGGCGTGTGGCTCCTCATGTAGTCAGTTGCTGTCGGCGACCAGTGTCGCCTTGGTGGACCCGACGGTCGACTCTCCCCGCAGTGGAGGCGCCACCTCGGGTGCACGCCGCCTCCAGGGAGGTTGACCGTCTACTGGAACCTGTTCTAGCGTCCCCACCGGGTCGGCGCCACCCCGCTCCCCCGTCACCGGACCCCGACAGGGCTCTTGGAACCGGAGGAACCGGCGAATGCACAGCCGATCAACGACACCGCAGGCATACGGCCACAGGCATACAGCCACAGGCACATAGATACAGGAGAATGCGACCACATGGGCGATCTCGGCTTCTGGGCACTGGCACACGAGCAACCAGAGCATCTGGCCCTGGTGGCCCCCGACGGGACTGAGTTCACCTCTGGTGAGCTGCTCGGTCGAGCCAACCAGGTGGTGCACGGCCTCAGGGGACTCAACCTCCAGCCCGGGGACGTCGTGGCCACCCTCCTCCCCAATGGGGTCGAAATGTTCGATCTGTACCTGGCCGCCCTGCAGGCCGGCTGGTACCTGGTGCCGATCAACCATCACCTCATCGGCACCGAGGTCGCGTACATCCTCAAGGACTCGGGGGCCAAGGCGTTCATCGCCCACGAGCGGTTCGCCGACATCGCCCTCGACGCAGCCGAAGAGGCCGAGCTCCCTTCGTCCATCTGCTTCGGCGTCGGGGACATCCCGGGCTTCGGTTCTTATGACCGGATGCGCGGTTCGCAGCCGACCACCGATCCCGAGGGTCGCACCATCGGCGACGTCATGAACTACACCTCGGGGACCACCGGCAACCCCAAGGGCGTCTTCCGTCCCCTCAGCGGTCTCTCCCCCGAAGAGGCGGCCCTCAGTCAGGCTGGCATCCTCTTCCTCTTCAATATCCAGCCTCAGGACGACAACGTCCACATCGTGGGCTCGCCGCTCTACCACACGGCTGTCCTGCGCTTCTCGGGTGCCTCGATCCACCTGGGCCACACCCTGGTGATCATGGACAAGTGGCTGCCCGAGGACATGCTGCGGCTCATCCAGGAGTACAAGGTCACCACCTCGCACATGGTCCCCACTCAGTTCCACCGCCTCCTGGCCCTGCCCGAGGAGACCCGGTCCCAGTACGACGTGTCGTCGCTGCGGCACATGATCCACGCGGCGGCCCCGTGCCCGGTAGACGTCAAGCACCAGATGATCGCCTGGTGGGGCGATGCCATCGACGAGTACTACGCCGCGTCTGAGGGCGGAGGCACGCTCGTCACCGCCCAGGAGTGGCTCACCAAGCCCGGCACCGTCGGGCGGGCATGGCCGATTTCGGAGATCGCCATCTTCGATGACGACGCCAACAAGATCGAAGAGCCCAACGTCATCGGCACGGTCTACATGTCGATGCAGACGGGCGACTTCGAGTACCACAAGGATGAGAAGAAGACCAAGGGCAACCGGATAGGCAAGTTCTTCACGGTGGGCGACGTCGGACTCATCGACGAAGACGGCTATCTCTTCCTGCGGGACCGCAAGATCGACATGATCATTTCGGGCGGGGCCAACATCTACCCGGCCGAGATCGAGAACGTGCTCCTCGGCTTCTCCAAGGTCGGTGACGTCGCCGTCTTCGGCATCCCCAACGCCGACTGGGGCGAAGAGATCAAGGCCGTCATCGAGCCGGCCGAAGGTGTCGAAGCGTCCGACGAACTGGCCGCCGAGATCCTCGAGTTCTGCTCCACCCGTCTGGCCAAGTTCAAGACGCCCAAGTCGATCGACTTCACCAACTCGATGCCTCGCGATCCCAACGGCAAGCTCTACAAGCGCAAGCTCCGCGACCCGTACTGGGAAGGTCGAGAGAAGATCTGACCAGACCGGACTGGTGAGCCAACCGGTGAGCCAACTGGTACCCGGCAGTCGACCGGCACGTGGCCGGCAAGTGGCCGGCAGGTGGCCGGCAGCTGGCCGGCAGCTGGCGCGATGGTCGATGACCACCGCCTCGTCAGCCGTCAGGCCGGAGCGGTTCAGCTCTCCTCGGGAGGACCGCCATCAGCGACACTGCGGCGCATAGCCGCCAGTAGTCCGTCATCAGGACCGGTGGCGTGCTGCTCGGCGATAGCCAGCATCTGGTGGGGCATCACCTCGATAAACAGACCGTCGGCTTCGGCGGTCAGCACGTCCCCGTGGTACATCCCGGCCCACGTGTGGATCTTGCGTCCCTCGCGCCGCAGAAAGCGTGCCTCGAGCCGGAGTTCGCTGCGCAGCGGTGTCGGCTTGCGGTACCGCACGGTCAACGTCCCTGTCATGCCCGGATTGCCCGAGACCATGATGGCCGCCCCGAGGATCTCGTCGAAGGTGGCGGCGATCACTCCGCCATGGACACAACTGGGCGGGCCCTCGTAGGGATAGTCGAAGTATGCGGTGGCTACGACTTCGGGTGGGGCACCGTCCACACCGTCGACCACCTCGAGCCGCACTGGCGGGGCGATCGGATTGAGGATCCCGGCGATGGGGCTGGTGGGAAAGTATTCGACCGTAGGCCGGTCGGCGTCCGGTGGCTGGCGAATCCGACGCCGAGTACTGGCTCCGGCCGCCATCTCGGCCGTGAGACGTTCCACGGCCTCAGCCACCACCATGAACGCATCGTCGTCGGGCGTGCCCGACACCGTCATGGTGATCAGGGGCCGCAGGGCCTCGGCCAGCCGAAGCCGAGCCGTGTCCGGGTGGTCGTCGGGGAACGAGATGGGGTGGCGTCCGCCAGCCAGACTGCTCACTTGCGTTTGTACTCCGGGAGGCGCTTTTCGGCAAAGGCCAGCATGCCCTCAGCGGCGTCCTCGGAGCTGAAGATGGGCCAGCCGATCTCCAGGTCGGCGGCCAGTGCGTCAGCCACGGACATCCCGTCGGTGACCCGCAACGAGGTCTTGATAGCTTCGACGGCCAGGGGGCCGTTGGCCCCGATGACCGCAGCGATCTCGAGTGCCTTGTCGAGGGCGGTGCCATCGGGAACCACGTAGCCGATCAGGCCGACCTCTTTGGCCTCAGGAGCGCCCATGCGCCGAGCGGTAAGCAGCAGGTCCATGGCCACGGTGTAGGGGATTTGGCGGACCAGGCGGACCACCGAGCCGCCCAGCGGGTAGAGGCCCCGCTTGGCCTCAAACAGACCGAAGGTGGCGCTCTCACCGGCCACCCGGATGTCGGTGCCCTGCAGGATCTCGGTCCCCCCAGCGACGGCATAGCCCTCGACGGCGGCGATCAGCGGCTTGCGCAGTTGATAATGACGCAGCAGGGCCTTCCAGTGCAGGTCCGGGTCGGCCGCCATCCGGGCCGCCACCTCCTCGTTGCCCGGCCCGGACATCGACTTCAGGTCCATGCCCGAACAGAACGTGCCGCCAGCGCCGGTCAAGATGGCGCAGCGGATGTCCTCGTTGCTGTCGATCTCCATCCAGGCGTCGACCATGCCGACCAGCATCGGCCCCGATAACGAGTTCTTGGCCTCAGGCCGGTTCATGGTCACGATGGCGGTGGTGCCGACGACCTCGAAGTTCAGGTGCTCGGTCTCGATCATGGTGTCCTCAGATCCGCTCGATGATGGTGCCGGTGGCCAGTGCACCGCCACAGCACATGGTGATCAGCGCCAGGTTCTTGTCCGACCGCTCGAGTTCGTGGAGGGCCGTGGTGATCAGGCGGGCACCGGTTGAGCCGACCGGGTGGCCCAAGGCGATGGCACCGCCGTTGACGTTGACCTTGTCCCAATCGACCTCATGGGTCTTGCCCCACGACATGACGACCGAGGCGAACGCCTCGTTGACCTCGAAGATATCGATGTCGGCCATGGTCATACCGGCCTTCTTCAGCACGTCAGCAGTAGCGGCCACCGGACCATCGAGGTGGTAATAGGGATCGGAGCCGACCAGGGTCTGGGCCACGATGCGGGCCCGAGGACGCAGTCCGGCTTGGCCGGCACGCTCCTGGGACATCCACAGCACAGCTGCGGCCCCGTCCGAGATCTGCGAGCTGTTTCCAGCTGAGTGCATCCCGTCAGGCAGCACCGTCTTCAGGTTGGCGAGGCCTTCCTTGGTGGTCTCACGAGGGCCTTGGTCACGAGCAACCATGGTCATCTCACCGGTGGGGCCGTCGGCGCCCATCACTGGGGCCTCCAGCGGCACGATCTCCCGGTCGAAGCGCCCTTCAGCTACGGCCACAGCCGCCTTGCGCTGCGACTCGTAGCCCAGCCAGTCGACGTCTTCACGGGTGATGCCGTACTTCTGGGCGATCCGCTCGGCTGCGTTGAACTGGTCGGGCATGTCCCAGGGAAACTCTTCGGGACGCGACCGGCCCGGTCCATTGAAGGCGTTGGCCCCGAGACCGACTCGGCTCATGGCCTCGACACCGCAGGCGATGCCGGAGTGGATGGCATCAGCGCTGATCAGGTTGGCGATGAAGTTGTTGGCCTGCTGCGCCGAGCCACACTGGCAGTCGACCGTGGTGGCCGCTGTCTCATAGGGCATGCCCTGGCTCAGCCAAGCCGTGCGGGTGACGTTGGAGGCCTGCTCGCCGGCCTGGGTGACGCACCCACCGACGATCTGCTCGACACTGGCAGGGTCGACCCCGGCTTTCTTCACCAACTCCACCTGGGCCTTGCCCAGCAGCTCGGCGGCGTGGAATCCCGAAAGCCAACCGTTGCGCTTTCCGATCGGAGTGCGGACTGCTTCGACGATGACCGGCTGGGCCATGGTGGTTCCCCCTTGGGAGTTTTGGATCGTGAGTACTGGATCGTGACTTCTGGATGGTGGCTGTCGGGGAGTGACGACCGCAAGTTGGCGGCTCGACGCGCTGGCCCGGCGCCAGAAGTATAGAACCTGTTCTATCGATCTGGTCTCGTGGGTCACGGCGGACGGGCTCCATCCACAGCCTCACGCTTGGCGGGGGGAACCTCGGTGTGACCGCCAGCGTCCGGTGGGGGTCTCTTCAATCCAGCACGGTGCGGTTGATGGCCCTGACGACCACGGAGCCATCCGGAGTCCGTGGGATATTGTCCGTGGTGTGGACGGTGGGGATGCCGTCCGGTCCCCGCCATCGCTTGCTGCGCGTAGTGCTTAATGAGTGCATCGACCAAGGGACACTAGGCAAGAGGAGGAATCCGTTGAGACTGTCCAAGACGCTGGTCTGCGTGGGAGTGGCCGCGTCGGCCCTGGCCGCAGGATGCTCATCGTCCCAGGCCACCCCGCCGACCACCACGCAGGTGCCCGCCTATCAGCACACCGGGCCCGACAAGGTCGGCGTCACCACGGTCGACCTGGGCTCGGCCGGCCCGGTCTTCGGCGAGCGCTACGCCACCGTCTACTACCCGGCCGATGAGGCCAAAGTAGCCAGCCATCCACCGTTCAGCTACACCGAGGCCGTCACCCTGCCCACCGCCCTGCAAGGGATCCTGCCGGCCAAGTACAACACCACCACCACCGTTGCGGCCTACGCCGATCCCCCGGCCTCGCCCAAGGGTCCGTTCCCCGTAGTGCTGTTCAGCCACGGCTACGGCGGCGAGCGGCTCTACTACTCGTCGCTCTTGGCGGGGATCGCCTCGTGGGGCTACGTCGTCGTCAGTGCCGACTACCTCGAGCGGGGACTAGCCGCGCAGGCCCTGCAGTCCAAGACCCGGCCCTCGGCCACTGACGACACCGCCATCATGGACGCCTCGCTTACTGCGGTCGAGCATGCATCGTCAGATCCTGCGTCGCCGTTGGCCAGTTCCGTGGATACCACCAAGGTGGCTGCCGTCGGGCACTCCGCGGGCGGCGGCACGGCATTCAATGGCCTTGCCGCACCCGCCCTGAAGACCGCAATCGGCTGGGCGCCAGTCGGGCCGACCGGCACGCCCTCATCGAAGCCGGTGATGCTGATCGTCGCCCAAGGGGACAACGTCGTCACTCCAGCCACCGTGAAGAAGACCTACCAGGCGTTCACCGGCCCCAAAGTGCTGGTCGAGATCTCCGGAGCGGGCCATAACACCTATACCGACATCTGCGAGGGGATCCGCTCAGGTGGTGGCCTCATCTCGTATGCCATCGACGCCCACCTGGTGTCGCCGAGCCTGGCCAAGCTGGGCATGAACGGCTGCCAGGCCAGCGATGCCGCACCCCAGCGGTTCTGGCCCATCGTGCAGTTCTACACCGTGGTCCAGTTGGCCGATCAGTTCGCCGGCAACAAGACGGCCGTTGTCCCCGCTCCCAAGCCCGGTCAGTTTCCGGGGTTCACCGTCACCATCAAACAGGCCAGCTGACCGTGCGGCGACCGGTTCCGTCCACTGGTGATTGGGTAGGTCATCAGTGACCAGGCCCGCTCGTCGGGGCACTACCACCGTGGATCTCACTGTGGTGGCCGTGCCCGCGTACTTCGTAGCCATGGGCGCCGAATACCTGGCTCAGCGCCGTAGGCTGGCCCGAGGCGGTGCTCCAGCAGCCGGTGATTACGAACCGAGGGACACGTTGGCCAGCCTGGCCATGGGCAACCTGAGTCTGCTTGCCCCCTTCGTGGTACCCCGGCTCCTGCGTCCGATCACCCCTGGACGGGGCCGATTCGCCAAGGCAGCAGTCGCAGTGGCTATCGGGGCAGCCGCGGTCACCACTGTCGCCGACGTGGTTGCCCGACGCTCTTCCAACTGGCGTCGCCCCGAGTCGGTCGCTACCAGCAACGACGTCGCGGTCGCCAGGCAGACCCCCGCTGGTGTGGTCAGAGAGGCCGGCACTAGCGAAGACGCCAGGCATTCCGATGGTTCTTCCACTA
This sequence comes from Acidimicrobiales bacterium, assembly GCA_037141235.1. GTDB lineage: Bacteria > Actinomycetota > Acidimicrobiia > Acidimicrobiales > RAAP-2 > Bog-756. Next base: position 8,858 of record JBAXCY010000032.1, on the reverse strand, counting down.
CTCGCCGGCTGGCATCGACCGGCGGGGTGGTCGCCATCGCCGCCGGCGGAGTGGCCATCACTACCGCGTGGAGCGCAGCCCTGACACCGCAGAAGATGTGGCAGCGGCGGCTCGTCCCCTCCCTCGGCAACGGGCCACTGGTTCTGGGTGCGGCCATCGTCGGTTGGGACTTCATCTACTACTGGAACCACCGGTTCATGCACACCAGCCGGTACATGTGGGCCGTACACGAGGTACACCACTCCAGCGAGCGGTACAACCTGTCGACCGCACTGCGTCAGCCCGTCGCCGATGCCCTCGGGACCGCGCTCCCCTATGGGCTTCTCTGCCTGTTCGGCATTCCCCCCGAAGCAGTGGCCACCGCCAGGAGCGTCAACCTGATCTACCAGTTCTGGGTCCATACTGAGGCCATCCGCCGGATCGGGCAGGCCGAGAGCACGCTCAACTCACCGTCCCACCACCGGGTCCACCACGGATCGAACAGCCAGTACCTCGACCGTAACCACGGGGGGATCCTGATCATCTGGGACCGGATGTTCGGAACCTTCGAACTCGAACGAGAGCCCGTCGTGTACGGCCTCACCACCAACATCGACACGCACAACCCCGCGCGCATCGCCACCCACGAGTATGTGGACATGGCCCGCGACATTGGATCCTCCACCGGATGGGCTGAACGCTTGTCCTACGTACTGCGAGGCCCAGGCTGGGCGATGCGGCATCGAGCGGATGCCGCCTGACGCTGGACTCAGGCCCTCCAGGCGGGGCCACCGGCTGGGCGGACGACACGGCGCTCAGGCGGATTGGCGTCCCACGCCGTCTTCCAAGCTACGAAGTCGCCGGGGTGCATGGGCTTGGCCACGAAGTATCCCTGGATCTCATCACAGCCCAGTGCCTCCAGCAGGTTCCACTCCTCCGCGGTTTCGACCCCTTCGGCCACTACGTCGAGCTGGAGCGCATGGCCGAGCTCGATGCTGCAACCGAGGATGACCTGCGAAGCCCGGTCGTTGGTGTCGTTAAGTGCTCCGTAGACGAAGGATCGGTCGATCTTGAGCTCAGTGAACGGCAGAGACTTCAGATTGGCCATGCTGGCGTAACCGGTGCCGAAGTCATCGATCGACATGTTGAACCCCATAAGTCGGAGGCGGCCGATCACCTCCAGGCTGGTGGACAGGTTTTCGAGCAGGCGGCTCTCGGTGATCTCCAGCGTGATGCAGCCCGTCTCTACGCCGGCCTCTTTGGCCATGGCCGCAAGCACCTCGGGGAAGGCCAGAGTTGTCAGATTCTTGGCTGAAAGGTTGACCGAGATCTTCAGGTCGTGGCCCTCGCGGCGCCAGTCGGCGAGCGCGTCGACCGAGAGCCGGTAGACAGCCAAGGCCAGATCATCGATCAGGCCGTAGGATTCTGCTGCGGGCACGATGGCCATAGGCGACAAGATGCCCCGTTTGGGGTCGCGCCACCGCAGGAGAGCCTCAGCACCGACGACATGGCGATCCGACAGCCTCACCTTGGGTTGGACGGCGATCTCCACGCACCCCGAGTCGATCCCGAGGCGGACCGCAACGGGGGACAGCGCGTCTCCGGCCCAATCAGGGATGAACCCGTTCTGTTCGGGCTTCAGATCAGGGGAGACAATCTGGGCATTCCTGGCCGAGACCCGATCGAAGGCTTGGGACAAGCGCTTCGGGTCCAAGGGCTTGGTCAAGGAGTCCACCAGCTGCAGCCCGTGCTCACGCCCCAGTTCGGTCACGGAGGTGAGGACCCGCTCGTCAGATCCCGACATGATGATCACTGAGCCCGAATACAGTCTGTCGGCCAAGTGGCGTATGAGCACGAATCCGTCCATACCGGCCATGTCGAGGTCACACAGAATGACGTCTGGATGCAGGAACGCATTACCGATGGATTTCAGCGCCTCGGCCCCGTCACTGGCCCGTCGTACGTCAGTGATCCCCATCTGAAGCAGCAGTTCGCTGGCCACATCCAACATGAACTCGTCATCGTCAACGACTAGGACCCGCAAGGAGCGCGGTGACGGCATGGGCGAACCGACCGCCGCGAACGCGCTCATCCGACTGATGCCTCGGATGTCAGGGTCACGGTCACCCGTTCGAACACTCCGAGCAGATCTGCAAGTATCTTCCGGGCGTCCTCAGTGGCTCCCTTGTGGGTTGCCTTCCCCAGATCGGCACAGAGGATCGCCATGCCTGCTGCTCCCATAGAAGCACACGCAGACTTCAGCCGATGAGCCAGACTTCCGAGTGAGGCCAGATCCCCCCGCACGCCAACCTCCACCATCTCGTCCAAAATTACCTGCGTAGTCTCTAAGAACTTGGTGGTGAACTTCTGGATCTTCTCAGGGTCGTCGTTGACCAGACGGGCCAGTACGGATTGATCGACGTCCACCGGAGTTTCGTCCGTACTCCGCTCCAGCACCTGCAGGGTCGGAACTGCCCTGCGGTCGGGTAGCCACTTGATCAACGTGGCATACAGTCGGTCCGGTTCGATCGGTTTGGGTTCGTAGTCGTCCATACCGGCCGCTATGCAAGCCTCCTGCTCTGCCTCGCTGACAGCAGCCGTCATGGCGATGATCACGATACCGTCCGATGCAGGAGTAGCCCGGATCCGTCTGGTGGTCTCTAGGCCGTCAAGCCCCGGCATGAAGACGTCCATAAGCACCGCGTCGAACGTCTCCCCATCGGCCAGCTTCTCCAGTACCTCCAACCCGTTCCCCACCACTGTCGCCCTCACGCCCACTGCTTCCAGGAGCTCGATGGCGACCTGCTGATTGGACGGATCGTCCTCGGCTACCAGGATGTGTGAACCCGCTATCCGGGATATTTCACTCAACGGTTCGGCAATCCTCGCTCGGCCCTCGGCCAGCCCCCCCGGGGCGATCCTTTCTTCCACTGACGAGAACATCGCCGTGAAGAAGAAGGTGCTCCCGGCACCGGGCATGCTGGACACGCCCATATGTCCACCGAGTTGCTCCACCAGACGCTTCGAAATGGCCAGCCCCAACCCAGTTCCTCCGTAGTGGCGTGCCGTGGATTCGTCGGCTTGGGAGAATGCCTGGAACAGTGGGTCGATCTGGGCCTGGGTGAGACCGATCCCCGTGTCGTGGACCCTGAATTCGAGCGTCACTGAGCGGTCATCTGCGGCCTCGATGCCAATGGCGATGCGGATTGCCCCTCGATGGGTGAACTTGACAGCATTGCCCACCAGATTGAGCAGAACCTGCTCGAGGCGCAGTGGGTCGCCAATTAGATGTGTCGGCAAGGTGGCGGTCGTATCGGTTGAGAACCCCAGACCCTTTTCGCGGGCCAGCGTGCCGATGATGGCATCGACGTTTCCGATCACGGTGGCCAGGGCGAACGGTGCGTGCTCCAGCACCCGGGCGCCGACTTCGATCTGGGAGAAGTCGAGGAGATCGTCGACGATCCGCATCAGGTTTTTTGCGGCGGCCTCGGTCTTGATGATGTAGTCGTGCTGCTTGGGTTCGAGTTCAGTCTTGAGGCACAGGTGGGAAAGGCCGATAATGGCATTCAACGGAGTGCGGATCTCGTGGCTGACGTTGGCGATGAATGCGCTCTTGGCCAGGACCGCTCGCTCCGCCACATCCTTGGCGGTACGAAGCTCGGCGGTCCGAGTCTGCACCCGGCCCTCCAGCGCTGCCTTCTGCTCGAGGATCTCCTGTTCGTGCCGCTTGCGTTCGGTCGAGTCCGACTGGACCGACACATAGCGGTCGACCCGTCCGTCAGAGTCGAATACCGGGGAGATCTGCAACATCACCCAGTACGGATCACCGTCGATGGTGTAGTTAAGGATCTCCGCGCTCACCGACTGGTTCTGCTCGAGCGCTTCGGCGATCCGGGCCACTGTGGCCAGGTCAGTACCTGGTCCCTGTAGGAGCGACCCCGGGGTGCATCCCCGTGCCGCATCCATGGCGTATCCGGTGCGGGCTTCGAACGCCGGATTCACCCAGTCGATGACCCCATCAGCATCCGTGATCACCACCATGTTGTCGGTGGAACTCGCCACCATCGACAGCATGGCCAGCCGGTCCTGGCTCTCCTTCTCCACCGTCGCATCGTGCAGCACGCCGACTATCCCGCCGGTGGGGATGCGCCTCGCGGACAACGAGGTCCAAACCAGGGTCCCGTCGTCCCGGCGCAGATAGGTGCGCAGACGCTTGGAGCCAGATGTTTCGAGGCGCAGGAAGTCGATGAATGCCGGACGGTTCTCGGGTGGGAAGAACTCGGATAGTTGGGCGCCTAGGCAACTCTTGGCCTCGCGGCCTACCAGGGTCTGCCAGGCTTCGTTGAGGAAGATCAAGTTGCCGTCGTCATCCGTCTCAAAGACGACGTCGGCCAGGAGCTCGACCCGGCGTCGCATGCGGTGCTCGGAGTCGACCAGTGCCTCGGTCAACTTCTGTGTCGCCTGGACATGGAGATCCATGGCCAGAGAGGTCACTGTCGGATGCCGGCTGCGGTCGGCGCCATTGCTCATGGCGTGTCGCGCGTCACGTAGCGGACTCCATCAACTCGTTGAGGACGTCAGCGGTCGTCTTCGCCCGACCGTAGAGAGGGAATACCACATCACAAAAGAAGTCGTGCTCGGTCGTTGTCCGAGATGACGTGCAGTCGGCCAGGATGGTGACGTCGTAGCCGCGCTCGTAGGCGGCCCGGCCTGTCGAGTCGATGCACAATGACGTGACCTGACCGGCCACGAGGACATCGGTGATGCCTTTGTCTTGCAGCACATCGGCCAGTGCCGTATTGGCGAATGCGTTGAACCCGACCTTGCCGGTGACGTACTGGATCCGGTCTCCGAAGGCGAGGATCTCGGGAATCGTCTTGGCTCCCACGGAACCTTCCGTGAACGCCCCCGCTTCCTTCATGGTGTTGAGGATTCCTACGGGATTGGCCATGGCGCGATAGTCGGCGGTCAAGACGATAGGAGTGGCGATCATGGTTACCCCGGAATCAGCCATGGCCGTGATGAAGGCGACGGTGTTGGCGAGCACGGAGTCCACGCTGGCAGAGTCTTCGACCACGCCCCGCAGCACACCGTCTTGCGCGAAGTAGTCGTTTTGGAATCCGACCAGGATCATTGCGGTCGTATCGGGGTTCATGGTGCGGGTCTCCTGGATTCAGTCGTCAAATGTGCTTTTGGGGTATCGGCAGATCACACTCCGACCTTGAGCCCACTCGGTCTCTTCAGGTCGACTGCGCAACGGACTTTGTCATTTTGCCACTTCAACGACCAAAATGGTAGGAGAAATCCCCAAATGACATGGGGCATACCCGATTTCGGGCAACATCGAGTCTTCGTTGGCTCCCTGCGTCAGCCTCGCTGGCTCCCTGCGTCAGCCTCGCTGGCTCCCTGGGTCAGCCTCCCTGGCTCCCTGCGTCAGCCTGGGTTGGCCGCTATGAAGCCAAGAATCCGCTCGACCATGACCGGCCCCATCTCCTCTTGGATGAAGTGCCCGACGGCGAAGCGCTCATGGGACTGGCCAGCTGCGCCCGGGATGTGGGCCGTGTGGCGCTCTTGGACCGCTCGACTGCCGATGGTGTCGAAGTCGCCGCCCAGATAGAGGAATGGTCTGTCGAACCGACCTAGGGCATCCCATGCCGCGGCATTGCTGTCGCCGATGGTGGGCACCATGGCCGGAAAGGCGTGCGGTGCCATCTGGTAGATGAACGACGGAAACGGGGCGTCGTAGCCGGCCATGACCTCGGCCGATACCTTGCCCCGGGTGGTGGCGAAGACGAACTCACCCACGCCGAAGTAGGCTGAATGGAGGGCGAAGTCGATCCACCACTGGAACCCGTCCCGGAAGTTCATCGACGTGGGGTCATCTGCGCTGGCCGCCTCGATGAAGCCGCGGCGTTCGGTTCCCATCACCGCGATGGACGGCAGAGTGATAGGAGGCTCCCCACCGGTCGAAAGCGCCGAGGCTTCGATCAATCCGGTGTTGGCGGCTACTACCCGGACGAAGCGGTCAGGGTCTTCGGCTACGACCCGCAGTCCGATCACCCCACCCCAGTCCTGACAGAACAGGGTGATGTCCACAAGATCCAGGCGCTCGATGATCTGATGGAACCAGGTGACGTGGCGGAGATAGGTGTGGATCATTGGATCGATCGGCTTGTCGGAGCGCCCGAAGCCGATGTTGTCCCAGGCCACTACGCGCATGCCGGCGTCGACCAGTAGCGGGATCATGGTCCGATAGAGATAGGACCAGGTCGGTTGGCCGTGCATCAGAACGATGAGCGGTCCGTCTGCTGGTCCTTCGTCGACGTAGTGCACTCGCAGTCCATCGACCTCGAGGTAGCGGGGTACGAAGGGGTAGCCCTCGAGTCCGTCAAACCGATCGTCAGGGGTCCGCACGAACTCGATCCCCTCTGCCGTGCGGAGCACTGGGACCGAGTGGTCGATGAGCTCGTCGGGGATCTCGAATGCGTCGATCTTCACTCCAGATGGCGTCATAGCCAGGGCTCCCTTGGTGGCGTGGATGCACGTGCTGCACCGTCGAAGTTCTGACAGTGATCTTGACACAAGTTGCCATCACCGGGGTGATCGGGCCAGAGGTGCGCATTCGGTGGGGATGCGCGTGAGCCAAGTCAGGCTCCGCCCGGATACGGACGGTTGTCTGCGGGCTGCGGCGGCAAGAAAGCATCAGGCACCTCGGTGGCCTGGTCGGTGAAGTCGGCGAACCACTGGAGGATCCCTGCCTGCTCGAGCACCCCGTCGAGCTCCGGGCACCGGGACGCCACATATCGAGCCAGCAGCACGCCCCGTGCTGTATCCAGGAAGCCCGTGGTGGCGATCTGAGCAGTGGGCCCGCTCTCGAACTGCACGGTGGCGGTGCCGTCGACGGTGGCCGATGCCACCCACGGCAGATAGTGGCGTCCGGCCTCAGCCAGGACCGCGACCAGCGTGGTGGGCAGGTCATCAACGGTGACCAGAGCGTCACCCGAACCGGCGAACCACTCACCCAACGGCTGGCTCCCCGGGACCTGGAGAGACCGGGTGTGGTCGAACACCGCCGTCGACGACTCCTCGGTCCACCGGATGCACACCGGGTCGTTGGCGAAGTGAGCGGCGTTCCCCCCGAAGAAGGCGAAGTCGGCCAGAGACGGGCGGCGTCCCAACAGGAAGCCGTGCTCAGCCACATGGGCCCCGAATACCCGCTGCCACGGCTGCAGCGAGTCGGCGATCCAGGCGTCGATGTTGTCCGGGGTGGTGCCCAACCGAGGGAGACAGGCGGTCATGGCTCCGGTGACGAACTCTCGGGTGAGGTCGAACGGGGTGCCGAGTTCGTATCGGCCCTCGCGGGCGATGTCCAGGCTGCCGCTGACCCGGTTCTCCTCGAACAGCCAGCGACTGCCGACCGCGTGGCGGTAGAACCACTCGTCGGAGAAGTCATCCATGAGCGCGTCCAAAAAGGCCAGCACCGGGTCGGACGGGCGGACCGATCGTTCGGGGAACCGGGTGTCCAGGTGAAGGATGACCGAGGTCGAGTCCCACATGAGCGTGCCGTCAGGGCTTTCCACCACCGGGATGCCGCCGCTCCATCCGGCCTCCATGGCGGCCATGTTCGCCCCCAGCGACGGCTGTAGGCCCCAAGCCAGGCCAGCGTGGTCGAGGTAGCCGGTCACCTTGCGGGTGAAGTACGAGACCCGCAGCCCGTGCACCGTGAACTGGCCGCCGACCGACGATGCTGATCGGGGAGGCGCGGGGATTGCCGTTTCGTGCGTCATGGCCCCACGGTACTGCTGGCTTGCCTGACCACGTCAGTGGTCGGCGGTCAGCCGAGCACCTTCTTGGCCATCACCACCCGAGGGGTCACGGTCTTCACTGTCTCCCGGTCGCAGATGGGCTCCCTCCACGGGACCTGCCCACCCTCCACACATGGTGCCGCCGACTGACCGAGCCGGGTGCAACCCAATAGGCCTAGGCCACCAAGTTGGCCGTTGCGAGGCCGAGCGCTCGAGCGGCGGCGACCAGGTTGCGGTCACTTGCGGCCAGTACCAGCTCCGAATCGGCTACTTGCCGTGCGGAAGCGAGGTGCACAGCGTCGTACCCTCGCAGGCCGAACTCTTCAGCCAACCCTCCGGCACTTCGCGAAACTCGCTCCGTCACCTCGACGAGGTCGAGCTGTTCGAAGAGGGCCTCGAAGTCGTCGACGGCTGACCGCAACTCTGACTCGTCGATCCGCCCCATACGAGCGGCCATGGCCAAGGCTGCCCGTCCCTCGGGATAGCTCAGCCGTGAAGAGACCACTCGATCGGCTACATCCCAAAGTCGTGCTGCCGACTGACTCGCCGCCTCCTCGATGATGATGGGCAGGAGTGCCGAGGTGTCGAAGTAGACGATCAACGCCTCTGCTCAGCCACCAGGTCACTTACCGTGCCGCGGCTCGTGGTGCGTTGCGAGGGCCTGGACCGGGCTGCCGGGCTGGCCGAAGTGACGAGCCCTTCGGCGATTGCTCGGTCGAGCGCCCGGCCCCCGGCGATGGGCACGATCCGAGCGAACGCTCTGCCTCGGTCCGTCACTACCAGCTCGTCACCTTCGCGGACGCGATCCAGGTAGTCGCTCAAACGGCCCCGCAACTCTCTGATCCCGACTTCCATAGCAAAAGTGTACACGACAGTCGTTTCATTGTCGCTACATTCCCGAGGTCCGATGACCCTGGTCGGGCAGTTATCCGAGCAGCCCCTTGGCGATGACCACCGGCTGGATCTGGTTGGTTCCTTCGTAGATCTAGGTGCTCGGTTCGGGGGGGTCCAGCCGGTCGTCTCCAGTGCGCTGAACAGGGTCTGTTCGGGATCGAGTGGTCCTGGATCCACCCG
>JBAXCY010000031.1:0-20095 GCA_037141235.1 Acidimicrobiales bacterium | reverse complement strand
GCTCGAGGGGTCGAGGATCCAGTGGTCGAGGATCCAGTGGTCGAGGATCCAGTGGGCAACGATGGGAGTCCCGTCGGGCTGAGTCCCCCAAGAGCGGTGCGCCACCGATCAACCAGCATCCGCACCTCGGCGATCCGATCGAGCTGATCCCTCGACAGGTTGAGTAGCACGATCACCTCAGGCGAGGTCTCCTCCACCAGGCGCCCCAGGTAGCCCTCATCGACCTCCAGCACGGCCACCGAAGCATCAGGGGCTCCGGCCAGGGCGGCCACATGACCGGCGGGCATGTTGGCCCCGGTTTCGTTGCTCACTACGGTGCCCATGCCGTCGAGGCCGGACAGCGCGGCACTCAGCAGTCGCGTGGTGGTGGTCTTGCCGTTGGTCCCCGAGACCAGCACCACGTGCCGGCCGACAGTCAAGGCGGCCAACAGACTGGGGTCGACCATCAGACCGATACGGCCTCCGGCCACCGTGCCGCTGCCGCGGCCCAAGGCCCGGGAGAGACGGTTGACCGTGGCGGCGGACGCCACCGCAGCCTGGGCCCGGACACCCAGCGTTGGTGAACCCGAACGGGACGCTGAACCCGAACGGGACGCTGAGGTCGGACGGATGGTCACGCCGAAGGTCGGGTGGCGGCCAGTTCCTCGTCGGTCGGCACATGCACCTCCCGGGCCTCAGCCGGCAGCATGTCGGCGATGGTGCCCATCAGCATGGCCGTATCGGCCACCATGTCGGTTCCCCCCATGGCGACCGGTGGCCCCACGGTCACGATCACCCGGGGCGGATGCTGGATGGCGGTCACGTTCGGCACCTTGGCCGAACGGGGCCACACCATTTCGGTTCCCCACACGGCTATAGGGATAACCGTCGCACCGGTATCGGCGGCCAGGCGGGCGGCCCCGGTCTTGCCGAACAGCACCGGGTCGAAGAAGGCCTCGCCACGGGGGATGGTGCCCTGAGGCAGTACGAACACCGCCTCGCCGGCCCGCAGTGCGGTCGTGGCCATGCGCATGGAATCTCCCGGTGCACTGTCGCGATCGACAGGGATCCCCCCGAGCGCCCGGGCCAACTGGCCGACCACTGGCGCATCGAACAGCTCTTGTTTGCCCATGAATCGGGTGGGACGACCGATCTTGGCAGCCACCATGCCCAGGGCGGCTACATCGAAATAGCTCCGGTGGTTCGACACCAAGATGACCGGGCCCTCGGCCGGGACGTGCTCGACGCCGGCGACCGTGAACCGGGCGTAGGGGAAAGCCTCGGGGCGGAAGAACGGGCGCAGTAGGTGGTAGGGCTCGAGTCCGACCACAGAGGGGACGCCGGGCGGACGGTCCCAGTGCTCGAGCGGCCACCGCTTGACCAGGGCCACCGCCGCCAGCCTTGGATCGGCGTTCAGGGGATGCGGGTGACCGACAGCGCTGAGCACGGGCACGTCGAAGAAACTGTCCGAGTAGACGTGGCAGTCAGTCATATCGATCGAGTGGGCCGCGGCCCACTCTCGAGCCGCGTCGCGTTTGCCCAGGCCCCAGGTAAAGCGGCCATCGAGGCGCCCCGTGTAGACCCCGTCGATGGCTTGGTAGCGGGTGGCGATCACGTCGTCGAAGTCGAGTGCCTCGGCCAGCGGTGAGATGAGGTCGAACGGCGAGGTGGTGGCCAGCACCAGGAGTCGCCCCTCGGCCCGGTGGGCGCCGAGCACCTCGAGGGCCCAGGGCTGAACCAGGTCGATCAAGGCCTCCACCGATGCCGCACCGGCACGCCGGACCGCTTCGGGGGATCGGCCCTTCATCAATCGGGCGGCGGCGCGGGCCAGGCCCATGAAGGGCGCAGTCTCGCCGAACGAGTTGTAGAAGCCGTAGAGGTAGCGCTCACCAGGGATCGAGCGACCAGAGGGCAGGACTCCCTCGGCCACCATGGCGGCTTGCAGGATCGGTCCGCTGGCCGAACCGATGAGGGTGCGGTCGAGGTCGACAAAGACGGCTCCGCTGGCGTCGGTCATCCCCTCAACCTACTGCCGGCCGCCCCAGGTCGGGTAACGACATCCGGTCCGCGACTTCATGACCGGTCCTCACATGACTGGCTCTCGCATGACCGGTCCTCGCATGACCGGTCCTCGCATGACTGGCCTTTCCCCTCAGGCGACGCCGCCACCTGCCCCATGACGCGGCAAAGGGACCACCAGGGGGGGAGAGGTGGTCCCTTCGCACTGACTCAACAAGGAAAGGAGGGGGATTCCTAAGTCCTGTGGTCGCAGAACTAACTGTATAACAGTCGCGAGCGATCAGTCAATGAGTTTGTTTAGATATCTGCTATCGTTTTAAGCGATGGAACTCCGACACCTGCAAGCCCTCACCGCCATCAGCGACCACGGGACGTTCTCGGCGGCAGCTGAACACCTCGGCACCGTCCAGTCCAATGTGTCGGCCCATGTGGCCCGTTTGGAGAAGGAGTTGGGCGCCCCGTTGATCGACCGGGCCGACGGGCGACTGACCGAAGAGGGCCTGGTAGTGGTGGCCCGGGCCCGCCGCATACTGTCCGAGCTCGACGCCCTGCTGTCCGATGTAGCCGCCTGCAAGCACGAGGTGACCGGAACGGTCCGGGTGGGGATGATCGGCACCACGGCCCGCTGGCTCGTGCCCCGCCTGATGGACGCCGTCTTGCACCGCCACCCGAAACTGCGCATGGTCATCGTCGAGGGCACCACCACCGGCCTCGAGCCGCAGTTGGCCAACGGGCAACTCGATCTGGCCATCCTCCACCTGCCGGTCAGCGGGCGGGACCTCGTCACCCGGAAGCTGTTCGAGGAGGACTTGATGCTGGTGGTGCCCGAGGGGCACGCACTGGCCGGGGCTGATCACCCACTCGGCCTCGAGGACCTGGCCGATCTGGAGCTGCTGCTGCCGCTGCCAGGCACCTCGTTCCGCGACGAGCTCGACGCCCTTACCCGACCCCTCGGGATCATGTTGCAGCCTGCCGCCGAAATCGACGGACTCCGCCTCATCGCCTCGCTCACCTTCGAAGGGTACGGACCGGCCATCCTGCCGGCCACCGCCATCCCCGGGTTTCTGCGGGACCGGTTCCGGCCGGTGCCGGTCGCTGGGCTCCCCCGCCGCCGGGTGGGAGTCGCCCAGCGCAGCCGGGGCCTGCCGTCGGCACCCACCCGTGCGCTCATCGAGCTGATCCAGACCACAGTGGCCCAGCCCGATGGTCGACCCCAGGGACTCCACCTGCCCACCTGAGCACGTCGCTGCGTCGCTGCGTCGCTCATCTACCGGCAGGACGGAGCACTTCCTGGCTGCCCTAGTTGCGGGCCGGATCCTCGGGGAACCCGGATACCAGGGCCAACGCCCCGCCCTGGCGCCGCAGTACCCGACGCCACAGCCCTTCGGGGTCGGCCGAGATGGGGTCTCGGGCTTCTGCTGGCACCACGTACCACGAGCCCTCATCGATCTCGTCCTCGAGCTGACCCGAGTCCCATCCGGCGCGACCCGAAAAGAGCCGGGCCCCCACGATCGATCCCCCATAGTCCGATGGGTCCACACTGAGATCGACAGTACCGATGGGTCGCTCGTCGTCCACCATCTGCCTCCAACCTGCAGGACATCCGGGGGCACCGGCTTCACCGTCAGCTCGCGACCGAAGGCGCACCAGGCCGATCAACGAGTCGCGCTCCACTGGACCACCGGTGAACAACTCGGCGGGGGCGGTCGCCACCGCGTACCACCGGGGCAGCAACTGGTCGACCTCGACCCCGCCTGGGCGGTCGATGACCACCCCCATAGCCCCCAGGGCTCCATGGTCGAGTACCAGGATCACCCGGCGCCAGAAGTTGGGGTCGTCGATGGCCGGAGTGGCCACCAGGAGGCGGCCGACCAGCGTGACGGGTTCCGGTTCGCCCCCATAGGGGTCGAACTCGGCGAAGGGTTCGATGGGCACCTGCAGATGATGCCTCATGAGGTAGCCGATCGGCACACCGGCGACAGTGACGACACCGGCGACAGTGACGACTGGCGCTCGCCCTCGACGTGGATCAGGCTGTGCTCATGTCACTCGTCTCCGTCTCCACTCCAGCCGACCATGTGCGCATCATCACCCTTGACAACCCGGACCGCCTGAACTCCATGTCCTTCGCCCTCGTGGGCGATCTCTACACCGCTCTGGCCCAGGTGTCCGCGGACAACGACTGCCGCGTGGTCGTCCTCACTGGCGCAGGACGAGCCTTCTGCTCGGGTCTCGAACTCGAGTTCGCTGGCCTGCCTCCGGGCATCGAAGACCTCGGCCGACACCGGATGGGCCTACGAGCCATGGAGTTCATGGGCGGCGTGGTCCCCGCACTGCGCAATATGCCCCAGCCGGTGATCGCCGCCATCAAGGGCCCTGCCTACGGCGGTGGCATGTGCCTGACCCTGGGCGCCGATATCCGCCTGGCCGGGCGCTCGGCGGTGTTCTGTGGAGCTGGAATCACGAATGGCCTGACTGGATGCGAGCTCGGCGTCAGCTGGCTGCTCCCTCGGGCCATCGGCACGTCGCGCTCCAACGAAATCATCCTCACCGGGCGCAAGGTCGATGCCGTCGAGGCCGAGCGGATCGGCCTGGTGTCCCAGGTGATGGAGGACGACGAGGTGCTGGACCGAGCCGTGGCCATGGCGCAAGGGATGTCCGCTCTGAGCCCGCTGGGGCTGACGCTGACCAAGGACACCCTGTGGGGATCGCTCGAGGTGGGAAGCCTCCAGACCGCCGTCGATATGGAGAATCGGACCCAGCTGCTGGCCGGGTTCACCGGGAACCTCAACGAGGCCGCCGCCGCCTTCAAGGAGAAGCGGCCTCCGATCTACACGGAGTAGGCGCATGGCCAAGGCCAGGCGGGGCCGCAAGCCCGTCCGCAGAGCACGGGACCCCGATGCCGGGGGTGGGACCAGAGAGCACTGGCGGGCCGATGGCGCGCCCAAAAGCCAGTACGGGTCGGCCGACGAGGCCAACCGCTACGCCCTTCAGGTGCGCCTCGAAGACGGCGTCGACCTCGATCCCTATACCTGCAGCATCTGCGGCCACTGGCACCTGGGGAACCGCCGCCACTGACATCGCCACGCCGTCCCTACACAGTTGGCCCCGTCTGGCCAGCACTGACCGGAACTCTCGCCTAGCAAAGCGGGCATCACTGTACCGTCCAGACGGTATAGTCATGCCGTGACCTCCGCATCCCCTCCCAACTCCACCTCTACCTCTACCTCCAACTCCACCTCCACCTCTACCTCCACGTCCGCCTCCAAGTCAGCCACGCGTCACCGGGCACCGGCTAGCCAGGATGGACAGGATGGACCGCGCAGCATTCCCACCAAGCAGCGGATCCTGGAGGCTGCCGAACTCGTAGTGCTGCGCGACGGGGTTGGACACCTCACCTTGGAGGCGGCGGCGGCCGAGGCCGGGCTGTCCAAGGGCGGCGTCCTCTACCACTTCCCCACCCGGGACTCCCTGGTGTCGGCCATGGTGGACCGGATCATCGAAGAGTTCGAAGAGGACATTGCCTCCTACCTGCCGGAGGCCGGGACCGCCGAGGCATCGTTGCCTGGGGCGTACGCCCGGGCCTACGTGCGGGCCACGCTCGAGCCGGTGGCCCCCGGCCAGGAGCGCCTGGGTGCTGCCTTGCTGGCCGCGGCCGCAGCGGAACCAGTCCTCTTGGTCCCGCTCCAGCAGGCAGCCGACGGGTGGCAAGCCCGACTGATCGATGACGGCCTTGACCCGGCCCAGGCCACGATGCTCCGGATGGCGTGTGACGGCTTGTGGCTGTGCGACCTGTTCGGACTGGCCTCGCCGACCGGATCCCTGCGCCACTCCGTCGGTGCCGCTATCGAGGCGCTGACCCGGGTGACCCCGTGATCCGCCGCGGCCCGGGGACTCCGTTGGCCCCACCATCTGATGCATCAGTGAAGCTCATCCGCACATTGACCATCACCGTCTTCCTGCAGTGGTTCGGGTCGACATCGATCATCCCCATGCTTCCCGTCTACGTCCGCGACATGGGCGGGACGGTCTTCATGGCCGGGCTGGTGATGGCCGCCTTCTTTGCCGCCGGCGTGCTGTCGCAGTACCCGATGGGACGCCTGGCCGACCGTATCGGCCGTAAGCCGGTCCTCCTCATCGGCCTGGGTGTCTACGCACTGGCCACTCTGGCATTTTTGCTCCCGATCAACCCAGCCATCGCCATCGTGCTCCGCTCGTTTCAGGGGCTGGGGGCCGGGGCCTCGGCTGTCGCCGCCCTGGCCATGGTGTCCGGTGCCGTGGCCGTCGAGCGGCGGGGGCGGGCGTTTGCCGCCATCTTCGGCGCCGAGTTCGCTGGTATGGCCGTCGGCCCCCTGATTGGGGCCATCGTGGGCGTACGCAATATGTGGCTGATGTTCCTGGTGTCCGGCGTCGTCGTCCTGGTGGCCTGTATCCCGGCTGCCCGCATCGTGGAAGCACCCGCAGAGCTGGCCTTGCGCCATGCGCGGACCGATGCTGACGGTGTGGTGGCGCCACTGGCCCCATTGCGGTGGAACCGTTCGATGATCGGGGGGATCGTGGCCGCCGGTGCCCTCGGTATGGCTAGCGGCGTCTACGACATCTGTTGGACGTTGCTCCTCTTGTCGCGGGGTGCCAGTGGCTGGCAGATCGGCGTCTCATGGACCCTGTTTGCCGTGCCCTTCCTTCTGGCGGCCCGACCCAGTGGCTGGTTGGCCGATCACATGGACCGCCGTGCGCTCGTGCTCGGCGGTTTGGGAGTGGCCACGCTGTTCTGCGCTTCCTACCCCTTCATCCACGGCGTTCCGCTGCTGATGGTCTTGAGCGGCATCGAAGCACTCGGGTTTGCCGCCGCCATGCCCGCCCTGCAGTCGCTCCTCACCCAAGGGTCCGAGCCATCGGAGGTCGGGCGCATCCAGGGCATGTTCGGCACGACCCAGACGGCGCTGACCGCCCTCTCGACGGCCCTAGCCGGAGCCGCCTTCGCCGTTGCCTCGTGGCTCCCGTTCGTGACGGCCTCATGCCTGACCGCACTGGCCCTGATAGCTACCGCCCTGGTATGGCGCACCGTGGCCGGCCATGTCCACCCAGCCATCGATTCGTTCGACGTGGATGGAGAGACACCAGTTGCCACCGATGGCGGTTCTGTGGCCCTAGACAGCTCCCGAGCCGACGATCAGCCGGCGGTAGGAGTCAGCACCGAGGTGCAGTAGGCACAGCGGGTGGCGGCATCGGACACCTTCGACAGGCACTCCGGACAGTCGCGCACCGGCTCCTCGGTCGGCGTCCTACCCAGGCGTGCCATGAGCGCATTGACCGGCTTGATGACCAGGAAGAAGATCACGGCGGCCACGATCACGAAATTGAGTAGCGCGTTCAGCACCGACCCGTAGTTGATGTTCGAGCCGTTGATGGTGAAGGAGAGCGTGTCGAACTGACTGCTTCCTCCGAATATGGCCTTGATCAGCGGTGTGATGATGTTGGTTGTCATCGACGCGATCACCGCCGTAAAAGCCGCACCGATGACCACGGCGACCGCCAGGTCGAGCAGGTTCCCCCGCAGCAGAAATTCCTTAAACTCCTTGATCATCGATAAATTCCTTTCGATCGTCCGGATGCGTCGAGATCACCATAACCGCAAGGTCTCTGTCGAGGCAGGGCTAGCTCAAGCCGGCGTGCACGGCGGCCTCCCACCGTCCGGTCATCTCTACTTGGCACACCACGGTGGCCGAGTTCAGCAGCCAGTCGATGACCGTGCGGTTGTCGGCATCAGCCGGTACCTCTGCCACTAGGCCGCGCCTCGGGTGGTCCTGGGTGACCTTCCATCCGGTCGCCAGCGGGTGGCCCAGGTCGCGCAGACGCGAAGCCAGGCGGGGGCCGGTGGCGTGCTGCAACCCGATGGTGGTCGGCTTGGGCGATCGTCCGGTCGGTACATGACCAGGCATCCACGTGATCATCGGTACCTTATGAGTCGACCCCCCGAAGAAGGCGAACGGTCCAGGCTCCGGTGGCTGGTGTTCGGCGTCGATGACCGGTTCGATGTTGATCCATCCAGATCCACCCGCCTGCACCATCGACATCTGGGCCACCAACTCGGGATCATCGTGGGCGACGAACCCGAACTTCGTAGGCCGACTACGACTCATGTCTGGAGATCCCCGACGGCTGCGGCCAGCGCCTCGAGCTCGTGGCGCCACGACTCGGGACGAGCCAGCGGGCGCACCACGAACTTGGAGAAACCCACCTCGAGGAAAGACTCCAAGAAGCGACGCAGGGCGTCAAGGCCGGCGGGGACCACGGTGGTCGGGTCGGTGCCCTTGCGAGCCCGACCAAGGGCAGCGATCATGGATGGATCCAGGGGGCCCGGGGCATAGGCAAGGGAGACGCCGAAGTGCTCGGGACTGATGGAGCGACCCACGGCTGCCGCTGCCTCGTCGATGACGACCCGGCCAGCCGCCGCCTCTGCTGGAGTGCACGCTGATGGCAGCCACCCGTCGGCGAACTGTCCGCATCGCCGCAGGGCGCCAGGCACCATGCCCCCGGTCCAGAACTCCAGAGGTTCCTGAGCTGGCAGAGGCGACAGCGTCACCCCTTCGAACTCGCCTATGGACCCGTGGTGATCCACCGACTCTCCGGCCCACAGCCGCCGCAGCACCGGAAGTGCCTCTTCCATCCAGGGACCCTTCTCCTTGGCCGATACACCGATGGCCCTGGACTCGGGAGGTTGCGCCAGACCGGGCACGAACGTCACCAGCAGGCGACCTTGAGACAACTGGTCGAGGGTGGCCAGCTGCTTGGCCACCTGGACGACGTTGCGTCCCGGAAGCAGCATCGTCGTACCCAACTTCAGCCGCGGATTGCGGGCAGCCGCGTAGGCCAAGGCGGTCAGCGGATCGAGGGTCGGTGCCGTCAGGACCTCGGGGAGCCAGATCGAGTCAAACCCCAGGTCGTCGATATCGTCGACCACCTCCATCAGTCGGGAAGGATCACCGTCGAGCACTCCCATGCCGACACCGATGCGAACCTTCATCCGCCCTCCAGTCCAGGGCCGTCGAACCGGTCCACGGTGGCGAACTCCTCGACGGCACCCCGGCGCAGCTTGGTCGGCTGGTGTACCGGGTGACCGAGAGCGAGCACTCCGGCCACCAGATGGGTGTCGGGGATGCCGAGCAGGTCCTTGACGGCTGGCTCGTTGCGCACGACCATCGTCGTCATCACCCCGGCCAGCCCCTCGGCCCGGGCGGCCAAGAGGATGCTCCAGGCGAACGGGTAGATGGAGGCTCCCCCGACCATGGTGTAGTGGTCGCTGTCACGATCGACCGTGGCCAGCCGGGACAGGTCAGCCAGCAGTACCAACATCACCGGGACCTCGTCGAAGTGTTCGGCGAAGCCGCCCGGCCCCGCAGCTGCAGCAGCAGCGATCTCCCCGGATGCGGCGATCGACTCCGCCTCGACCAAGCGGTCGGTCACTACCGCCCACGGGGTCAGCCCAGCCGCCACCTGGGCCAGGTAGTCGTACCAACCGGGCAGGTAGATGTCGCGTATCGACGCACGGATAGCCGGATCCTTGACGACCACGATCCGCCATGCCTGCCGGTTTCCTCCGTTGGGAGCGAACCGGGCCGTCTCCAACAGGCGGTAGATGGTGGCATCGTCGACCGACTCGTCGGTGTACTCGCGCACCGCCCCCGTCGAGCGGAGCGCATCGGTCAGATCCACGTTTGCTCCCCGCTACAGGATCTCGAGGACCGGGTCGGCGGCGCTGACCGTGAGACCGGCACCGGGCTCCACCATCAAGTCCGTGACCACCCCGTCTTCGATCACCATGGCGTAGCGCTGTGAACGCGTGCTCAGTCCAAAACCGCTGCCGTCCATCTCTAGGCCGACGGCGGCGGCAAACTCACCGTTGCCATCGGCCAGCATCAGCACGGCGTCACCTACGTTCTGCGCCTCGCCCCAGGCGTGCATGACGAAGGGGTCGTTGACCGAGATGCAGGCCACCGTGGTCACGCCCTTGGCTGCCAGCTCGTTCTTGCGGATGACATAGCTCGGCAGGTGGTAGTCCGAGCACGTTGGAGTGAAGGCACCAGGCACGGCGAACAGCACGACCTTGCCCGTGCCGAGCACGTCGGCCGTCTGCACGTGGGTGGGGCCGTCGGCTCCGGTCGTCATGATCC
The DNA here is from genome assembly GCA_037141235.1 of Acidimicrobiales bacterium. Lineage (GTDB taxonomy): Bacteria > Actinomycetota > Acidimicrobiia > Acidimicrobiales > RAAP-2 > Bog-756. The sequence continues at coordinate 9,923 of JBAXCY010000031.1, read as the reverse complement.
TGATATCGGGGATGGTGTCGCCTACGGCAATGCTCACAGATTCGCTCCTGGAGTTGGACCCCCATCGGCTGGGGGGGGATTCGGTCGGCTCGCCCCTAGGTGAGCCACCCGCAGCATACGGTCCGCCAGCCAACGGTGATCACCACGGGATTACTTCTGGGCCGTCTTCCGCGGCGCGATCCCTTGAGACAGCCTCTTGTGGCTTACCAGCAGATCCCACCACGCGCCCGGACCCGAACAAGATGGCCGCCCCCAATGCGAACGCCAACGCCGATCCGGCGAATAGCCCGAGTTCGGCGGCTGGCACGAGCGGTGGGTTCGAGGAGAAGGCCAGTTCGGCGATGAGCAGCGGGACGGTGAAGCCGATGCCGGCTACCGCCGATCCACCGACGATGTGGCGCCACCGGACCCCACCGGGCAGCAGGCCAAATCCCAGTTGGACCACCAACAGGCAGGCCAGGGTGATCCCACCCATCTTGCCGATCACCCGGGCCAGGCCTACTCCGGCGAACACGGCGGCCGCGCCAGGTGAGCCGAGGAGATCGGCATGGAAGGTGATGCCGGCATTGGCTAGAGCGAACAGCGGCAGGACCACGAACGCCGACCACGGAGCCACCCGCTGCTCGAGGTGCTCCGCTGGATCGACCAGGCGGGCGGGCCTCGTCTCAGATGTTCGACCTGGAATCTCCCCTGATGCCGGGTCCGATGCCGGGTCTGACGCCCCGACGGACACCGGGTCTGATGCCGCGCGCCGCCCTGGCACCAACAGCCCGGCCACTACACCGGCCAGTGCCGGCTCTACGCCGCCGGCGGCCAGCAGGACCCACAGGACCACCCCACCCAGCAAGAACACGACTGTCGGAGCACGTGTGGCCCGCCGGACGACGATCAGGGCGATCACCACCGCCAAAGCCGCCGCCAACGCTGGCACATAGGACCGTGACGAGTAGAAGACGGCCATCACGACCACGGAGCCGATGTCGTCGGCCACGGCCAACGTCAGCAGGAACACCCGCAGCCCGGAAGGGACCCGTCGCCCTAACAGGGCCAGCGCCCCTAGGGCGAAGGCAATGTCGGTAGCCATAGGAATCCCCCACCCGGACGAACCCGGGCCGCCGTGGGCTACTGCTGAGTACACCAACCCGGCCCCGAGCATGCCGCCGAGGGCGCCCGCTACCGGGACGGCCGCCGTGCGGGCATCAGCCAGATCCCCGTGTCGGCGCTCGCGACCGATCTCCAATCCGACCACGAGGAAGAAGACAGCCATGAGCCCGCCGTTGACCCAGTCGCGCAACGTGGCAAAGTCCTGGAACGCCTGGCCGCCACCACTGGTCGGATGCAGCCAGGTGGCCTCGTAGGACACAGACCATGGACCGTTGGCCCACACCAGGGCGATGGCGACGGCCACGATCAGAGCCCACGCCGCGGCAATGTCGGAGTGGAGCAATCTGTGCAGGGACCGTCCGGGGGAAGTCAACGGCTCCTAGACGTCCGCTAACTCGGCCAGCACCGACCGGCCGAAGTGATCGATGGCCTCCAGTTGATCGTGCCGGGTATCGCCAGGTAGGGCCACGCTGACCCAGGTGACCCCGATGGCCTCAAGCTCGTGGATCGACGCCAGTACCCGCTGCTCGTCAGGGACTGCCCCGCCCATGGACAGCCCCTCGGGGATGAAGCACACCGTGAGCGGTTCGGTCCGGCCCACCGCTGCGCCATGCTCTGCCGCGTACTCGAGGGCGACGGCCAGATCGGCCGTCGACTCGAGCGGTGCCGTCCGGGTCCGGTCGGCGTAGCGGGCCGGATTGGGGAAGGGACACCAGCCGTCGGCTGACTCCACCGCTCGTCGGACAGCCCGACGGCTATTTCCGCCGATCCACAACGGGGGCCGGGGGCGCTGTCGGGGACGGGGCAGCATGGTGTTTCCCGGTGCCCGGAACCCGGAGCCGTCGAAGGTGACGCTTTCGCCGGTCCAGGCTGCCTCCATGGCGGCCAGCGCCTCGTCCATGAGGTCGTTACGGTTGTCGAAGGAGGCACCGAGCGCGTCGAACTCGGGTTCGAGATAGCCGGCACCGAGCCCCACGATGGTCCGCCCACCACTCAGTACGTCCAGCGTGGCAATGCCCTTGGCGGCCACGAACGGGTTGCGGTAGGCGAGGACGAACAGGTTGGTGTGGACCAGCACGGTCGTGGTGGCCGCCGCCGCAAACGCCAGCGCCACCAAGGGATCAAGCGCGTGGTGGCCGCCATGGGCCAGCCAGTCGTCCCCGGGAAATGGGTGGTCGGTGGCGTATACCGCCCCGAAGCCGGCGTCTTCGGCCGCTCGGGCCAACTCGCCGATGGCCCCTGGGGCGAGGAACTCCTCTCCGCAGTCGATCCGATGGGTGGGCAGTCCGTAGGAGACACGCACGTCGGCTACTGAACTCCTGGCCCCGGGGAAGCGCCAGCAGCAGGAGCCTCAGGGGTGGCACCGACCAAGTGGGCCACGAAGGGCGGCATCCGTGTCGGCCGCCCCTCTAGGTCGACCGCACCGTGGACCGTTACCGCGGTAGCTCGGGCTTCGTCCTCCACCTCGAGGAGGTAGCCGATCTGGAACGTGGTCCGGGTCAGATGGCCCACCACGGTGTAGATCCGCACGTCATCGTCGAAACGGAGCGGCCGCCGATGGCGGAGGTAGAGCTCCAGCACAGCAAAATCGACGCCGTCGGGACCGGAACGGACCGCTTCGTAGGGATACCCGGCCCCTCGTAGCATGGCCACCCGGGCCTCTTCGAGGTACTCGGGGTAAGACCCGTGGTGGATGATCCCCATCGCATCGGTTTCGCCGAACCTCGTCCGTAGCGAGTGGACGAACGGGTAGTGCGAGCGATCGAGTGACGGTTTATGAGAAAGGCGCACCGGGGCGAGGCTACTGCCCTGCGGCTGCAGGTACCGGCTGGTTCCACTCGATCCACCCGGTTCCGGTGCGGCCGTCTGAGGCGGTAAAGCGCGCCATGGCCCGGGGGAACCGGCTCACGCGTCCGTCTGTGGCCGTCAGCACCAGCGGCCCGAACGCCACCGGCTCGATGGCAAGATCGAGTCCGACCGGATCCATGCGAGCGCGGGCCGACGTCACCAGACCGAACGGGCCAAGTTCCTCGGTCACGTCCAGGCCGGTCACGGTCTCGACCAAGCCGTCAGGATGCTGGACGTACCCGAACGGGATCCGCTGGCCCGGAATCCGGATGTCGGCCCCGTGGATCCGAGTGCCGTCGTCCAGCCTGCCGGCGAACCAGCACCAACTGAAGGCCCACCAGTCACGCACGCCCCATGAGTGGTCGCGCTGGCCGTGGCCTTCGACACCAAGAACCTCGCCACCCACCGTTACGGTTCCTCCCACCAGGCACGGGATCTCATAGCGGGTAGTCACGTCGTAGTGGTACGGGATGCCGTCAGTACGCCATGTCAGGTCGAGTTCGATATCGGTAGGCCGACCCGGCGCACCCCGATAGACGTCGGCCGGGTCATCGTGGACCACAGCTGCGGCCGTCCCGGCGATGACCATGGAGTCGAGCGGCAGGCCGATCACCCCGTCCACGGAACAGCCGTCACCGCGCACCGTGAGGCCAGGCGCGGGCGTGCCCGGAAGGTCGTAGGCGACCGAGGCCACCAGCGGATGTCCTGGTCGGGCGACCACTGTCGTCCACCACGTCACCCCCAGATTCGGATAGAGCCCGATCCGGACGTAGCCGGCCAGTTGTCCGTCTTGGGACACGAAGTCGAGGTAGTGAGACTCGTTCCACAGGGGATCGCCGGAGGGCTCGTGACGGCCCTCATCGGCCGGGTCCACCGCGTGGGGGTTCAGATCTGCCATGTCGTGCTCCTCGTTGTTCTACCGTGCTCGATCCCTTACCGAAGCCGGACTCCGGACCATCTTGCTGCTGCTACCAGTAACCCTGTGGCTACCGGTGACCCTATGGCTACCGGTGCTACCGTTTTGTCTACCAGCCCACCTCGGCGGATCGTGGACAGCATCGTAATGAACCTCCTCTTGACTGCTACTCGGCGCGCGGCATCCCTGGTTGCTACCTGCCTAGGCGTAGCCAGCCTCGTGCTCGGTGCTTACGTGATTGCCTATCCCGCCCCCGTAGGTGCCAACCCGTACACCGGTGCCACCATTGCGCCCTCCGCCGTGCCGGCATTCGATGGTGATTCCCCTGACCCTGATGTCCTCATGGACGGCTCGAGGTACTACGCCTTCACCACCGGCACGACCAAGGCTAGGTACATCCAGGCGCTGTGCAATCCCACCGGATCTACGGACACCGGTTGGGCACTTTGCCCGGGCGGTTCATCGGGCGCATCGGCCCTCCCCAACCCACCGGCGTGGCAGGAACGCGGCACCCAGAACGCCCCCGGCGTCTACGTGTGGCAGGGGCTGTGGATCATGTTCTATACCGCCGCCCTCTCCGGCCATCAAGGCAATACCGGGGCCAACTGCCTATCGGTGGCCACCGATGCAGTTCTTACACCCTCGACCGTCGCCTTTACCGACCGCTCCAGCGGACCGCTGGTGTGCAACGGCGACCTCGGAGGGGCGATCGACCCGAGCCCGTACGTGGATCCGGCGACGGGACAGCCGTACTTGGTGTGGAAGACCAACGACGGCGGCTCCACGCAGTCAGCCAGGTTGTGGTCCCAACCACTCGGATCCGACGGCATGACACTGGTGGGACAGCCCAGCCTGCTCCAGGTCCAGAACCCGGCGCGCTATCCGTTCGAGACCACGATCGAGAACCCGCAGATCTTCGATTCCGGAGGGAACTACTACCTCTTGTTCTCCACCGGTATCTGGAACAGCGCCTCCTACAGCCAGGCGGTTGTCGGGTGTGCTGGGCCGCTCGGGCCTTGCGGTGAGCCATCGTCTGGCCCCTTCCTGACTTCGTACGGTGCCGTCGCTGGGCCAGGAGGAGGCACGGTCTTCCAAGACGCCCGAGGAGGGCTGCAACTGGCCTACGCCGGATGGTCGGCGGGGTGCACGTCATATGCGTGCGGCGGCACCCGTCGACTCTTCATCTCTCCGGTGTCCATCGAACCGGCCTGGCTACCTCCTCCGATCACCGGGATTGCCGCTGCCGCGGACGGCAGTGGCTACTGGCTGGTCAATGCCCACGGCGGGGTCTCACCTCACGGGGCCGTCCGTTCGTTCGGGTCGGTACTCGGCCTGACCTTGAACGCCCCCATCGAACACCTGGTCCCCACCCCGGATGCAAAGGGGTACTGGCTGGTGGCTGGCGACGGAGGAATCTTCTCGTTCGGGGATGCCCGGTTCTTCGGTTCGATGGGCGCCATGCCGCTGAATGCCCCGGTCGTCGGACTCGCTCCCACATCGGATGGCGGCGGCTACTGGCTGGTGGCTTCCGACGGAGGGGTGTTCGCCTTCGGTAACGCCAAGTTCTCCGGGTCGATGGGAGGGGTCCGGCTCAACGCTCCAGTGGTCGGCATCGCCTCGGACGTGGTCACCGGCGGATACTGGCTGGTGGCTTCCGATGGTGGGGTGTTCGCCTTCGGTGCACCCTTCGCAGGGTCCACCGGCTCGCTCCGACTCAGCCGTCCCGTCAACGCCATTACGGCAACAGCCGATGGCCAGGGCTACTGGTTCGTGGCATCCGACGGCGGGGTGTTCGCCTTCGGTGACGCCAAGTTCTCCGGGTCGACCGGCGCTCTCACCCTGGCCGCACCAGTAGTCGGCATGGCTGCAGATCTGGCCCATGGCGGCTACTGGCTGGTCGGTGCCGATGGAGGGGTATTCGCCTTCGACGCACCGTTCCTAGGCGCGGGCTGACCAACGGAATCGCTGGCCGGTCAGGTCACCCGCTAGTCAGGTCACCCGCTAGTCAGCTATGCGTCACGGGATTACCGCCGCTGACGTCCCTGGGGCCACCGGCGTGCTGGAGGCGGGAATGGTGGCAACGGTGGCCGTTCCCCCACCGCCGGCACCCTTACTGTGCCTACCGCCGCCGGCCACACAGCCAGCCGTGGTCGAATCCGCCCCGCCACTCCCTGCGGTGCCCGTCGACGGGGTGGTCGTCGACGTGGTGGTTGTCGATGGAGTGGTCGATGGAACGGTCGTCGACGTGGGATCGCTGGCCACACTCGTATCGGTCGGTACGGTCACCGGATCCGTCGCGGGGGGACTGCCCGCTGCACCAGCCGACCCAGAACCCGTGCTACAAGTGCCTCCCGTCCCGCCACCGAAACCCTGGTTCCCACCGCGACTGGTCCCTCCGCCAAGCATCGTGGTCGGTGTGGTTGGTGTGGTCGGTGTGGTTGCTACACCCTGCCCATTGTTCAACCCAGTACCTGCGGCCCTGGTATCGACGCGGTGCCTACCGGATGACTTACTGCGAGTAGTCGATGCGCCCGACTCGGACAGCGTCGACAAAGCGGAGTGCGAGCCGTGGTGACTCGTGGCCCTGGTGCACGACGCCGTCACCACTCCGGCGGCTGTTTCAGTCGACGACCCAGATCCCGAGGCACACGAACTCGCCGTCGTGGCGAAGCCAGCTGTCCGCTGCGCACCGCCCCCACTGGACCCTGTGGAAACATTGCCAGAACTCGGGGTACTGCTCGAGGCGGCTGGAGTCGCCTGAGCTGCAGCAGGCGGCGCTGAGATCACGCCGACTGTGCCGAGAATTCCTTGGACCGCCCGACCCGCAGAACCTGGTAGCTCCGAGGCGGCAGCGAGTCCAGTAGAGGCCACCATCATGGTGGCCAACGTGCTCACGGCCAGAATCGCTGGCGTCCGGCGGAATCGGCGCCTCGAATTCGACCATGAGCTGGCACTGACCACGAACGCGGTCCGGATGGCATGCTCGCCCCGGAGTTCGTGGTCCTGGGCCGGGCCCGCCGCTGCGGCCAAGAGATCGGCCAACTGCCCACTCACCAGATTGGGCAGGGCAACGATGTTGTTGCTCGGCTGCCTCAGACCCAATAGATCTGCTGTCTCCATCCTCGGGTCGTCAAGCAAGGATCCGCTGCCCTTCGCCTACACGCACGGTCGCTCCGGAGATCCGAGGAGCAGACTTCGACGCCCCGACCAGATCGGTGTCCTCGAGTGCCGTGGCAGCCAGCCGCTGCTCCAGACGCCGCAGGCCTCGATGACAGAGGACGCGGACCGACCCAGGGGTGCGTCCCATGATGGTGGCAACCCGGGCCACATCCATGCCAGCCACGATTCGGAGCATGACCGCCTCGGCCTGGTCGGCCGGGAGCTCGCCAATCAGGGCGATGGCTTGGTCGGTCGAGGAGTGCTCGGCCACCTCCTCCTCGACGTTGTTGGGTGCGGGCAGGACGATCAGGTTGGCGTGCTCGATCGCATCGGTCCGTCGCTCGCCGCTCCGATACCAGTCGGTCAAGCGGTTCCGAGCGGTCGTGTACAGCCAGCCCCTGAATCCCGACTCGTCACCTTCGAACGTGGGGAGGGCCCGCAGTATGCGCAACCAGATGTCGGCGGCCAGATCTTCTGCCACCGGCGAGGCCTTCATCCGGAGGTAACGCAGCAGGCCGGGCTGGAACTCACGCCAGAGACAGGCGAATGCTTCCTGGTCCCCCCGCTGCGCTGCCTGCACCGTCCCCCTGAAATCCACCACTTCGGTCTCCTGCCGTCTGCTTGATGATGCACTGACGTGTTTGCCTGGCTCTGTCTTACACCCACATTCCACCGGTGTCCAGCACCCTTATCCGTTGTTTATCATCTTCATATCAACGGTTTCAGTTGTGTAACGGAATGGGGCCTCCGATCGTTATTCGAGGGGCAATAGGTGTATTCGCCTCTTTGGCCGACCGGTTGGGTCAGTGGATGTCCGGGTGGTTGTCCGGGTGGTTGTCCGGGTGCATCCATCGATCTGGGCTTCGGGGTCCATTGGCTCTGCCCAAATGGCGAGCAGCGAACCGTAGTGAGGGCCGCTGTGCACGTTGTCACCCACATCCCCCTACCCCCAGAATTTCATCGTCTGATCGCTCCCCCTGCCTTCCTAAAGCGAAGTGCCCGATGTAGGATTTTCCTTCGACCACTGACCTTAGAGCCCGACGCCACGCCGCACCCGACACCACGCCGCAAGGGGGGACACGCCGATGCATCAATCACCATCGAGGCCCCCACGCCTTCGCTCGCCCATCACCTCGGTGGCCGTGGCTGCACTCCTTGTAGTCGCCATGGGCGTGTCTGCCTGCGGACAGCCCGCCACAGCGCCGCTCCGCCCTACGGCGGTAGGCGTCTTCCCGGGTGACGGTACTGCTGGCGTCTTGTGGGGCACGCCGAACGACGATGCCGACATCACCTCGTACTCAGTCACGGCCAGCCCCGGGCACAGCCAGTGCTCCTCGCACGTCAAGAGCCAGTGCACTCTCACCGGCCTCACCAACGGACAGTCCTACCTGATCAGCGTGCGGTCGGTCGGCGATGGCGGCATGAGCAAGCCGACCACGACAAAGTACCTTGCCGGGGTGCCGTGGGCTCCTGGGGTGCCCTACCCCGTGGCGGGCAATACCACCGTCACGCTCGGCTGGACTGCACCGATCTACTCGCCCGGCGCCCCCGTCACCTCCTACCAGGTGACATCGAGCACGAGGGGGGTCTGTCCGGCATCGTCACCGTTGTGCGCGAACCCGACTTCGCCCGTCGCCGGTAAGACCTGCACAACGACTTCCCGGACATGTACGGTCACCGGTCTAACCAACGACACCGCGTACACCTTCACCGTGTTGGCCACCAACAAGTACGGGGCCAGTGCCACGTCGCCTGCCAGCACAACGATCGTGCCGACGATCATGTCCGGTGGATCACCCGGAATCGTCTACCTCGGGCCGGTGAACGCCACCCAGGAGTTGACGACTGGGACCGTGCTCCAACGAGATGCCGGTATCAGCGTGGCCCTTCCCAACGGTCGCGACCTGTGGATCTTCGGGGACACCTCGTCGTTCTCGGCTGACTCCACTCGGACCCAAGCATTTATCGGAGGGAGCACTGCAGCCAAGGGCCGATATACCGTCGGGCGAACCCCGACCGCCCTCAAGGACGTCCAACCCGCATCAGCGACGAATTTGTCGTCAGCGGCGCCCTCGCAGTTCATCCCACCCCCGACCGATGCCTATATGCCCGATGGCAGCGGGCGACTCTGCACCCAGGCCAACGGCGCCAGCTACGCCGCCCGGTGGCCCACCGGGGCCACCCTGCTCAGTAATCAGGCGAACGTGTTCGTGACATACACCGATGTATGCGTCACTTCGGGCACCAACTTCACCGTTGAAGGCTGGGGGTTCATGGTGACCACTCTCCGGGGGAGCAAAATCAAGTTCGGGCCCTACGACGTATTTCCTCCGTCCCCCAAGGGAACCCCGTTGCCGGACAGTCGTGCCTATCAGTCACCCGTGGTCGCCGACGGCAAGGTGACGCTGTTCACGTCGGCCTGCACTGCGCTCTACATCTCCTGTGCTTCGGGCAGCGTCTCGGTCACCTCGATCGCCGACGATCCGACAGCTCTGGTCGATCCGGCCAACTACGTGGCCCAGCCCGCCGTGACTGACGGCACTCAGCCGTGGAAGCCGATCAACATAACGGTGGCCTCCTATCCGAGCGGCCTCCGTCTGATCGAACAGACTTCTATCGGCGGGGAGTTCACGGTGTTTTCGTCCAAGTCGCCGACCGGGCCCTGGCACCCGTTCCTGACCGGAACGCTCCCCGGGTGCAGCACCACACCCAAGGGGTTCTGCTACGCGTTCGTTGGCCACCCCGAGTTAGGAAGCAACTCCAGCCTGATCATGTCGTACTTCAAACCGGACTCGGTAAAGAACGTCGACGTGGGGCACATCGAGCTGGCCTACGTGCCGGTTCCTACTCCCTAGGCAGAGCGGTCAGGTTCTGTCGGCCCCACGGGACCCACGGG
>JBAXCY010000030.1:0-20854 GCA_037141235.1 Acidimicrobiales bacterium | reverse complement strand
CATGGACGGGGCGACCCTGTCCTGACGACATGGACGGGGCGACCCTGTCCTGACGGGGCTGACGGGGCGAGCGTTCAGCCCAGGGTCGAGCGGCCGTCAGTGGCCCACCACTCGGCCGTCAACTTGATTCCCTCGATGGATGCCCGGGGAACGAGTTCCTCGTAGGTCCGCTTGTAGCCAGTGTGGAGGATCTTCCACTCACCGTTGCGCTTCACATAGCGATCCTCGTAGAAGGCCGCGCCCTGAATATTGAGGTTGTAGTTGGTGAGGATCACCGTGTCCTCCAGCGCCCAGGTTCCGGTGGCCTCGTCCGCACCCACCAGGTCGATCTCGGGATGGTGACACCGGTGGCTGCTCAAGAAGGTCGTGGCCCCCATCGAGTCCCGGCAGAACGTCATGATGTCGTCCCGGTTGGAGAACTCATAGAGGCCACCTCCGTAGCGGGCCGTGGCCTCGGGCACGAAGCACGACTCCAGTTCGTCCCACAACTTCTGGTCGATGCTCCGCAGGTAGCGGTACTTGAGCCGCTTGATGAGTTCGAGTTCGACGAGGTCTTCGGGGGTCATGGCAACTCCTAGTAGTGGGGTGGGCGCAACAGATCGCCAGTCAGGCGGGATGTCCCGGCCGGAGCCGGGTGCAGCTCAGCGGATGGTACCCACCCCGGGGATGAGCGGCAGGTCGAGAGCCGTGACCCACCCGGCAGGCAGATCGTTCACATAGGGCACGGCGTTCAGCGCTCGCAGACCGGTGGCCAGGCAGCCAGCGGCCGCCGCGTCCCGCCCCGACCCGTCGGTGAACCGGAAGGCAGTCTCCTGGCTGATGGACGGCGTACCGTCGATGACGACCCGGTAGACGTCGTTCTCGGTACCCCGGGGCCAGTCGGGAGCGGCATCTTGGCCGACCCGGTTGATGTGCTCCAGGCAGATGCGGGGCTGGCCGCCGACGATGCCGTTGATGGTGAACCGGATGGCGGCCACGTTGCCGGGTTCGATGACTCCCTTGGCCGTGGTGATGGGAGTGGGGGTGACCCACTTCTCCCACGTGGAGGTGATTTCGTCGAGTTCGACGCCGAGCGCGTGGGCCATCATCGGGATAGTGCCACCCCACGACATGGCCAGGATGTCGGTGTGCTCGAGCATCGGGGTGTACTCCGGCGGCATGCCGATGCCCATCTCGACCTCATAGTCACCCTCGTAGTTGATGTAGTCGAGGATCTCGAGGGCCCGCACCTGGCGCACTTCGCTGCACAGGCCCATGAGCGTCATGGGGAAGAGGTCGTTGGCGAAACCAGGGTCGATCCCGGTGGTGAAGCACGAGGCGCCGCCTTCGCTGCACGCCTCGGTAATGGGGTCGATCCACGACGGGGGGTTCTTGGCCATATGGGGCCAGACCCAGGGAGTCATCGCCGTCGAGGAGACGTCGATGCCGGCCCGCAGAAAGGCGCCAATCTGGCGGATGTTGACATCGGCCTTGGCCGCCGTGGGCCCGTAGTGCACCAGTGCGTCTGGGGCCAGGGCGATGAGGGCCTCGATGTCATCGGTGGCGGTGATGCCGATGGGGTCGATGCCGCAGATGACACCGGCGTCGACGCCCACTTTGTCTGGGTTGGACACGCCGACCCCGACCAGTTCGAAGCCGGGATGGGCCAGGATTTCGGGGATAACCATCTTGCCGACGAATCCGGTGCCCCAGACGACGACCCGCTTGGGGGCGCTCACCGGAACATCTCGCCCGAGTTGACCAGCAGGTACTGGCCGGTGACGGCTTTGGCCCGGTCGGAGGCGAAGAAGGCGACCACATCGGCCACCTCGCCGTCCTCGGTCATCCGACGAAGGGGGAACGTGCCCACGACATCGTTCAGTGCTTCTTCCACTGTCTTCTCCTCGTTCTTGGCCCGCCAGTTCATGAGCATCTCGACTGGGGGACCCCACATCCACGACGGAATCACCATGTTGCACCGGATGTTGTCCGGCCCGAGCTCGTCGCACAGGTAGTACATGGCCGATAGCAGCGCACTCTTGGAGGCGGCGTAGCCGCCCTGAGGCATCTGAGGGGCGAACATCGACTGGGAGCCGATGAGGACGACGGCGCCACCCCCGGACTCCTTCATGGCGGTAGCCGCCGGCCGGATGACGTTGATGGCTCCGAGCACGTTGGTCTCGAAGGCGGCCCGCCAGTCCTCGAACTTGAGGTCGTAGAGACCGCCCCAGGCGTTCTCGAACGCCGCCACCTGCACCAGGGCATCCACGGTGCCGAACCGCTCTTTGGCCAGATCGACCAGGGCGGTGCAGGAGTCGGCATCGGTAATGTCGGTCACCTTGGACGCCACGCGCTCGCCGGTCGGGTCGAGTGCAGCGGCGATGGCCTCGAGCGAATCGGCGGTGCGAGCGGCGATCACCACGTTCGCTCCGTCGCGTAGCGCTGCAGCTGCACATTCGCGCCCCAGACCACCACCTACCCCGGTCACCAATACGGTCTTGCCATTGAGGATCATCGCAACCGTCTATCGGCTCGACCCTGCGGGTGTCAATCGCCACCATGGCGGAGGCATAGGAAGTTCGGCCCAATCGGCTCTCCGTGGCTGGTCCGAAGAAGGAGACATGGCTCACCGGAGTGGTGGGTGCAGCATGCGTGCGAGGAGAGAGTTCATGGAGTTGGTCCTGAACGAGTCCGAGGTGACCGAGTGGCGCGACCTGGTTGACGGCGCGCTAGGCAACCGAGCCCGCTGAGCCTTCAGTTGTTGGCGATTCGACGGATGACCAGTCGACTAGTGGTGATTCGACGGATGGCCAGTCGACAGATCGACCAAGTGAGCGATCAGGCGATCCCGAGCCGGACGAAGAGGTCGTCGGGCGCACTGATGGAGCGCAGCGCCCCCACCAGCCCGTCGAGGAGTTCGGCCTCGATCTGCTCACCGCACCGGTCCTCGAGTTCCCCTGGGTCGACGGCGGTGTCGAACAAGTGGGACAAAGACGGCGTGGGGCCGAGCGCCCAGTAGGGAAGGGTGTCGCTGGCCTCGAAGGGCTGGCAGATGACCGGCACGTCGGTTCCCGGCATCGTCCGCAGCACCGCCCGGTGGTCGGGCCGGGGGAGCCGGAGGTCGGGCAAGGGGTCGACCGGCATGGTGGACCAGCGGTTCGACCACATGGATAGCGGCAGGTTCTCGTCCCCGCAGCCGCGCAGGTAGCGGTACCTGCCGTTGGTCACCCCGACGTGGCGGCCCCAGTAGCCGAACAGGGCCAGTTGGCGGATGGAGGTGGCCGTTCCCTCGATCAGGGGCAGGAGGGATGTGCCGTGGGTCGGGTGGTCGACGACGGCCCCGAACAGGTCAGCGATGGTGGCGTGGATGTCGACCGCGGTGGTGAGGGCGTCGATGTCACGAGAGGCCTGCCCCGGCCACCGGATCAGCAGCGGAATTCGCCCCAACTCCGAGTAGACCGGGGCGGCGGGCTTGCCGAACAGGTCGTGCTCGCCGAGGTAGTGGCCGTGATCGCTGACCAGGACGATGCCGGTCGACCCGGTGAGCCCCGCCTCGTCGACGGCTTTCAGCAGGCGCCCGAACCAGTGGTCGATCATGGTCAGCTTGGACCCGTAGTTGTTCCGCAGGTTGCGGGCCTGGGCGAGGCTCAGGCGGCCACTGGCCACGGCATCGATCAGATACGGCGGCCAGATGGCCAGTTCGGCCTCGCCGTCTACTTCGTTGTACATGCCGGCATAAGGGAGCGGGGTGTCGAACGGCTCATGAGGGTCGAACTCGTCGACCATGAGGAAGAACCGCCCGTGGGCGGGGGCGGAGCTGCGGATCCAATCGGCGGCTGCCTGCATGGTGCGAGGCCCCGGATAGTCCGCCTCGTCACGGAACCACGTCCGAGAGTCGTCGTAGGGGTGATGGTACTTGGGCCGCTCGACGGGCAGCGCCGGCGTCCCCATCCATGTCGGGTCGGGTGTGGTGCGCCACGGATCGTTCTCGTGGCCCCGCTCGTAGTTCCAGGCCGTGAAGTCGGTGTGGTAGTTCTCCCCACCCGTCTCGAACAGGTGCGGGTGGTCGGACACCAGCATGGTGGTCACCCCGCACTGGCGGAGCGATCGGGTGATGGCGTCCTCCCACACCTCGATGGATCCCCAGGGCCGCCAAGGGAAGTCGAGTGCGCCAACCAGGATGTCGTGGCGGGCCGGCATGCACGGGAGCGATCCGGTGTGGTGCCCGGTGAACCGGAGCGCGGTACGGGCAAAGGCATCGATGGACGGAGTGGCGAACTCGGTGCCGCCGTAGGCCCCGAGCATGTGCCGATTGAGGCTGTCGAGGACGACAACGATCAGGTTGTCCGGTGTTTCGTTGGCCATGCTGACTCCCCCGAGGCGGCCGGTGCTGTCGTGTGCTCTAGAAATTGTAGCCGTAAGATTGTTCTATGGGGACCAGGTGCGGCACCGCTCAAACTTCTGGCCATGCACCCTGATATGGGGCGCACCGAGCCTACGATCACTTCCATGAGGGTGACCGGGGCATGAACGACGAGGGAGCGAGTCCCGGGCCGGGTTCTGACGGCACAGGGCGCCCCCGCACGAGGGCCCAGGTGCAGTCCGACCTCGCCGGCGATCGAAAGCGAATGCATGATGAGCGCCGACGCCGACCCCGTAGGTGGCCGATTCCTCTGATCGGGCTCGCCGCCGTTGCCGCCGCCGTCTTCGTGGTCACCGGTTCCGGCCGTTCGGGCCACTCCCAGCAAGTGGCCTCAGCTCCTGTGTCACCCAAGATCACCACCAACACCAACACCAACACCACCGCCACCACGACAACCACGACAACCACGACAGCCCCGCCCTATGTACCCCCTCAGGTGACCCCGACCGTGACCCCGCCCCAGGCCGGTGAAGGTACTTGGACGGCCACGGACACCTGGGATCCAGGCCCGCCGTCGCTCATGACCACGACGTTCCGCCCTGATCGGGCGAACCCGTCGACTGTCGCCTATGCGGTCTGGATGCGGTCCAGTTCGACCCAGTTGGCCCTGTATCCGGGGTACAAGGGACCAGGGACCATCCCGGCCGGAATGGACCGCGGTCCCCAGATGATCCCGACATCGGGCCGCCCCTCCCTGCTGGCCGCATTCAACTCCGGGTTCTACACGGCCGATTCGGCCGCTGGGTTCTACGCCCACGGCAACTTGTACGACCCGATGATCAATGGGTTGGCCACTGTGGTGTCCCGGACGGACGGAACGGTGGACATCGCCGGTTGGACTGGTGGGCCCACGCCCGACGCCTCGGTCGTCACCGCCCGCCAGAACCTGCCGCTCCTGGTCGATGCTGGCGCTCCCACGGTGGCGGCTCAGACGCCGTCGACCTGGGGGCTAACCCTGCACGGCGTTCCTCAGGTTTGGCGGACCGGACTGGGCATCGACGGCCACGGCAACCTCATCTATGTGGCCGCGCCGTTTCAGACGGCGGCCAGCCTGGCTCAGTTGCTGGTGCAGCTCGGTTCGGTGCGCGGCATGCAGCTCGACATCAATCCTGAATGGCCGGTCTACATCACCTACGGTGGACCGGGGGCAGCATCGCCGATGCTGTTCGTCCCCAACCCGAACCAGATCGCGTCCCGGTTCCTCTACTCGAGCACCAAGGACTTCTTCGCCATTTACCAGAAGCCGACAGAGGTGACGGTGCAGCCATGGTGAGTGCCAACGGCGGACCACGACACCGGCACAGCCGTCGACGAGCCCGACGAAGGCCGATGGTGCTCTTGGTCGCCCTGTTGGTTACCGCGGGTGTAGCAGTGGCCTACGCCGTGAGCAACGGGCTCTGGTCGTCATCGGTGCAGACCGGTACGGCCGCTCAGACCACGATGCCGGCTGCCTCGACTACACCTGCATCATCCGTGGCTGCATCCACATCACCCACCACGACACCCCAGGCCGTCACCATCACCGCCGTGGGCGACATGGAGTTGGGGAACACGCCGAACGTTCCAACCGACCCTGCCGGGTACCTTCAGCCCATGCGGGCCGTGCTGGCCGCGCCCGTGGTGTTCGCCAACCTCGAGGGGACGTTGACCGATGCCACGGGGTCC
Organism: Acidimicrobiales bacterium; assembly: GCA_037141235.1. GTDB lineage: Bacteria > Actinomycetota > Acidimicrobiia > Acidimicrobiales > RAAP-2 > Bog-756. The sequence continues at coordinate 14,787 of JBAXCY010000030.1, read as the reverse complement.
AAGTGCGGGGCCTCGTCGAGCAACTGCTACGCCTTCCGTAATCCGCCATCGTTCGCCGCGGCCCTGCGGTCCTCTGGGTTCACGGTGCTGAACAGCGCGAACAACCACGCCCACGACTTCGGCACCCAAGGGGTGGCTGACACCACGGCCGCGTTGCAGGGCGCCGGTATCGTCCAAAGCGGCCTGCCTGGCCAGATCGGCCTGCAGAAGGTCGGAACATCAACGGTCGCCTTCGTGGCTTTTGCCCCGTACTCCAATACCAACAGTCTGCTGGATCTGGCCGGGGCCAAGACCCTGATCGCTCAGGCCCGCACCCAGGCTGACATCGTGGTCGTCTACATGCACGCAGGTGCCGAGGGCACGGCCGCCACCCACGTGACCGGATCCGAAGAGTCCTATGTGGGTGAGGATCGGGGGAATGCCAAGGTCTTTGCCCATGCTGCCGTCGATGACGGTGCCGATCTGGTGATTGCCAGCGGGCCACACGTCCTGCGAGGGATCGAGGCATACAAGGGGCGGGTCATCGCCTACAGCCTCGGCAACTTCGCCGGGGACGGGAACTTCGCCACCAGCGGGTCTCTCGACCTGTCCGGAGTCCTCACGGTAAACGTCACCCACGGGGATGCGCCCGCCACTGGACGCTTCACGTCACTCGTGCTCTCGTCCCAGGGCCGCCCATCGGTGGACCCGAGCGGGGCGGCGGCCGCCTTCGTCAACCAACTGTCCACCGCCGACTTCGGGCCGGCTGCCGTCATCATCCAGCCGTCTGGGCAGCTGACGATGCCAGCGCCCCCGGCCTGATCGATTTCATGGGATCAAGGGCTGTGGCCCTGGTCGGATCCGGGCAGGGGACCAGATAGCAGCAGCCCCGCATCTGCAGGCTCAGCAGCCCCCGCCCGGTCCCGGGGTGCCAGGTCCGTCGGCCGGCTGGGCTACCGTGCCGACGTTCGAGGGACGGGGGTTCGGCCCGAGGTGCACCACGTACCACGTACCTCGCCACGAGATGAGCGAGGCCACGGCGAAGGAGTGGACCCCGCTGGCGCTGCGGTAGACGAGACGCACACCAGGCAGATGCCAGTAGCCCATCTTGTTCTCGCACGTACCCGGCGCGATCCACTGGGCCAGGGCCGGATCGGCGGCTACCGACTCCAGTAAGGCGGATGCAGCGTCGGCGCCCAGGGCCTGGTGGTAGGCCGGGACATCGAGTTCGTAGAAGGCGATCAGGCGGCCGGTGTAGTCCGAGGACGGGTTGGCCAGCACTCCGGTCTTCATCTGGAGGTAGGCCGAACGCGGAAAGAAGGCCGCCAGACCAGGAGCGGGGTCGCCCCTAGTGATGGCAGTCCACAGAGGGGTCAAGGCGGCCTGGAGGCCGGTGGCGACCGGCGGCTCATCGGAGGTCTGAGGAAGGAGCCCTGGATCCGTGGTCGTGGTGGTGGTCGGCGGCACGGTGGTCGGCGGCACGGTGGTCGGCGGCACGGTGGTCGGCGGTGGCGTGGTGCTGCTGGTCCGGGCCGGGGATGTCGTCGCTGTTCCTGACGTGGCCCCGGAACCACACGCCGATGCGGCGGCCGCTAGGACCAGAACAGCTAGGACCAGAACAGATACATGGAAAGCACTCTGCATCTTCAACATCATCTGGTCAGCTCCTCGAGCACGTCGACCAGGCCGAGAAGCTCGTCCTCGGTGTTGTAGTAGTGGGGGGAGGCGCGCACAACTGCGGAGGGACGGGATCCTCCGAGGTCGAGTCGGGCGGCTGGCTGTTCGGTGACCGACACGTTGATGCCCGCCACTGCCGCGGCTGCTGCCACCTGAGCCGGGTGGTGCCCCTCGACGGTGAAGGTGACGATGCCGCAACGAATGGCGCCGCCGTCATGAACGGTGACCCCGTCGACGGCAACGGCCAGGGCCCGTAGGTGCTCGGCCAGGTTCCCGACCCGTGCGGCGATGGCATCGATCCCTAACTCCAGAGTGTGGTCGATGGCCGTGCCCAATCCGAGGTGCATGGCCACCGGCACCTCGAACGGGACGAAGCGCTGGGCGCCCTCGCAGAGCTCGTATCGGTCGTCCGCGGTCCAGACTGCAGACCTCCCGTCGAGGCCGATGGGGTCAATACGGTCGGCGAACCCCGATCGCAAGTAGATCAGCCCAGTGCCCCGGGGTCCTCGGAGCCATTTCCGTCCCGTCCCGGTCAGCACGTCGCACCCGATGACCCGGACATCAACTGGCAGCTGCCCGATGCTCTGGCAGGCGTCGACGAAGGTGGCCACCCCAGCATCTCGGCACAGATGGGCGGCCTCGGCTATCGGGTTCACCAGACCGCGGTGGGTGCCGACATGGGTAAGGCTGGCCATGGCCACGTCACCGCGGGCCAGGGCTATTGCTAGCGCATCAAGGTCTAGGGTGCCGTCGCTGGTGCCTGGCACGGCCTCGATGGTCGCACCGGTGACCCGGGCCACTTGGAGGAGACCCATGTAGTGACTGTCGTAGGCGATCCGGTCGACCAGGATCCGCGCTCCGGATCGGAGGCCTCCCCCGAGGAAGAATCCCCACAGCGCCTTGGTCCACCCCTCGGTGTCCGACCCAGTGATCGCCACCTCGGAGCGGTCGGCACCGAGGAGCACGGCAGCCGATGCCCGTACCGCACTCAGCCGGTCGGTGGCCTCGGATGCAGCCTCGTAGCCGCCAAAGTCGGCCTCGCGTCGTAGATGGGACATCACCGTCTCGAGGGTGGCTGTGTGAGGCAGCGATGCCCCGGCATTGTTCAGATGGAAGACGGTGGCGCACCCAGGGGTAGCGGCGCGCTCAGCGTCGATATCGAGGGCTGCGGGCACCGAAAGAACGCTAGTGCCGACAGTGGCGAAGCTCATGTTCGCTCCCGGACCCCTCCTCGAACCCTTGTTCCGTCGTCGGATCGCTAGGGTCGTCGTCATGGATGCAGGTGAACCCGCGGCCGATTCCAGAAGTGCTGGCGGACCCGGACACGGGACACTCGATGAGCAGACCATCGATGGTGATCCGCTGGTGCAGTTCGGACGGTGGTACGAACAAGCCGCGGCTGTCGTCGAGGCCCCCGAAGCCATGGCCCTGGCTACCGCCGACGCCGCTGGGCGTCCGTCCGTCCGGATGGTCCTCCTCAAGTCGTGGGGGGAGGACGGCTTTGTGTTCTACACGAACTACGACGGCCGTAAGAGTCACGATCTGGACGCCAACCCCGAGGCGGCGCTGCTCTTCTACTGGGAGTCCCTGGGCCGCCAGGTCCGTATCGAGGGATCCGTCTCCCGGACCAGCAACGAAGAGTCCGATCAGTACTACGCCAGCCGCCACCGGACGAGCCAGATCGGCGCCTACGCCTCCCATCAGAGTCAGCCCATCGAAGGACGAGCCGCCCTCGATGCCCAGGTGACCGCCCGAACTGCAGAGTTCGCCGATCAGGTCGTGCCCCGGCCACCGTGGTGGGGAGGCTGGAGGATCACTCCCCGGGCCTATGAGTTCTGGAAGCAAGGCGACCACCGTCTGCATGACCGGGTCCGCTATGAGCCCGAGGGCAGCGGATGGACGGCCCGACGGCTGCAGCCCTGACGGAACTTGCGACGCAGCCCGGACGCAACTTGCGACGCAGCCCGGACGGGCCTTGCGATGGAGCCCGGACGGGCCTTCCAAGATCGCCCCGATCACCTCCGACTTGGGTTGTGCGGCGTGCAGGGCAGTATGTTCTTGTCATGGCAGATGACACGACTCTCGTTGAGCAGTTGACCACCCAGCTCTTGGACGAACTCGACCCCAAGGTCGCCTCGGTCGAGGAGTTCCGGGGCCGCCAGTTCGATCTGGGCCTGGCGTGGATCTCGTTTCCTGAGGGCTACGGCGGCCTCGGACTGCCGCCTAATCTCCAGGGCATCGTGGATCCCAAGCTGTCCGCAGCTGGGGCTACCCCGATGGGTTCACGCGAGTTCTTCGGCCTGACGATGGCCGGGCCCACGGTGGTCACCCACGGCTCCGACGAGTTGCGGGCCAGGCTGTTGCGTCGCACGTTCACCGGCGAGGAGGCCTGGTGTCAGCTGTTCAGCGAGCCGGGGTCCGGGTCCGACCTGGCCGGCCTGGCCACTCGAGCGGTGCGCGATGGCGACGAGTGGGTCATCACCGGCCAGAAAGTGTGGAACACGCTGGCCCACATCGCCGATCGAGGGATGCTGGTGGCACGCACCGATCCGGATGCTCCCAAGCACAAGGGTCTGACGTACTTCGCGATCGACATGCACGCCCCCGGCGTCGAGGTCCGGCCGCTGCGCCAGATGACCGGTGAGGCGGAGTTCAACGAGGTCTACATGACCGAGGTCCGAGTGCCCGACGCCGACCGAATCGGCGATGTCGGCGAAGGATGGCGGGTGGCCATGACCACCCTGTCCAACGAACGCACCACTATTGGTGGCGGGGGTGGTACGCCGCCACGGGGTTCGGGATCGATCGCCGAGGCGGTCCGCCTGTTCCAGGCCAAAGGTGATCGCGGTACCGCTGTCGAGCGGGAGCGCCTGATGCAGTTGTGGGTGGAAACCGAGGTCCTGAGGCTCACGAATATCCGTGCCTCTCAGAACCGCAAGGCCGGGAACCCCGGTCCGGAGGGGTCGATCGCCAAGTTGATGTTTGCCGAGGTCAACAAGGACATCTTCGAACTGTGCATCGACCTCCAGGGTGCAGACGGCCTGATCGACTACGACTACACCATGCGCCGGTCTGATGTGCTCGGGCTGGTGGGCCCCCCCGGTACGTCCCGCAAGTTCTTTTTGCGGGCGCGCGCCAACTCGATCGAAGGGGGAACCTCCGAGATCCAGCGGAACATCCTGGGTGAGCGCATCCTGGGACTTCCTGGTGACGTGCGAGTCGACAAGGAGCTCCCGTGGGCCAAAGTGCCGCGCAGTTGAGCACTGACTCGAGGCCAGACCGACGATGACCAACGCCCGCGAGTTCCTGGGGATGGAGGAGCTCGGTGGGCCCCTCCACTGGCGCCTCGAAGTGGTGCCCGAACTGACCACGCCCGGCAACTTCCTCTTCGGTGGCTGTGGGTTGGGCGCGGCCCTGGTCGCCCTCGAAGCGGCCGGGGGGCGACCCACGGTGTGGGCGACGGCTCAGTACCTCTCCTTCGCGCCTACCGGATCAGTCCTCGACCTCTCGGTGACTCTGGCTGCCGAGGGCCATCGGGTGACTCAGGCCCGCGCCGTCGGCCGGGTGGGCGATACCGAGATCCTCACCGTCAACGCCGCCTTGGGACTCCCGGCCGACATGGATGCTGAGGGCGTATGGGACAGCCCGCCCGACGTGCCGCTTCCCGACGACTGCCCGCCTCGGCGACTGCCCACCATGGACATGCCCTCGATCTTCGATCAGATCGATGTACGCCTGGCCAAGGGGCGCAGTTTCGCCGAGATCAGTGCGGGCAACCTGACGCCAGGGGAGCCGACTAGTGCGCTGTGGGCCCGGGTGCCCGGCCACCTCGAACCGTCGGCGGCCATGCTGGCCATTCTGGGGGACTACGTGACCGGCGGCATGGCGCAGCCCATCGGCCGGCGGGTGATGTCGCGCAGCCTCGACAACACGTTGCGCGTCGTCCGCCTCGAGCCCACCGAGTGGGTGCTGTGTGACATCCGGATCCAGGCCCTGGCCCACGGTTACGGCCAAGGGACGGCCTTCTTGTGGTCGGAGTCGGGGAATCTCCTGGCCACGGCCAGCCAGTCCATGAGTGTCCGCTACTTTCCGCCAGCCCCCTGACAAGCGCGGCGCTGTAACGGGACAGGCACCCGTCTCGTTGTAGGAGACGAGGTGGCACTGCCCGGAAGCGGTCGGGTCGCCCGCAACAACAGGACAACTGTGCCGGACCACGGCCGCGGCACCACGAAGCGAGGGGAACCAGATATGAAGCATGCACGTACGTTTACGAGGGTGACAGCGCTCACGGTGGTGGCCCTGGGCCTCACCGCCGGCGTTGCCGGTGCCGCCAAGGGCAGCGCCCCCTCAGTGAGTGGCTCGGTCACCGCCGTCAATGGAGTTACTGCGCCCGGTACATGCGGGACGGCCGGTTCCACCGGCAACTTCACCTTGACTACCGGCGGGGCCACGCCCGCCGTCCACACGGTCGACGTGACCCCGGCGACCTCGTTCGTCCAAAAGAAGGTGGCGGCGCCGACCTTCGCCAATGTCTGCGTGGGCTACAACGCCACGGCCATCGGCGTCCAGACTGACTTCGTCGTGGCGGCTTCCGGCGTGTCCATTCACGTGCCCAAGCCCACCCACGCCTTCGGCACGGTAACCGACGTCGGCGGTGTGTCGACGGCCGGCACCTGCGGCACGGCACAAACGGACGGCACGTTTACCCTGTCCACGTTGGTATCGGGCAGCCCGGTGGTCACGACCGTCTTTGTGACCCCGAACACCAAGTTCAACGTGTCCCACGTGGGGACCTCTACCTTCGCCGGACTGTGCGTCGGGTCCTACGCCCAGGCCGAGGGCCTCGCCGTCGGGGGAACTGTCCTGGCCAGCTCGGTGCAGGTCAAGATCCCAAAGCCGCCGACCCCAGCCCACGTGAAGGGCATGGTCTCGTCAGTCAACGGGGCCTCGACGGCCGGCACCTGCGGCATAGCAGCCACGGCCGGCTCGTTCGTGATCACCTGGACCGACCGGACCAGCGCCGTGGTCAACACGATCGTGGTCGTCACGGCTACGACCCCGTTCGCGGGCAGGGGTTTGGTCACCTCGTTCGCCGACGTCTGCGTTGGGGCCAAGTCGTCCGTCGTCGGCAACAACTCGTCGGGCGCACTGGACGCGGTATCCGTGGCCACGTACCCCGTCAAGGTCTGACACAAACTGGAGTCCGTTCCCACGGCGGCACCCTCCGGGGTGCCGCCGTGGGGCGCGTCTGGACCCAGGGCCGTCCACTAGTGTCGGCAGGCATGTGCGACAGCCGAACCGATAGGGGACGATCATGAAGATCAGCACGATGCTCAGCTATGCCGGCGGATTCCGTAAGGCAGCCGCACAGGTGGCGGAGATGGAGAAAGCGGGACTGGATCTGGTGTGGGTGGCCGAGGCCTACGGCATCGATAGCCCCAGTCAGATGGGCTACCTCGCCGCCCTGACCGAGACCGTAGAGATCGGATCGGCCATCCTCCCTATCTTCACCCGGACCCCGACGCTCATCGCCATGACGGCTGCCGGTGTGGATGCACTGTCCGAGGGACGGTTCCATCTCGGGCTCGGGTCGTCTGGCCCCCAGGTGATCGAGGGCTGGCACGGGGTGCCGTTTAATGCGCCGCTGGGCCGGACGCGCGAGATCGTTGACGTATGCCGGGAGGTATGGGCTCGCGAGGCGCCACTCGAGCACCACGGCAAGTACTACGACATGCCCCTTTCCGAGGGACAGGGCACCGGACTCGGCAAGGCCCTCAAGATCATCGGCCGGCCGGTGCGCTCCCGTATTCCGGTGTGGGTGGCCTCGCTAGGGGAGAAGAACGTGGCCATGACAGCCGAGATCGCCGATGGCTGGATCCCCATGTTGTTCGTCCCCGAGAAGGCCCAAAACGTCTGGGGGGAGTCGCTCGAAGCAGGCAAAGCCAAGCGGGATCCAGAACTCGGACCACTGCAGATCACCGTGGGCGGGATGGTGGCCATCGGCGAGGGTGATGACGTGAAGGCCCTGCGTGACATGGCCCGACCGATGGTGGCCCTGTACGTAGGTGGCATGGGCGCTAAGGGCCAGAACTTCTACAACGACGTGGTGAAGCGCTACGGCTACGAGGAAGAGGCCGAGAAGATCCAGGATCTCTACCTGAGCGGCAAGAAAGCCGAGGCCGAAGCACTGGTGCCCGACGAACTGCTCGAGTCGATGTCGTTGTGCGGGCCCGAGAGCTATGTGGCCGAGCGGATCAGCGCCTTCAAGGAGGCCGGCGTGAGCCACCTCCAGGTGGTCCCCGTCCCCACAGGGGATCAGACCCCAGTCGACATCATCGCCAAGGTCAAGGACATGATCGGCTAGCGACGGGTAGGGCCGACGGTGCCGGCAGGGGAGCCCCTGCCGGCCGCTCCGGCCGGGTGACTACTCGTCGGAGACGAGCTCACCCGGGCTGACCGTGTCGAGGGAGAGCAGCGCGTCCAACTGGACGGCCATCTGCTCGATTTCGGCGGCCTCGTAGTAACTCCGGTTGAGGGTCAGTGTCAACTGGTCCTGCACCAGTGCGAGGGCATCTTCGGCGGCAGCCGCCGCGTCGTAGACCGAGAAGAGGCGTGCCTGCATGGCCTTGGCCGATACGTAGCGGGTGCCGCGGTCTGCGGCCTCGACTGGTAGGGCCCGCAGCGCATCGCCGGGGGTCGCAGTTCCTGACGTGACCGTATTGTGCACTTGCTCCTGGTCCATCGTCATCCACCTTTCGTGGTTGTCGTCACCGCTTGGTGCTCACCTCTATTCAACACCGTCGGCGTGACAATTCATCCGCATGCGCCAAGAACGCCACCGACCTGCAACGGGACCCTGGTCGGATGGGAGAAACGGGTGATGGAACAGCAGTCGGGGAGCGTCGTTTGGCGTCGGCACGCCGCCCGGCACGCCGCCCGGCACGCCGCCCGGATGTTCACCCGGCGTGCGGGGACCCGGCACATCGGACCCGAGGGCGCTGGGGATCACGTCCCGCCGCGTGGTGTTATTCGTCCCGATGACCAGGTCACCCTCTCCTGGGCCAAGGACACGTGTCGATGGAGGGGCACAGGTCGATCAGACCGCCCGCACGGGTGTCCTCAGCCTGGCACTGGCGGCAGTATGACGATGCCCAGGCTGGTGCACCGTAGATGGAGATCGGCTGTGAGGGCTTTCGTCTCTGCGTCGCGCCCCTCGATCCGAGTCAGATGTACCAGACGATCCAGAGTGAGCACTGCCTCGAACGGCCTGTTGTCCTCCTCGGCTCGGCTGAATGCTTGGGCTAGTGCTGATCGAGCGCCGCTTCGGTCACCACGTTGGAGCATCGCCCAGCCACGCCAGCGCAACAGAGCCGATTCGTCGGCATCGGGCCGGCTCAGCAGTCGATCGGCAAGGTCCAAGGCCTCGGCGCTTCGACTGTCAAGCACCAGACACTCCACGATGAGCACGTCTACCTGGGCGATGTCACCATCGAGCCCGGCGCCGACGAACTCACGGCGGGCGACGTCGTAGCGCTGGTGGGCATCGCCATAGTTGCCCGTCCGGGCCGACAGACGCCCAAGCAGCATGCCAGTGAATCCCACCCCGACGCGGTAGCCGGATGCCCGGCACACCTGGTGGGCCTGGCGCAGCACGGTGTGGGCATCGTCGTAGTGGCCTTGGTCGGACAAGACCTCACCGATGTTGGCCGTGCACATGGCTGCATCGACCTCGTTGCCGGTGGCCAGCCTGGCATCGCGCCCAAGGCGATAGAGGTCGACGGCTCGATCCCACTCCCCTTGGAAGTACGCAAATCCACCCATATTGAGGAGCACCGCCGCCACCCCGGCTTGGTCGCCCAGGTCTCGGTAGATGGCCAATGCTGCCTGGGAGTGGACGGCTTGTTCGGGGCGCCCCAACGTCACCCAAGCCCAGTCCAGGATGTAGAGCGCGTGCGCTTCGGCGTCCCTGTCGCCCGAGGCACGGGCTTCAGCCACGGCCTGGTCGCACCACCGAACCGCCTCGCGGCTTGCCCCCTGCGCTTGCCGGACCGACGCATACCAGACAGTCAGTTGGGCCCGAACTCGGCCCGCATCCTGGCCCGGGATGCCATCGAGCAGAGACAGCCCGCGCCGGATCCACCGCACCGCCTCCCCGTAGCGCCCGTTGCGCTCGGGCATCCAGGCTTCCTTGAGGAAGATTTCGGCTTGAGCCACCGGATCGTCGGCCAAGAGGGCCCGAGCACGCCGATAGGCGCGAGTCGCCTCTGGGTACTGGCCCGAGCGCTCACGGGCATCGCCCAGACCGGTCCATACACTGCTCAGGTCGGCTTTCTCGAGATAGGCAACTCGGCGACCGGCGGCCAGGGTCCGTTCATACAGGGTGGCCGCTGCCTGGTTGGCGAACCTGGCCAGGGCCCGGTCACCAGCCAGCCGGCCCCACCGCCAGGCGGCAGGGTAGTCGCCTGCATGGAAGTAGTGCAGCGACAGCAGTTCGGCCTCGGTGCTGGCGCGGCCCTCCAGGCGGAGTAGCAGGGCAGCCGCGGCACGGCCATGGAGCATCCGGCGGCGGCGGTAGGGAAGCCCCTCGTAGGCGCAGTCGCGAAGGCTGGTGGACCGGAAGCGCATCTGGCCGGAATCTTCTGCGGTGAGGAACGGCGCCAGTTCCAAGGGAACGGTCGATTCGCTCGCCTGACGGGTGACAGGGTTGACATGTTCTGTGTCCTCGTCGATCAGTGCCCTCAGGTCCGCCGGGGTGAATGCCGTTCCCAGCACGGCGGCGCTACGCAGGATCCCCCGCAACCGTGGTTGCAGTCGATCGATCTCTGCCGTCATGGCGGCATCGACCGATCCAGGCAATGAGTCCAGGGGCGAGCCGGACCGGTGGGCCCGCCACAGTTCGACCAGGAAGAGCGGATTCCCAGCACTGCGCTCTGCGAGGAGACGCATCTCATGCGGTCGCATCGGGTGCTCTTGGCCAGCGCGCTCGAGTGCGTCGACGGCCTGGGCAATGGTGAGTGGGGCAATGGCCAAGCGACGAGGCCGGGGCCCTTCGATCTGCAGTCCGGTCGGCTCGTCGCGGCGGGTGAGACAGACCAGGACCGGCTGATCGTCGAGGAGGCTGATCATCTGACCGACGATGTCCTGGGAGGCCTCGTCCATGAGTTGGACATCCTCGATCACCACTACGGAGGGCCGAGTTAGTTGCTCGCTCAAGAAGCCAGCAGTGGACCGGGCCACGGCACGGCTTCGCTGTTCTGGCTCTCGGTCATCGGTCGCTGGGACGTCGGGCAGATCCAGACCGAGGCCAGTGCCGATCAAGGCGGACGTGCTCGCTGTGCGGGAGTCCGGGAGGGATCCCGTACTTGACGCGTCCAATGCCTCCTCGGTGACCGAGCCAGCCGAGCGACCATGAAGTGCCCGGCCCAGCGCCCGGGTCAGTGCATAAGGGGTGGAGGCGTCATAGCTCTCGCAGGTCACCGAGATCACGGGGAGCGGGCCGGCCAGCACTCGGAGTTCGGCCATCAGGCGGGTCTTTCCCATCCCGTGACCACCAGAGATCTCCACCACGGCCCCGGAACCATCGTGCAGACGAGTGAGTGCGTCGGACAAGGCGGCTAGCGGCTCATCGACACCGACAAAGGGAAAGCTTGTCTCTGGTTCACTGTGATGCCGACGTAGGGCTCCCACGACGGATGCCGCCACCGGATGCCGCTTGCCCTTGACCAGGAAGGGCTCGAGTTCCACGGTGGTGAACACCGCAGCCGACCTATCCAGGACTTCTGATGTGGCCAGGATCTGCCCGGCGCCAGCTGTAGCCATCAGCCGGGCCGCCAGGTTCACGGTGTCGCCCATGGTCGTGTAGGTCCGGCGATAGGGCGGCCCCACCTCGCCGGCGAACACTGCTCCGGCCGTGACCCCGATCCGCAGTGGGAGCAGCCCAGGATCGTCGCACTCAGCGATCCGCCGCAGCGCCAAGAGCATGCGCTGCTCGTCGTCCCCCACCCTCCGGGGGGCGCCGGAGACGAGGATGATCTTCCCTCCGTCATGGTCGATGTCGGTTCCCAAGAAGCAGATCTTGAGATCATCGGCGGCACTCTGGATGGCCCGGATGGTTCTGTCCAAGCGGTGGGTCAGGACTGCGGGACCCTCGTCGGCCAGGAGTTGATCGGTGCCGTCGAAGTGCAGGAATGCCACGGTGGCCGTGCGGTGCTCTGGCTCGTTGCCACCTCCGAGCAGATGGTCGCGGATAGCCAGGGGTACGTAGCGGGCCACGTCGACCGATCCTGGGTCCAACACGATGATGGCTAGGTCCGGGACGTCACCAGAGGGCCGGCGCAATAGGAAGCCCGCCTTCCGAGCTGGCCCGCGGCAGCTGGGTGCCAACTGCTCGCTGGTGGCGACCGTCATCACGATTTCGCCGGCCGCCGCCATCTCCTCGGCCTGCACGGCGGCAGTCACCCCTGGGCCGACTGCGATGAGCTCCCGATGGGATCCGCCCACCAAGGCCAGATGGAACGTACCGCTGTGGACACCCATGGAGATGCGCAGCACCACCTGTCCCGCCGAGGTGTCGATTCGTCCTACCTGGCGCAGCCGGGCGCGCATGGCGACCGTGGCGTGGGCGGCGCGGGTGGCATGGTTGTCACCGGTAAAGAGGAGAAGTACGGCGTCTCCCCCGAACTTGATCAGGCTTCCTCCACATCGGTAGGCCACCGCTAGGAGCTCTTCGAAGCAGCCGTCAATGGCGTCTGCCACTTCCTCGGCTCCGACCTTGCCGTGCCGGGCCAGGCGCTCGGACATCTTGGTGAACCCGGAAATGTCGCCGAAGACCATGGTGCCCTCGACGGCTTGCCAGCGGGCCACGGTGTCGTCGACGGCATCGGCGCCCCGCGCCCACTCTACGGTTGGTTGTGCGAGGTGAGGAAGGAGGATCCGGGTGTCAGGTGCTCCCGAAGGAACCGTCACGATTCTTGGGGTGCGGCCAGATCTACGTGCACGGCACTCATGGTGTCACCTGGCCGGATGGATTGCCCTCGATAACGGTGACGGGCAGACGTGCGGTGCGAGAACTCGTGACCTTAGCGACGGCTGAAGAATGGGTCACCACCGGCAAAGTAGACGGTGTCTTGCGTATAGCGGGCCCCGCTGGCACCGAGCGTTCGCTCGGCACCGTTCACACACGGCGTGTTGTACACACCCGCCAATTTCGTGCAGGCGGGCAAGGAGACGGCTACCCCGTTGTCCTTCAGCATTGCCACTGCTCCGGTAGGAACTGAGGTCCCGTAGTAGATCTGGACAACGACACTGATGGGATGGGAACGGCTGGAGTAGGCACCAAAACTTCCCGACACCAGCACCACGGCCCCAAGGCATCCGGCCTGACAGAGCGTCGGGACACTCGAGGCCGGCAGCGACTGCAGGGTGATCGCCACTGGCGGAGGTGTGGTCTTGTTGGACCCGGCCAGCTTCACTAGGGCATGGGTCTTGGCGATCCTGGCTCTGGGCAGCTTCAGACGGACCACGGAGGGAGTGGTGGCCGATGGGGGTGTCGGCGAGCTTGCGACCGGGACACCGGGATCAGCGATGGTGATCACCCCTGCAGCGATCGTCACCACCGATACGGCGGCCAGCAAGGCTGACGCTGCGGCCCCGCTTGTGGACGTTGCTGTGACCGAGCCGCTTATCGCAGTACCGGCGGCCAAGCCCGATGTCTGCACCTGGAGGGTGACGGTGGCGGTAGTTCCCGCCTTGACCGTCCCGAGAGTACAACTGGCTTGGTTGGCTCCAGATGCGATGCACGTGGTCCCCGCAGCCTGCATGCCCGCCGTGTTGAAGGTGATCGGACTGCCCTCAGCATCCACCGTGGCTTGCAGAGACACTCCGGTGACCGGGCTCGTGGAGGTGTTGGCCACTGTCACCGACCATGCGGCGTCGGATCCGGGGGTGACCTTGCCTTGGAGTGGAGCTACCGGTCCGGTGATCTCGAGCGTCGGCGAGGCAGAACCGGAATGGGTGGAGATGATGGCCAGATCAGCCGCAGTCGATGTTCCGGTGCTCTGGCAGGTCAAGGTGGTGGTGACCGGCCCCCCCTCCGTCGCCGGGAACCTGGTCATTCCCACGACCATGGACTGCACCTCTATTTCGCCAGTTCCCGGGGTGGGCCCGGCTTGCCAGGACAGTGCAGGGATGGTGGCCACGATGGGAGAGGAGACGGTGGCGGTAACTGGCAACCCAGTGGCGCTCACCGTCTGGCTGAACGGGGTGAGGGCGTCGTTGGCGACGATGGACCCGTCGCCCTGTGTCCCGGCCACCAGCGTGACCGACAGGGTGTTGATGACGTCTTGTTCCCCGGTGCCGAATGTGAGGTTGGGCGCGATCACCAACCCAGTCGAATAGACCGATGGAATAGTGAGACTGGTGGGAGCGGGGATGGCGGCAGCAGCCGTAATGGTGGGATAGGAGTAGCTCGCTCCGCTCGAGTCCAAGCACAAGTAGTCGTTCAGGGCTGAGCGGGAGTACGTGAACCCACCAGTCAGCGTGGCGGAGCCACCGGTCGCGTCTGTCACGGTTAGATCTGTGGCACCACCTGCAGTTCCCGGCGTGATGGCCGGCGTGACTGCAGTGATCTTCGTGTCGGACACCACCGTCACCGAAGTCATCGGCAGGGATCCTAGGGAGGCCGTGGACACCAAACTCAGCCCGGTTCCAGTGATGGTGATGGCAGTTCCACCCGTTCCTGGACCGTAGGCCGGGGACACGCCAGTGATTGCCATGCCGGGTGGCGGGGCTCCGGCCGGAGTCGACACACCAATCAGTCCGGCGATCATGGCGAGCACGGCCACCGCCGTTACCGTCCACCGTCGCCGCTCCAAATTCGTCATCCTGGTGCCACCCCTCAGCCAATCCGACGCTCAGTCCGAAATGTAGGAACGTTGCGACAGATGCATCTGCATACAGCCTAAGGATTGGCGAGGTCGATTACAAGAGCGGCCGGCGAATGACCGTGAAACACGCCGGCCGCACCTTTACAGGTGCGGCCGTCGTGACGTCGTTACCGGTACGCGCCGGTGGGTGAAGGTACTTACTTCTTTGACTCCCAGAACATGGCGTCGATGGCGGCAATCTCGGCCA
>JBAXCY010000029.1:0-20895 GCA_037141235.1 Acidimicrobiales bacterium | reverse complement strand
TCCGGTTCGGACGGCGGGTCCCAGTCCGGCTCCCACTCCGGTTCGGACAGCGGGTCCCAGTCCCGGTAGGTCTGCGGGTCGACTCACCTTCGGACTACCTGACTCCTGACCGGCAACGCGCACGCCGGCGAGCTAGCGAGCTAGCGGGCCCGTCGTGGCCGCTTTGGCTCAGGTCGTAGGCAGTCCGTCGACCATGGTGTGCGCCAGCCGGGCAAAGGCTGCGGCAAGTTGCGGGGACGGCCCGGCCAGGGCTGCTGCGGCTGCCTGTTCGGCGTAGTCCCGAGCCACCCGCACCGATTCGGCGATGGCACCGGATTCCGCCACAATGGCCCGGGCCTTCTCCTGTTCGGGCAACTCCAAAGGTCTGCCCAGCAAGTCACGGAGTTCAGGACCGCGTATTGGGTCGGCCAAGGTAAGCAGTACCGGCAGGGTGTAGATGCCCTCTGCGATGTCCTGGCCGGCCGGCTTGCCCAGGTCAGCTTCTGATCCAACGACGTCGAGGATGTCATCACGTACCTGGAAGATCATGCCGAAGCACCGACCGAAGTTCGTGAAGGCTTCGACTTCGGGACGGGAGAGGCCCCCGGTGAGTGCTCCGATTCGGCACGAGGTAGCCATGAGCGAGGCCGTCTTGCCGGCGATGGCGATGGAGTAGGAGTCGCGGGTCCGGCTCACGCTGAAGGCATCTCGCACCTCGGCGACCTGGCCCTGGCACAGTTCGCCGAGGGTGGCGGCCAGTAGTGCGGCGATCTCGACCCCCAGCCCGGCGGCAATCTCCGCCGAGCGGGCCAAGAGGAAGTCGCCGGCCACGATGGCCACCAGATTGCCGAAACGAGAGTTAACGCTTTCCACATTTCGACGCATCGTCGCTTCATCCATGACGTCGTCGTGGTAGAGCGAGGCGAGGTGCACGAGTTCCACCGCCACGGCCCCGAGCAGGTCGCTCTGCGATGCCTCCCGAGAGCCGGATGTGGCCGTGGCCAGCGCCAGCACTGGGCGCAGCCGTTTGCCACCGGCGGTCAGCAGGTGAGTCGTGACCTCGTCCAAGAAGGCGTCGCCGGTCACGACGGACTCCACGAGCAGCGGCTCGAGGCGGGCTAGGTGTTCTTCGAGTGCGGGGAGTCCCAGGAGTTCAATGACGTTCACTGGCTACAGACGATAGGGCAGACTGCCGATGAGTGATACATGCCCCCCGGGTTCCGGGACTGCGAGTGCGGAACGACGCCGCACCTGTAGACTTGGGTTTCAGTATTCCGACCGCAGATGGAGGCGGTGGCGTGTTCGAACGATTCACAGATAGAGCTCGACGAGTCCTGGTTTTGGCACAGGAGGAGGCGCGGCTGCTCAACCACAGTTTCATCGGCACCGAGCACATCCTCTTGGGCTTGATCCACGAGGGTGAGGGGGTCGCGGCCAAAGCGCTGGAGTCCCTTGGGGTGTCCCTCGAAGCCGTCCGGGAAAAGGTCGAGGAGACGATAGGACTGGCGGGCACTGCCCCGACGGGTTCGCCGCCCTTCACCCCCCGGGCCAAGAAGGTGCTCGAGCTTTCGCTCCGCGAGGCTCTACAACTGGGCCATAGCTACATCGGCACCGAGCACATGCTGCTCGGGTTAGTGCGCGAGGGCGAAGGGGTGGCCGCACAGGTCCTCCAGAGCCTGGGCGCCGATCTGCCCCGTGTCCGCCAGCAGGTCATCCAGCTGCTCTCGGGCTACCAGGGCAAGGAATCAGCCGGTGTCGGCCAAGCCAGCGGCCAGCAGTCGGAGGCACCGACGGGCTCGGCTGTACTCGACCAGTTCGGACGGAACCTCACCGCCCTGGCCCGCGAGCACAAGCTCGACCCGGTCATCGGACGTGAGAAAGAGATCGAGCGGGTCATGCAGGTGCTGTCTCGCCGCACCAAGAACAACCCGGTCCTCATCGGTGAGCCCGGTGTGGGCAAGACCGCCATCGTCGAAGGACTGGCCCAGCGCATTGTGGCCGATGAGGTCCCCGAGACGCTTACCGGCAAGCAGCTCTACACGCTCGATCTCGGTGCCTTGGTGGCCGGGAGCCGCTATCGAGGCGACTTCGAAGAGCGCCTGAAGAAGGTGCTGAAGGAGATCCGCACCCGAGGCGACATCGTGCTGTTCATCGACGAGTTGCACACACTCGTCGGTGCCGGTGCCGCAGAAGGTGCCATCGACGCGGCATCGATCCTCAAGCCGATGCTGGCCCGAGGCGAGCTACAGACGATCGGCGCCACGACCATCGACGAGTACCGCAAGCACTTGGAGAAGGACGCCGCCCTCGAGCGCCGCTTTCAGCCCATCAAGGTGGAGCAGCCGAACGTGGCCCTGACCATCGAGATCCTCAAGGGGCTTCGGGACCGCTATGAGTCGCACCACGCCGTCACTATCACCGATCAGGCGCTGGTGGCCGCAGCCAACCTGGCCGACCGTTACCTGGCCGACCGCTTCCTGCCGGACAAGGCGATCGACTTGATCGACGAGGCTGGCAGCCGCCTCCGCATTCGCCGGATGGTCACTCCTCCTGCGTACAAGAAGCTCGAAGAGGAGATCACTCGTCTGCGGGCCGATAAGGAAGCCGCTATTGAGAAGCAGGCCTTCGATCAGGCGAAGAAGCTCGCCGAACAAGAGAAGGACCGCATGGACGCCAAGGAGGCCATGGAGGCCGAATGGCGAGCCGAAGGTGTCGACCTGTTCGACATCGTCGACGAAGAGGTCGTCGCCGAGGTGCTGGCTAACTGGACCGGCATCCCGGTCTACCGCCTCACCGAAGAGGAGACCTCCAAGCTGCTGCGCATGGAGGACGAGCTGCACAAGCGGGTGATCGGCCAAGAGCCGGCTATCGCCGCCCTGTCTCGTTCGATCCGTCGCACTCGTGCCGGTCTCAAGGATCCCAAGCGTCCGAGCGGTTCGTTCATCTTCCTCGGCCCGACGGGCGTGGGAAAGACCGAGCTGGCCAAGACGCTGGCCGAGTACCTGTTCGACGACGAGGACGCGCTCATCCAGCTCGACATGTCCGAGTACATGGAGAAGCACACGGTGAGCCGACTGGTCGGTTCTCCTCCTGGGTATGTCGGATACGAAGAGGGCGGTCAGCTGACCGAGGCCGTGCGACGCAAGCCGTTCTCCGTGGTCCTGTTCGACGAGGTAGAGAAGGCCCATGCTGACGTGTTCAACACGCTGCTCCAGATCCTGGAGGACGGCCGACTGACCGATGCTCAGGGGCGATCAGTGGACTTCAAGAACACGGTCCTGATCATGACGTCCAACCTCGGGACTGCCGACCTGCGCAAGTCCTCGGTGGGATTCGCCCAGTCGTCGGGTGCGGTCACCTATGAGCGGATGAAGGCCAAGGTCAATGAAGCACTGAAGGCCCACTTCCGGCCCGAGTTCCTCAACCGCATCGACGAGGTCGTGGTGTTCCATGAGTTGTCGAAGGTGGAGGTCATTGAGATCGTGGACCTCATGATCAATCGTGTCTCCGTGCAGCTCGAGCTCCAGGGGCTCAGCCTGGCCCTTTCGGCCGAGGCCAAGACTCTGCTGGCCGATCGGGGCTACGACCCGCAGTTGGGTGCCCGTCCACTCCGGCGTGCGATCCAGCAGATGATCGAGGATCCTCTGTCGGAGCGGATCCTGTGGAAGGAGTTCCGGGTCGGCCAGACCATCATCGTCGACGTCGAGACCATCACGCCTGAAGCCGCTGCGGCCTACGACGTGAAGGGCGCACCGCCGCTGGTAGCCGGTGAGCAGCAGCTCACCTTTACGGCCATCGACGGAATCGAGCCTCCTCCGGTCGAGTTGGCAGGAGCCGATTCTTCGGCCGAGTGAACCCGTTGACGTGACGGCCTGAGGCCGGCACCGGATGTGCAGTACCCAGATGCCCCGCCGAATCGGCGGGGCATCTGCGCGCACTGACGTATCGGTCCGGGTTCGGATGGAGTGTGCTCAGCCCTCCCAGCCCGTGAGGGGGGTCCGCGTCCGGACTCTGATCAAGAGTGCAGACCCGTGTCCCGGTCGGGTATGCCCGAACATTGGGCCTTTAGTCCTATCCAGTCGAGAGTCCAGTTGCCGATGTCGTCGGGAGCAAACACCGCAATGGCCAGTTGAACCTGTGACGCCATGAGATGTCACAAGTTGGCCCGAATAGAACGGAGCACAAGCAATGAACATCAAGCACAGCGGACGACACCACGGGACATTGAGGCGGATGCTCTTGGCGGCGGGACTCGGCTTGGGTCTCCTGATCACGACGGCCGGGACCTCGGTATCGTCTGCTTCCGGAGCAGCATCCCAGACCTCCGGCACGGTGGTATTTACCGGTCAGGCACAGATCCTCGCCCCGCCCGCAGCCAACTTCAGCGGATCAGCTGGCGGTGACGGATGGGGGTTGGCCTTCACTAAGACTGCCGTCTACAACGTCTTTCACCATTCGACCACGCTGGTTGTGGCCTGCCACGACCAGTCGGATGCATCCCAGTGTTGGGACCCCGAGACGATCCAGGACGGGAGTGGCAACGACTTCGCCACATCGGGACAGCCCGGGCTCTGGATCGATCAAGCCAGCGGTCACCTCTTCGTGTACGCCAGTCGCACGGTGGACTCGACCGGCGGTGTCGTGTGCATCGACACCACGCAGGCCGCCACAAACCCGAACCCGTTCTGCGGATTCACGGCGCTGTCGGCTGTGGGCGACGCCCCGCTGAACCAGTCAGGATGGGGCGGTATCAGCGACCCTGTTGTGGTCGCCAACAGTTGGTACGCCTTCAACTATGTAGCGGCCATGCCGACCGGCACCCAGGATCAACTCTTGTGCTTCAGTCTGACCACGCTGTCAGCCTGTGCGAGCCAGCCGTTTGCCATCGATATGGGTACCGGTGGGACAGTGGCCAACAATGACCCTTCACCACCAATCGCCGCCTTTGGGAGCCAGATCGTGCTGCCGCTCAACCTCGGCGCCAACCGGGAACTGGCCTGTTTTGATGCCACCACCAGCGCATCCTGTGCTGGCACCTGGCCGATCGACACCACAGCCGACACCTATCCGGACGCCAGCAACGGTGCACCCTTTCCCATGTTGGATTCGATCGGGGTACCTACTGGGTTCTGCGCTCCCACGACCAATGATCCCTGCTGGTCGCTCACCGGCTCGTCAGTGCCCACACCCCTGGGCATGACGGCGGCCATGCTCCCGAACAACCCGTGGGATGGTCCAGCGGTCACCCTGGGGGCACGGACCTATGCCATCGATGGCAACAGTGACGCAATCGATTGCTGGGACTACATCGCCAGTGCCTCGTGCTCGGGCTACCCCATGGCTCTGGTGAACAGCAACTACACC
Source organism: Acidimicrobiales bacterium (assembly GCA_037141235.1). GTDB lineage: Bacteria > Actinomycetota > Acidimicrobiia > Acidimicrobiales > RAAP-2 > Bog-756. The sequence goes on along the minus strand of JBAXCY010000029.1, from coordinate 15,552 downwards.
TACACAATCAACCGCGACCCACAGCGACCGACGTGCTTGTGGACGAATGCCGATGGTGGGACGGCTCAAATCCAGAGTTTCGATGCCTATACGGGTGGACCCTGCGGGCAAGGCCCAGTCCGGGTCCCCTCATCGAGCATCGTGGCGTCCTACGAGGCATGTATCCCTTCGGACTACCAGTCTTTGACGGTCACGCTTCCTGACCGGTCCTCGTATGTCAGCGGGACCATCCAGTTCCAGGACATCAACGGCAACCAGCTGGCCGGTGTTGCGGACATGCCCTTGGATGCCAACGGATCGGTGAACTTGTCCGGACTGCACCTCTCTACGATCAATCCTCTGCCCCAGTTTCTCGTCAACTTGGACGGTGCTGGAACCCCGCCGGAGATTGATATCCAGTTGGTGTGGTCAGGAACCTACTCGCCACTGTGCACGTCAGGTGGCCAGACGACACAAGCCCCGGCTCCGACCGACCAGGGCTACCGCCTGGGAGCAGCCGATGGCGGGGTCTTTGCCTTCGGACATTCCCAGTTCTACGGTTCGATGACCGGCAAGCATCTCAACGGACCCGAAGTCGGAATCGCCTCGACGCCGGACGGGGCGGGCTACTGGTTGGCGGCGTCGGACGGTGGTGTCTTCGCCTTCGGTGACGCCCAGTTCCATGGCTCCAAGGCAGAATCCCCCTTGGCTGCTCCCATCGTGGAGATGGCGGCGACCCCTGATGGGGGCGGCTACTGGCTGGTCGGTGCCGATGGAGGGGTATTCAGCTTCGGCGACGCGTCGTTCTATGGATCGGTCGGAGCCGGACACCTCACGGCCTCGGTCGTGGGCATGGCTGCTTCGCCATCGGGCCACGGCTACTGGCTGGTGGGTTCGGACGGCAACGTCTACCCGTTCGGTGACGCCGGTGCATTCGGCTCGGAGCACGGCAAGGTCCTCGGTGGTCGCGTGGTCGCCATGGCCACGACACCCGACGGGGGCGGCTACTGGTTGGCTGCGTCTGACGGAGGGGTGTTCGCCTTCGGCGACGCGCCGTTCCTGGGGTCGATGACCGGCAAGGGCCTCGGTGGCGACATGGTCGGGATCATGAGTTCGCCAAGTGGGCACGGCTACTGGACGAATGCCACCGACGGTGGAGTCTTCGCCTTCGGCGACGCCCAGTTCCTCGGCTGCATGGTGGGCACCACCCTCTTCGGCCCGATGGACTCCTTGGGATCCTGAACCGACCCCACCGGCATCGAGCTGGACCTAGTCGCAAGTTCGTCTCCATCGTGTTGCTGCCCCCGCCCCGTGCGGGGGCAGTGGCGCGCCGGTAGTCGGGCGCGCCGATATCTGAAGTTCCCACTGCCAACCGGACACTGCCAACCGGACACTGCCAACCGGACACTGCCAACCGGACACTGCCAACCGGACACTGCCAACCGAACGCCCGCAACTACACGGGTCGCACCCCTTGATACACCCGGTATCTACCATCAGGACATGGCAAAGACGGCTAAGCGCCACCGCTGTATCGACTGTGGCTCGACCACCGCCCGCTGGGCTGGGCGCTGCCCGACCTGTGGCGAGTGGAACACCCTGGTCGAAGAGGCGGCCCTTGGCCCCTTGGTCCGAGCCCTCGACGAACTCGATCTATCTGGCATGCCGGTGCCGCTGTCGTCGGTGGACCTGTCCGAGGCCGCGGCCATCCCAACGGGCGTCGACGAGTTCGACCGCGTCCTGTCCGGCGGACTCGTACCTGGCTCGGTCACGCTTCTCGGCGGTGAGCCGGGCATCGGCAAGTCCACGCTCCTCCTCCAGGTGCTGGCCGCCCGGGCCGCTGCCGGGCACCGTGTACTCCTGGTTTCGGCCGAGGAGTCGGCCCACCAGGTGCGCCTTCGAGCCGAGCGCCTCGGCCCGGTCCCACCCGGCCTACTGATCCTGTCGGCCACAGACGTGGGGCAGGTCATCAACGCCGTGGTCGAATCCGCTCCTGACCTGGTGGTCATCGACTCGATCCAAGCGGTGGCCATCGGACCAGCCACGCCCGGCGAGCGCCGGGCCACCGGCGTGCCGGGCTCCATCGGCCAGGTCCGTGAGTGCGCCGACCAGTTGGTCGGACTGGCCAAGGCCCGCCAGGTGGCCACGGTCTTGGTCGGCCATGTCACCAAGGACGGATCGCTGGCTGGGCCACGGGCACTCGAGCACATGGTGGACACGGTATTGAGCTTCGAGGGGGACCGTCACCACGCCCTCCGTCTCCTCCTGGCCGTCAAGCATCGATTCGGCCCGACGGGTGAGCTCGGCCTCTTCGAAATGGGCGATCAGGGACTCAACACGGTCGATGACCCCGGCCGCCTCCTGCTCGGGGACCGACTGACTGGTGTCCCCGGCGGAGTAGTCCTCCCCGCCCTGCAGGGTCGCCGCACCCTCATGGTGGAGCTGCAGGCCCTAGTGGCACCGATGGGACAGGCCCAGCCCAAACGGTCGGTGGTCGGTCTCGACAGCGGAAGGCTGGTGATGACCCTGGCTGTGCTCTCGCGCCATGCCGGGCTACCCATGCACGCCGTTGACGTATTCGCCTCGGTGGCTGGCGGCATCCGGGTGACGGAACCGGCCGCAGACCTGGCCGTGGCGCTGGCGGTGGCCTCGGCTTCGACCGGGGTCCCTCTGCCTGCTGACCTGGCTGCCGTCGGGGAGGTCGGACTGGCTGGTGAGGTCCGACAGGTGACCAATCTGCCCCGCCGCTTGGAGGAGGCAGCACGCCTCGGATTCGCTCGCGTGGTGGTGCCGTCCTCGGCGCCGGGTGGCCCGGCGGGTATCGAGCTCATCCGCGTCGACACGGTGGCCGATGCCGTGCGGCGCTTCGGCTGCCTCGAACCGCTCGGCGGCTGACCGCACCGGATGCCCGACCGCGGTGCCGGGTACGATTCACCTGTGAGCACACGCCAGCACGGCGCCATGAACGAAGCACTTACCATGGTGGCCCCGGGAACCCCGTTACGCGATGGCCTGGACAGGATTCTCCGGGCCAAGCGGGGCGGACTGGTCGTGGTCGGCGACGGCCCAGACGTGCTCTCCATCTGCTCGGGGGGATTCCTATTGGACTCCGAGTTCAGCCCACAGCGCCTGTCGGAACTGGCCAAGATGGACGGCGCCATCGTCGTGGCGGCCGACGGATCCCGGATCGCCAGGGCCAATGTGCACTTGATGCCCGACTCCTCGATCACCACTACCGAGACAGGCACACGGCACCGCACGGCGGAACGGGTCGCTCGGTCCATCGACGTACCCGTCCTGTCGGTGTCGGGCGCCATGTCGGTGATCGCCGTCTACCGCAATGACAGTAAGCACACCATCCAGCCGATCGGTTGGCTCCATGACCGGACTGACCAGGCACTCGCCACCATGCAGCGGTTCCGCACCAGGTTCGACGTGGCCCTCGGGAACCTCTCGATCCTCGAGGTCGAAGACACCGTGTCGGTGGGCGATGTGGTCGCGGTCATCCAGGCCGCCGAGATGGTCCTGCGGATCGCCGAAGAAGTCGACGGTTACCTGGTCGAACTAGGTGAAGACGGGCGACTGGTCGGCCTCCAGTCCGGCGAACTGATGGACGGTGTGGCCGCTGCGCTCAGCCTGGTCGTCAGTGACTACTGCGTGATGACACCCAAAGAAGTTGCGGATCGAACCAGCATGATCGATGCGGTCGTGGATGTGCTGGCCTCCCTCCCCTCGGATGAGCTGCGCGACCCGGTCAGGGTGGCAAGTGTGCTCCGACTACCCGGGGCGCTCGACGATGTGGAGTCCGGCCTAGAGCCCAGGGGCTACCGACTGCTCCACCGCTTGCCGCGGTTCTCCGACACCATCATCGAGCGGATCGTGGACCGGTTCGTCAATCTGCAACAGATCATGCGGGCTTCCATTGCCGAGCTCGAGCAGGTGGAGGGCGTGGGCCAGACCCGAGCCCGGTCGGTGAAGGATGGGCTGTCTCGGTTGGCGGAGGCCAGCATCTTCGAGCGCTACCAGTAGGGCCACCCAGACCCCCGACAGCAGGGCCACCCAGACCCCCGACAGCAGGAACCCCCGCCTGTAGGTCGCCACCGGCGCCGTCAAGGGCCCTGTTCCATTGCTGGTAGAATGGGATGCTTTCCCACGCAAACCGGATGTCGCTCCCCAGCCCCGGTTCCGCACCGCAATGCTTGGAGGAACGGTGTTCGACATCGGTGACAAGGTCGTCTACCCGCACCACGGCGCGGCAGTAGTTGAACGACGAGAGACCAAAGAGGCGTTCGGCAAGAAGCAGGAGTACCTCGTACTCCGACTTGCCTACGGCGACCTCACCTTGATGGTGCCAGCAGACAACACCGCCGGCGTCGGCCTTCGTGAGGTGATCAACGATGAAGAGGTGGAAGAGGTCTTTGCCGTGCTCCGCAAGAAGGAAGCACGCATGCCGACCAACTGGTCGCGGCGATACAAGAACCACTCCGAAAAGCTCCGCTCCGGTGACATCTACCAGGTGGCCGAAGTGGTCCGGAACCTCTCGATCCGCGACAAGGACAAGGGACTGTCCGCCGGAGAGAAGCGCATGCTCCAGCGGGCTCGCCAGATCCTGGTGTCCGAACTGACCTTCGCACTCGGGGTCGACGAGGAGACCGCCGAGGTCCGCCTCGACGAGGCGCTGCCCTGAGCCGAACGGGGCCCGTGTGGGCCATCGTGGTCGCCGGAGGCTCGGGCCGACGGTTCGGCAGTCGCAAGCAGTTCCTTCCCCTAGCCGGCAGACCGGTAGCCGCTTGGTCGGTGGCCGCTGCACGTGCAGTGGCTGACGGCGTTGTGTTGGTCGTTCCTGCCGACACGGCGTCAGACGAGGGGCTTCCGCAACCAGGTGCGGCCGGTGACGCAGGATTCGGAGCCACTCACGTGGTATGCGGGGGCGCTACCCGCTCGGCGTCGGTGCGGGCTGGCCTGGCGGCGGTCCCTATGGATGCTGACATCATCATCGTCCACGATGCCGCTCGCCCGCTAGCCGGAGTCAGTCTGTTCGCGGCGGTGGTAGATGCCGTGCGGACCACGGGGGTCGACGGCGCTATCCCCGTAGTGCCGGTCTCGGACACCTTGAAGCGGGTCGAAGGTGGACGGATCGTCGAGACGGTGTCCCGAGATGGCTTGGTGGCTATCCAGACACCGCAGGCCTTTGTCGCTGAAGCGCTGCGCGCCGCCCACACGGGTGGTGGCGAGGCCACGGACGATGCCGGGCTCCTCGAAGCATCTGGCCTGGTTGTGGGGACCGTCGAGGGAGACCCTCGTAATCTGAAACTGACCCGGCCAGAAGACCTGGCGCTGGCTGAGGCCATGATGGGCGAGGCACTTCCTGGGGCGAGGGGGATCTGATGAGTACTGCACCAGCGCTACGGATCGGCCAGGGCTACGACATTCATGCTTTTTCTGACGACCCGGACCGGCCGCTGGTACTGGGGGGTGTGGTGATCTCTGGAGATGGCGTGGCCGGCCTGGTCGGCCACAGTGACGCCGACGCTGTCTCCCACGCCGTTGCTGACGCGGTGCTGGGGGCGGCCGGTCTCGGTGACCTTGGACGCCATATGCCCGATACCGACCCAGCCTGGGCCGGAGCCGACTCGCTGGATATCCTCCGCCGGGTCGTTGCCTTGGCGCTGCGGGCCGGATGGGTCCCCGTGAACGCCGACTGCACGGTGGTGGCAGAGCGGCCGCGTCTGGCCCCCCACGTCGACCTGATGGCGGCAAACCTGAGCGAAGCACTCGGTGCCCCGGTCAATGTGAAGGCGACCCGAGCGGAAGGTCTTGGAGCGCTGGGGCGGGTCGAAGGGATGGCCTGCACAGCGGTCGTACTGTTAGCTGGGACAGGTTCGACCGAGGCGAACGGGTCGACTGAGGCGAACGGCCCGACTGAGGCGAACGGGTCGACTGAGGCGAACGGGGAGGTCTGATGAGTCCAGCACCATCAAGTGGAGGACGAGGAAAGGGTGGCCGAGCCCCCGCGCCCAAGGGGGGTTCCCGCGGAGCTTCCCCGAGTAAGGGCCCCGAGGCCAAAGCGGCCTGGATGAAGGCCAAGGATGTCAAGGCTGGGCGGGGGGCTGGGGTTGGACGAGGATCCGCAACGGGGGGACGGGCATCGGTGAGCGATCGCGGCCGTGGCCCTGGCGGTAAGGACATCCCCGTGCGGCGAGGCCCTCGCCATGAAGGACTCGGTGGCGATCAGGTGGAGGGCCGCCAGGCTGTTCGCGAACTGCTGCACGCCGGGCGCAGACCGATCACCACACTGATGATGGCAGAGGGGATGGACGCCGCCGAAATCCTCGACGACATCGAGGCCCTGGCCATCAAGCGCCGAGTCAAGGTCGACTACGTCTCTCGCAAGCGGATCGACGCCACAGCCCGTACCGACGGATCACAAGGTGTGGTGGCGCTGGCCAGGGCGATCGACGAGACCCCGCTCGAGGCGCTCTGCCAGCCGACCAAGCGAGGCCGGCTGCCTTTCTTGCTGATCCTGGACGGGATCACCGACCCCCACAATCTGGGTGCGGTCCTGCGTAGTGCGGAGTGCGCCGGAGTGACTGGGATCGTTCTGCCCCGACACCGCTCGGCTCATCTGTCGCCCACGGTGGCCAAGGTGGCAGCCGGGGCGATCGAGTATCTGCCCATGGCGCTGGTGGCCGGTATCCCCACGGCCCTGCAGCAGTTGTCCGGACTGGGCGTGGTGACCGTCGGTCTGGTGGGCGAGGCCCCCACGTCGCTCTACAAGCTGCCCCTCGGCAACCAGCCGGTGGCTCTGGTGCTGGGGTCAGAAGGCACGGGGCTGGCCGCGCTCACCCGCAAGCGCTGCGACGAGTTGGCCGCCATTCCACAGCACGGGACGCTGTCTTCGCTCAACGTGGCCACTGCGGGAGCCATCGCGTGCTTCGACGTGGCCCGCCAGCGCATTGCCGCGGGAAACTGAACCAGATCACGGGCCAGTCGTTCTGACCCTGACGGATCAGACCTCTTCGACAGTCACGCCTTTCCAGAAGGCAACGCGGTCTGCAATCTCGGCGGCAGCATCCTTGGGGGCGGGGTAGTACCAGGCCGCATCAGCATTGCGGTTTTCTGCCACCACGACGGTGCGATAATTGGCTGTGCCCTTCCACGAACAGACGGTCTGGGTCTGGCTCGGCTCGAAGAACTCATCGTGCACATCAGCTGCCGGAAAGTAGTGGTTCCCTTCGACGACCACCGTGGCATCACTTTCCGCCAAGACGGTCCCGTTCCATGTCGCGCGCATTGTCATGGTGGTTGTAACACCGCGATGCGCACCGGTGTTCCCTCGGTCTCAGGGGCGCACGGCCATGATGAGCATGAACTCATCCCCTGGTGAGGTCCACGATGCCTCGACGTCCATGCCAGCGGCGCTGAGCTCGTCTTGCAGGGCGAGGGGAGTGAACTTGGTGCTGATTTCGGTGAGCATCTCCTCGCCAGCAGCGAAGGAGACCAAGAGACCGAGGTCGGCGATGTGTACTTCGCAGTCATCGATAGAGCGGAGCCACATTTCGATGCGGTGGTCCTCTTCGTTGAAGCGGGCCACATGGGCGAACCGGTCGGGAGCGAAATCGGCACCGAGCTCCCGGTTGAGGACAAGAAGGACGTTCCGGTTGAACTCGGCCGTGACGCCAGCCGAGTCGTCGTAGGCAGCCACGAGCTTCCCCCGGTCCTTGAGGAGATCGGCCCCGAGTAGGAACCGGTCGCCCGGACGCATGATCTCGACCAGCCCGGCCAGGAACTCTTGGCGCTGGCCTACGTCGAAGTTCCCGATGGTTCCGCCGAGAAAGGCAATCAGGCGGCGCCCGCTGGCGTCCAGGTGGATCAGGTGGTGGTGGAAGTCAGCGACGACCGCGCCCACCGTTAGCCCCGGATACTCCCGTGACAACGTTGTGGCTGCCTCCCACAGGGTGGTGTTGCTGACATCTAGGGGAACGAAGGATCTGAGTAGGCCACATGCCTGCATGGCATCGAGCAGGACCCTCGACTTGTCGCACGTTCCCGCGCCCAACTCCACCAAGATGTCGGCACCGGCCATCTCGATCATGTCCTTGGCGTGGGCGTCGAGGATGGCCCGCTCGGCCCGGGTCGGGTAGTACTCGGGCAGGCGGGTGATCTCATCGAAGAGGCGGCTGCCCCGGTCGTCGTAGAAGTAGACGGGGGGGAGCTGCTTGGGGACTGCCGTCAGTCCGGAACGGACGTCAGCCTCCATGGCGGCTCGCAGGTCGCCTGGTCCGAGGTGGACCTCGATGGTGGGGATGATGATGTCGTCCATGGGCTCAGTGGTCTCGGTGGGGGCCAGGACGAAGTCCTGGCCGGGTATCGGGATCAGACGTTGCGGGCCAGACGCAGTCCGGACATGGCCCAACGGGCCGCGGGGGGGAAGAAGTTCCGATAGGTGGCCCGGACGTGATCGACGGGGGTAAGGCACGAGCCGCCTCGCAGCACGTACTGGTTGACCATGAACTTGCCGTTGTACTCACCTACCGTGCCAGCCGCAGGGACGAAACCCGGATAGGGGCAGTACGCCGAGGACGTCCACTGCCAGACATCGCCGTAGGGCGACGTCGCACTACCTAGGGATGGACTCGGGTGGAGGACATCTGGATCGAGCAGGTTGGCGTCGGGGCCGACTTGAGTGGCTCGAGTCACAGTCACGCCCTCCCACTCTGCCTCGGTGGGGAGCCGGGAGCCGGCCCATCGGGCGTAGGCATCGGCCTCGTAGTAGCTGATGTGGCAGACCGGCTGAGTCGGCTCAACGGGGGTGTTTCCGGCCAAGGTGTACTCGTAGCGGCGCTGGTCGTGCTCGGACCAGTAGAGCGGGCCGTCCCAACCGCCGGTTGTCACCGCCGTCCAACCGTCGGACAGCCACAACTCGGGTCGTAGGTAGCCGCCGTCCTCGATGAACTCCTGCCACTCACCGCACGACACCGGGCGGTCAGCCAGTGCGAAGGGCTCTAGGTAGGTCTGATGGCGAGGGAACTCGTTGTCGAACCCGAATCCGATTCCGGCATGTCCGATCTGGGTCGTGCCGCCCTCGTGTTTGGTCCATGTGGTCGGTGATCCATCGCCACCCATCGGAGCCGGCCGTGGGGCATAGCCGGGCTGCAGCGGGCTACGGGACAGTACGTGCTTGATGTCCATGAGGAGCAACTCTTGGTGCTGCTGCTCGTGGTGGTTCCCCAGGTCGATCAGCGCGGAAGCATCGGGACCGACCCCTTGAGCGAGTAGCTGGCCCATGGCGGTATCGACGTGGCGTCGGTAGTCGGCGACCTCTACGACACCCGGACGCGAGATCAGGCCCCGGTCACCTCGGGGGTATCGGGCCCCGGCTCCTTCATAGTAGGAGTTGAACAGAAAGCCGAAGTCAGGATGGAAGACGCGGTACCCGGGAAGAAAGGGGACCAGCAGGAACGTCTCGAAGAACCATGAGGTATGAGCCCGGTGCCACTTCGTCGGGCTGACATCGGGCATCGACTGGACCGTCTGGTCTTCGGCCGAAAGCGGCGAGGCAAGCGCATCAGTCAGCCGTCGGGTGGCCCAGAAGCGATCAGCGAGGACGTGATCGTTCACTGTCGGCAGCACTTCCGCCATCGCTACTCCTTTCGCTTCCCTGGGAAGATCCCCTGGTGGTCGTCCGCTGAGCCCCTGTCTGACCGGCATTGGGCCTCTCTGGGAACCTAACCGGAAGAAGTCCAGACCGGACCAGGTCTGGGTACCGCACCATCGAGCCGGTGGAGGGAATTGAACCCACGACCTGACGATTACAAATCGCCTGCTCTGCCAACTGAGCTACACCGGCGTCGCTCCCACCCCACAGGAGACTGTCCCAGTGTACGGTCCCTGACCCGCCCGGTGGGAGTGCTTGCTAATCCTTCCGATGAACGGCAGGCTGGCGGAAGTGGACGATCCCCCCGTATCCGACGATCAGACCCCGGAAAGGCCCAGCCAAGGGCTGCCCGTCGACCGAGCAGTCATCCTGATCGGCCTCTTCGTCCTGGTCACCGCCCTCCTCGTCGGTGGGCTCCATCCGACATCGTCGACATCGTCGACGTCGTCGACCACCACAACTTCCAGCAGCTCGACGACCAGCCCGGCGGGTTCTGCGACATCTACGTCGCCTCCGACCACGAAGACGGCACCGCCGACGAAGTCGACCACGGCTACGACCACGATCACCAAGGTCAGCAAGGCGCCGGTGCTGGTAGCCAATGCATCGGGTACATCGGGTGTGGCCGCGACGGTCACCAATGAGCTCCAGGTCGCCGGATGGAACGTACAGGCTCCGATCAACGCCACCGCCAAAGTTCCTTCTTCCAACGTGTACTACGTCGCCGGACAGAAGGCCGCGGCTACCGGGGTCGCCACCACGCTGCACCTGGCGGCCAATACCGTCCTTCCCTACACGACAGCAGCACCGGTGAGCACCATCGGAACGGCCGAGATCCTGGTAGTGGTGGGTCCGGACCTGGTGTCGGGAGTCAGTTCGACCACGACCACCCCAGGCACCTGACCTTCTCGTCCGGGATGCGGGACGCCGGGATGCGGGACGGGGCCGAAGCACCTCCCGGCCCAGAGGCTCAAGCCCTACTGGCTGGCCTACTGGTAGATCCGTCTACCACCGCAGTGGTCACCGACTTCGATGGCACCCTGGCCTCGATCGTCGAAGATCCGTCTTCCGCCCGTCCGCTAGCCGGGGTCCCGGGTCTGCTCCACCAACTGGCCCAAGCCTTTGGCGTGGTGGCCGTGGTGTCCGGTCGTCCGGCGTCGTTCTTGGCCGAGCATCTGAGGGTACCCAGTGATGCCACACTGCCCACTGACCGACTGCACCTGATCGGTCTCTATGGATTGGAGTCGATCGGCCCCGACGGGTCGGTGGTACTGGACGAGGCGGCGGTGGCCTGGCTGCCGGTGGTAGCCGAGGCAGCGGGGCGCATTGGGATGGCTGCCCCCGATGGGGTCTTGGTGGAGGTGAAGGGTGCAGCCGTCACGGTCCACTGGCGCTCCTTCCCCGAGGCGGAAGGGTGGGTCCTGGATCAGGTCGCCGAAGAGTCGTCGAACACCGGACTGACAGTCCACCTGGCCCGGCGGTCGGTGGAACTGCGTCCACCGCTCTCCATCGACAAGGGAACCGTGCTCCGACGGCTCACCGATGGTTGTACGGCGGCTTGCATCCTCGGTGACGACGTAGGCGACGTCCCCGCGTTCGTCGAACTGGCTCGACGGGGTGCTGAGGGGCTGTCCACCGTGGCGGTGGCGGTCATCGACGAGGAGACGGCTCCAGAAGTGGTGGCATCGGCCGACCTGTCGGTGACCAGTCCGCACGGTGCGGTGGCCATCCTGGCGTGGCTGGCCGCCCAGAGCACTCCAAACCGCTAGGTCTGACAAAAGAACGAAGCGATCTGCCGCCGTCAGTTCGTTGCTGGCGTGGTCGGGTGGTCAGGTCACCGGGCGGCCAGTAGTTGGGCATGCAGCCAGTCGGCCGGACGCCGCGACAGCACGATCTGTCGGAGCGTGGTTGCCCGTGCTGCGCGCTCCTCGGCCCCGATGGCTAGCGCCTGAGCCAGTACGGCGGCTGTCCCGGTGACGTCGAACGGGTTGACCTCGAGGGCCCCGTCGGCCAGCTGGTCGAAGGCCCCGGCCTCCCGTGACAAGGCCAGGATGCCGTCGCGGGTGTTGACGATGGGACCTTCGTTGGCCACCAGATTCAGGCCGTCGCGGACGGGATTGACGAGAAGCACGTCGTAGCGAGTGAGGGCGGCCAGCGACCGGGGGTAGTCGTCCTCCACCTCGAGCACGATCGGGGTCCAACCCGGCGTGCCCCAGCGCTCGTTGATCCGGGCGACGGTCGTCTCGACCTCATCTTGGTAGGCGAGGTACTCGGGGAGACCTTGGCGGGTCGGATAGGCGAGTGCGACGAAGACCACCCGCTCGCGGTGGGCCGGAATCTGTTCCAGCAGTTCCTCGTAGGCCCAGAAGCCGCGCAGCAGGTTCTTCGAGAGCTCCATGCGATCGACCCGCACGATCACTTGGCGATCAGCGCCACCCACCGACGCCTCGATCCTGGCCAGGGCCGCCGCCACTGCGGGCTCAGCCACCGAGGCCCTCAGCAGGTCCGGGTCGCTCGAGAGGGGGGAGACGAATGTGCGGTGACCGCCGCCGCCGATGCTAGCGGTGGCCAAGCCTTGATGGAAGGCCGTCGCCCAACGCTCGGCGTGGAAGCCGCAGGCGCCGTAGCCGGCCATGGCCTCGAGCAGTTCGTTGCCCACCGATGTCGGGAGCATCCGCAATACGGATGGATCGGCAAACGGGGTGTGGGTGAAGTGGGCGGTGCGGAGGTCGGGGCGGAGGCGGCGGAGTGTGGGCGCCATGAGTGCGAGGTGGTAGTCCTGGACGAGCACCCGGCCTCCGACGGGGGCGACGTCGGCCACCCGCTCGGCCATCACGACGTTGAACGTCCGGTAGGCGTCCCACGCCTCCATCCACCGGCGGTCGGTCCGCGGGCGGCGCGCCGCATCGAACAGATGGTGGTGGCAGAACCACAGCGTGGCGTTGGACACCACGTCGTAGGCCAGGTTGTAGACCCCTGGGTCGTGTTCCACCAGTTCGAGACGAAGCCCGTCGGTGGACAGCAGTCCCTGGGCTGCCGCATCACGGTCCGCCTGGTTGAGACTGGAGGCGACCCAGGTTGCACCGGTACCTGCGACGAGTGGGGCCAGCGATCCGGCCAAGCCGCCGCCGGATACCACTCGCACCAGCCGCCCATCTTCCATGCGGAAGGAGAGTGGTCCCCGATTCGATACGAAGACGGTGTCGGCCAACGAACCGTCCTCACCCGTGCCCACGTGTTCCCCAGGACGAGCAGAACGGGCGAGATCCATGTCCGACGCTACCCCGTGCACCGATAGCGGCTCAGTCAGGCAGGCCGTTCAGTCAGGCAGGCCGTTCAGTCAGCCAGCAGCGGTGAGCGGGCCAGGGCGGCGGCCAGGATGTCGGTGGCCTGGGGCCGCAACTCGGACAGCGGCCGGTTCCGGTGGACCCGGACACCGAGGTCGACCTGGGCGATCGTCTCCACCCCGAAGTGGGAGGCCACATCGATCAGCAGCGCCAACTCCACCGCATATCCGTCGGCCAAGGGGCACTTGTCGAATACCCATCGAGGGGCTGCTGTCTCGCCGGCTAGGGGCTGGCGGACCACCGCTAGGGCTGGGAAGAGCAGGTCGATGACGGGTCGAGCCATGAGTTCGGTGACCCGGCCACCACCGTCTGGCTCGCCGTGGAGGGGGCGCTGGTAGAAGCCCTTGACCACGGTGGTGGTTTCGTCGGTGAGGAGTGGGCCGAGCAGACCGGTCACGAAGTGGGAGCCGAAATTCGTGACATCGCCGTCGATGAAGGCGATCAGGTCACCAGTGGCCTCACGGAGCGCCACCCGCATGGCTTGGCCCTTGCCACCGCTCGTCGTGTCACCAAGCACCACGCGGGCACCGGACTCTTCGGCGATAGCTCCGGTCCCATCGGTCGAGCCGTCGTCGACGACGACCACCTCGTCCACCAAGGGGACTCCGCCCCCGGCCGCCGTGAGCTCCGTGACGATCGTCCGGATGATGGTACCGATCGTGGCCGCCTCGTTGCGGGCCGGGATGCACACCGTCACCGTGCGCCCGTCTTTCGTCGAGGCGAGCGCACCCGCGTCGAAGTCGCCATACGCGTATGCAGTCCCATTGTCGTTGTGCGCAACCGTCACTGGCATGCCTCCATCATCCCTCACTGTCAGAGCATTCGTGGCAGGTCCCCTTCAGGGATGCCCGATCTAGCCCACACGTTGACGGATCCCCCTACCTTCGGCCACAATGGACACCATCATCCAGAGCAGCTGAGGGACCGGGCCCTGTGACGCTGCGGCAACCAGAGCGCTTACGACCAGATCAGAACGGTCATTGAGCGTGCGAGGTGCCAATGCCCGAGCGATGAGGAGACTGCTGTGGATTTCGTTTCAGGCTTGAGGTGTCGGGAATGTGGCCGTACCTACCCGGCTGAGGCGTTGCATGTGTGCGACTACTGCTTCGGGCCGCTCGAGGTCACCTATGACTACGAACGGGTGACTGCCACCATCACCCGCGAGCGGATCGCCGCTGGGCCTCGCACCATCTGGCGCTACGGCGATCTACTGCCGGTGGCCGACCCCAACCCGGTCGACCTGGGTGCTGGGTTCACTCCGCTGGTCCGGGCCGACCGCCTGGCCGCCGAACTCGGGCTGGGCGAGCTGTGGATCAAGGACGACACCGCCAATCCGACCGGTTCGTTCAAGGACCGGGTGGTGTCGGTGGCCCTGACCAAGGCCCGCCAACTCGGCTTCAAGATCGCTGCCTGTGCCTCCACGGGAAACCTGGCCAACTCCGTGGCCGCCCACGCTGCCCGGGCTGGCATGGACTCGGTGGTGCTGATCCCGCACGATCTGGAAAAGGCCAAAGTGACCATGACCTCGGTCTACGGCGGCCGGGTGTTCGCCGTCGAGGGCAGCTACGACGACGTCAACCGGCTGTGTGCCGAGCTGACGAGCGAGCAGCCAGAGTGGGCGTTTGTGAACGTCAACGTCCGCACATACTACGCCGAGGGATCCAAGACCCTGGCCTTCGAAGTGGCCGAGCAGTTGGGCTGGCAGGCACCCGACCACGTGGTGGTCCCCATCGGCTCGGGCAGCCAACTGACCAAGGTGGACAAGGGGTTCAAGGAGTTGTGGCAGGTGGGCCTGCTCGACGAGGAGCCCCATGTGCGGGTGTCTGGTGCTCAGGCACAAGGATGCTCGCCGGTGGCGACGGCATTTGCCGAGGGCACCGACGCCATCCGCCCGGTCAAGCCCAACACCATCGCCAAGTCTCTGGCCATCGGCAATCCGGCCGACGGCTGGTATGCGCTCGACACGATCCGTAAATCAGGTGGCTCCTGTGCCTCAGTGACCGACGGCGAGGTGCTCGATGGCATCCGGCTGCTGGCCCGCACTGAGGGCATCTTCGCCGAGACGGCTGGCGGAGTCACCATCGCCTCGCTGGCCAAACTGGTTTCCGAGGGGGTCATCCGCCCAGATGAGCGCGTGGTGGCCATGGTCACCGGACACGGCCTCAAGACTGTCGAGGCGCTGGCCAATGTCGTCGGCCCGACCGCCACCATCGCTCCTACGCTCGAGTCCTTTGCCGAGGCGATGGCCGCCGACGCAGAAGCTGCATCCACCCAGAGGAGTTCCCAATGAGCAAAGTCCGTATTCCCGCGCAGTTGCGCACCCTTACCGGCGGTGTCGGCGAATTGGCTATCGACGGATCGACGGTGGGCGAGGTCCTCAAGGGGCTGGATGCCACACATGCAGGGTTTGCCGAGCGGATCTTCGACGACGAGGGCGGGCTGCGCCGGTTCGTCAACGTGTTCCTCGACGAGGAGGACGTCCGGTTCCTCGATGGACTGGCCACGCCGGTCACAGATGGACAGACGATTTCGATCGTGCCGGCCGTCGCCGGAGGCTGACCAGTCGCA
>JBAXCY010000028.1:0-21802 GCA_037141235.1 Acidimicrobiales bacterium | reverse complement strand
GCCTGACCCGTTACGGCCTGACCGACGGCGGCCGGACACATGCGGTCAGGTGAAGAGCCCGGCGGCCACGGCCAGCGCACGCAGGTCGGCCTGGGGCCGAGCACCGACGTGGGCGATGACCTCTGCCGCACACACACCACCCAACCGGGCTGCTTCCTCGGGGGCCAGCCCGTTCGTCATTCCGTACAGGAAGCCCGCAGCAAACAGGTCGCCGGCCCCGGTGGTGTCGACCACCCGTCCCACCGGTGCCGCTGGGACCTCGATCGTGCCCGATGCGGTCACGACCACGGAACCTTGTGCTCCCCTGGTCAGCACAGCCAGCACGCCGGTCTCGGTGACGGCATCCACGGCGGCGTCAAAGGATGACGCCCCGAAGAGCATCATCACCTCTTCTTCGTTGGCGAACAGCATCTCCAGGTCCCCATTGAGCAGTTCCAGGAACTCGGCCCGGTGGTTCTGCACGCAGAAGGGGTCCGATACCGTGAGTGCTACTGACGCGTCGTTGCGGTGGGCCGTCTCGATGGCACCACGCATGGCCGCCTTGGCCTCGGCCTGCTCCCACAGATAGCCTTCCAGGTAGACGACCTGAGTGGATGCCAGGTGGCCGTCGTGCAGATCGACGGCACCGAACTCGGCAGCCACGCCCAAGTGGGTGGCCATGGTCCGTTCTGCATCCTCGGTGACCAGCACCAGGCAGTGGCCGCTGGCGACCTTGCCGGGCACGGCCGCCGTCGGGGTCGGGTCGAATGCAACACCGATGGAGCGGATGTCGTGGGTAAAGGCCATCCCCAGGACATCATCGGCTACCCGGCCGAGGAAGGCGGCACGCCCACCAAGTGCGGCGATACCGGCAGCCGTGTTGGCTGCCGAGCCACCTGATGCCTCGGTAGTCGACCCCATCCGTTCGTAGATAGCGGCGGCCCGGACGTGATCGACGAGAGCCATGGTCCCCTTGACCAGCTCCAACTCCTCCAAGTCCTGGTCGGTGGCCGAAGCCAGAACGTCGACGAGGGCGTTGCCCACGCAGACCACATCGAGCTTGGTCGATGCGGCAGATGGGTCGGAGGGCGGGGCGCCGATCGGGGTGTCGGCGGCGGTCGGCAGGGGGCTGGAGTCGGAAGGCACGCTGCGACGGTAGCCTGCCCAGCATGCTCACTTCGACTTCTGATGCCGGCCGGACCGACGATAGGTCCGTCTACCGCCTCCCCACTGCGGTCAGGCCCTCTCACTACCGGCTCACCCTGGTGCCCGATCTGAGTGCTGCCACCTTCGCCGGAGAGGTGTGGATCGAACTTGATGTATACGAGGCCACTGCATCGATCGTGCTCAACGCTGCCGAACTGGCCATCGACTCGGCCGCCCTTTTGTCCGCTGACGGAGCCGACCCCCTCCTCCCGGTCTCTATAACCCTCGACGCGGACGAGGAGCGGGCCGTCCTGGCCTTCGCCGGGCCGCTCGCCATGGGCCCAGCCACCCTGCACCTCACGTTCACCGGGATCCTGAACGACAAGCTCCACGGCTTCTACCGCTCTACCTTCACCGATCAGTCCGGTGTGGAGCGGGTCATCGCCACCACCCAGATGGAGTCGACCGACGCCCGGCGCGCCTTTCCGTGCTTCGACGAGCCCGAGTTCAAGGCCCGGTTCGAGATCACCCTCGTGGTCGACAGTGACCTCGCCACCTACTCCAACAGCCCCATCGTGGAGGAGAGCGTCGAGGCCGACGGCCGCCGTAGGGTCCGCTTCTCCCCCACCATGATCATGTCCACCTACTTGGTGGCCTTCGTGGTCGGCCCGCTCGAGCACACCGATCCAGTCGATGTGGACGGTGTGCCGCTACGGGTCGTTCATCCTCTCGGCAAGGGGCACCTGACCGCCTTCGCCCTCGACGTGGGGGCCCACGCCCTCCGGTTCTTCACCGAGTATTTCGGCATCCCCTACCCAGGGGAGAAGCTCGACATGGTGGCCATCCCTGACTTTGCCGCCGGGGCCATGGAGAACCTCGGCTGTGTCACCTACCGAGAGTCCCTCCTCCTCGTCGACCCGGACACCGCGGCCCGGGTC
The DNA here is from genome assembly GCA_037141235.1 of Acidimicrobiales bacterium. Taxonomy (GTDB): domain Bacteria; phylum Actinomycetota; class Acidimicrobiia; order Acidimicrobiales; family RAAP-2; genus Bog-756. Next base: position 19,739 of record JBAXCY010000028.1, on the reverse strand, counting down.
GAACTCGAGCGCATCGCCGATGTGGTCTGCCACGAGATCGCCCACATGTGGTTCGGTGACCTCGTCACCATGAAGTGGTGGAACGGAATCTGGCTGAACGAGGCATTCGCCACCTTCATGGAGATCCTGGCCGTGGATGCCTACCGCCCCGAATGGGAGCGGTGGGTGAGCTTCGGCGTCGACCGCGAGGCAGCCATGGCCGTCGACGGCCTCCACACCACCCGACCAGTCGAGTTCCCGGTCGGGCGGCCCGAAGAGGCCGAGGGCATGTTCGACGTCCTGACGTACCAAAAGGGTGGCAGCGCGCTGCGCATGCTCGAGCAGTTCATCGGATCCGACGTCTTTCGTGACGGCATCCACGACTATCTGGTGATCCACTCCTACAACAACACCGAGACCCGGGACCTGTGGGACGCTCTCGAGCGGGCCAGCGGCCGGCCAGTGGCCAAGATCATGGATACCTGGATCAACCAGGGCGGCTACCCGCTGGTGATCCTGGGAGGTGACGGGTCACTCACTCAACAGCCGTTCTCCTACTCGGGCAAGCCGGCAGGGTCCATCGGCTCCAAGTGGCAGATCCCTCTGCTGTTCCGGTCCCTCGATGCCACCGATGACTGGGCCGAGTCCGGACTACTCACAGCACTGAGCGGCACCGTCGATGGCCAAGAGGGCGAACTGCTGTTGAACGCCGGGGGCTCCGGCTTCTACCGGGTGGCCTACGGACCCGACGCCGTCATCCGCCTGGCGGCCCGCCTCGGCGAACTCACCCCGCTCGAGCGCTACAACCTGGTGTCGGACACCTGGGCGGCCGCCCTAGCCGGGCAAGAGCGAGTGGCCGAACTGCTCCGACTGGCCCGAGCATTGGCTGACTCGGGTGAGCGCGACCCGAGCGTATGGTCGGTCGTCACCGGCGCCCTCGGGCTGCTCGACCGTATCGTTCCCGACGAAGGCCGCGACACGCTGACAGCCGCCGTTCGGTCCCTTCTTGGACCGCTGGCCGCTCAACTGGGTTGGGATCCAGCCGATTCGGATGACGAACGAACTCCGTCGCTGAGGGCCAGTGTGCTGCAGGTGCTGGGCACCATCGGCAACGACCGGGAGGTCCACGCCGAGGCAGCCCGTCGGTTCGCGGCGGCCGAGACTGAGCCACTCCACGGCAACATGGCTTCAGCCATCTTGAGCATCGTGGCCGCCCACGGCGGAGTGGAGGAGTACGAGACGTTCCTCGCCCGCTACCGGTCCCCGGCCACCCCCCAAGAAGAGGACCGCTACCTCAACGCGCTGGCTGCGTTCGGTGACGCCGACCTAGCCGAACGTACCTTCGATCTGGCCATGAACGAAGTGCGCTGCCAGGACGCTCCCTTCCTCATCAGACTGTTGCTAGCCAATCGGAAGACCGGGGCGACCACCTGGGCCCGGGTGGCGGCGGCGTGGGACACGTTCCCCGTCAAGTTCCCGTCCAACACCCTGCCCCGGATGCTCGACGGCGTCCGCACCCTGTGCGAGCCCCCAGAGCTAGCGGCCGAAGTGACCGCATTCGTCGAAGCGCATCCGCTGGCCGCTGCCGGACGCACCGTCGAGCAGATCCTCGAACGGCTGACCATGAGTGTGGCCTTCGCCCGCCGCGAGGGCCCGGATTTGGCCGGCACGCTGCGCGAGGCGCTCGGGATCAGCGACTGAGCCGAGCGACTGAGCCGAGCGACTCAGCCGAGCGACTGACAACTCGAGGTTCTCGATCCGATCGACAGAGCCGATACCCGCAGGTTGGGACAGGACACCTAATCTGATCTTGTGAACCTCAGCCTGATACTCGGCGTCTTCGCCATCATCTTCCTAGCGGAACTACCCGATAAGACCATGATCGCCACGCTGATCATGGGCAGCCGATCACGCCCCGTGCTGGTGTGGATCGGAGTGACGGCCGCCTTCGGAGTGCACGCAGCCATAGCGGTGGTGGCAGGGCGGCTCATCTCCCTCCTTCCCCATGTATGGGTAGAGGGGATCACCGCCCTGCTTTTCGCCGGTGGCGCGGCCTACCTCCTCTTGGTATCCGAGGAAGAGGAGATCGCCGAGGGTGCCGAGGAGGTGGCCGAGGCACCGCGTGGGCTCAAACCCGTCGCCACCGCCTTCATGGTCATTTTCATCGGTGAGTTCGGCGACCTCACTCAGATCCTGATGGCGAACCTGGCCGCCAAGTACCACCAGCCGTTAGCAGTGTTCATCGGCGCCTTCGCCGCCCTCGCCGCCGTCGGGGCCATCGGAGCCTTCGGAGGACGGGCCCTGCTGCGCATCATGCCGCTGGCCGTCATCCGCAAGGTCGGCGGTGTCTTGTTGGCCGGATTCGCCATCTACTCGTTGGTCATGCTCTTCACCGCGTAGTGGTGCTTCTCGGTCAATGAGTCGGCGGTGGATTCAAGCAGTTGCTATCGCGTCTTCGGCCATGACACCGGTGCCCTGCTCACACCGATCCTCACCAACAGCAGGGGTACACCAGAGGTAGCGTCAGAACTGATGGCTTCTGGTTCCCACGCCCTTCGTACCCATGCACTCGACGCAGCCGATGTACTCGATGATGTGGTCTCGATCATGTGGACCCTGATGGCTGAGCGGGGGTTCAGCGACCTGGTTGCCGCAGCATCGGACGAGATGGGTGCCATCCACTTTCTGCAGCCACTGCACACCCTGACGGGAGCTACCGGCAACGACCGGACCGACCGGACCGACCGGACTAGGACTGATCCGGAGCGCACGATTCTCGAATTTGCCGAGCAGTCGAGCACGGACGTGTCCGCCCTGTCTGGCGAACTGCGAGCCCGGTTCTTGAGCGCCGCTGGCCCGGCCGCAGGTGACTTGGCCGCTGCCCTATGGGTGATGGACATGCTCCCTCGCACCAGGGCGGCCCTAGATGGACTATTCGGAGTCAGTTCGTGGCCGGAACCCCGGACTGACCGCGGGGGTGACCTGTGGGGTGCACTCGATGAGATGATCCGGGTGATTCCTGCCCTCGACAGCCTCGATCCAGTCACCTCCGAGCTCGTCCGGCTGCGCGGGGCGCGCCAGCACGCCTGCCGTCTCTGCATGTCCCTGCGGAGTCGATCGGCGCTGCGGGCCGGAGCCGATGACGCCACCTTTGCCGCAGTCGACGACTACCGGACTGCTTCACTCACCTCGATGCAGCAGGCGGCCTTGGCCTTCACCGACGCGATGATCTGGACTCCCGGACGGATCGACGCCAACGTGGTTGGCGACCTGCAGGTGGCGGCCACCGAAGCCCAGCAAGTGGAGCTGGTGCTCGACGTCACGCGCAACGCTCTCAACAAGGTGGCGGTCGCCCTAGGAGCCGATGCCGCCCACGTGGAGGACGGCATCGAGATCTATGACGTCGAGGCCGACGGCTCCCTCGTCTACGGGCTCTCACCCGACTGAAGGTGTTCGCACCGTGAGGCCGCACCATCGGGTGATGTGTGTCGAGTCAGTGGCTGGAATGTGACCCTCACTCCCTAGCGTGGGAAGGTAGGCGGATGGATTCGACCAGCGCCCTCTCTAACCCCCCCTCCAACCCCCCCTCCAGCCCCCTCGACGACCAGACCGACTCTCGGCGCCAGCAGCTATTCGCCATGGCCCGGACCACCACCGGCTTCATGCCCGACGATGAGGGCGAGGCGCTCTTTGCTGCCGCCCTGCGATCCGGCAGCACCCACCAGGGGGCCACATTCGTCGAAGTCGGTGCCTGGTGCGGCAAGTCCACCACCTATCTGGGTGCGGCCGCCGAGGAGACCGGTGCGGTGCTGTTCAGCCTCGACCACCATCACGGTTCCGAGGAGAACCAGGCCGGATGGGAGCACCACGACAGTTCGCTGGTGGATCCCTCGACCGGTCGGATCGACACCCTCCCCCATTGGCGCCGGGCCATGATCACCTCGGACCTCGAGGCTTCAGTAGTCGGCCTGGTGGGCGACTCCCCGACCGTCAGCTCACGGTGGACCACGCCGCTGGCCTTCTGCTTCATCGACGGCGGCCACGGCGAGGAGCCTGCATGGGCCGACTACCGGGGCTGGTCCCCTCACGTCATCGTCGGGGGGTGGCTAGCCATCCACGACGTCTTCCCCGACCCGGCCGATGGTGGACGGCCGCCCTATGACCTATGGCGCGGCGCGCTCGACTCCGGCACGTTCGTCGAAGACGGCGAGTGCGGGTCCCTGCGCATCCTCAAGCGGGTCTGATTGCGGTCAGGCACAGACTCCCTGAGCGCCACCGCAAGCCAGCCCAGCCTGACCAGCCAGCCCAGCCAGACCAGCCCGTTCGATCAGATGGGGCCTGGGGCACCAACTGCGGGCTCGACCGGTGCTTCTGGTGCGGGCTCGGTGAGGTCGAGGTGGCTCGGAAGCCCCTCGCCGCGAAACAGGCCAGAGGCCGGAGTGCATCGTCCCAGCGCATCGGCGGCCAAAACCATGGCACCGGCGGTATAGGTCGAACGCTCGAGGGGCGGATAGGTGGCCTCCTCGGGGTAGACCATGCCGGTCCAGTAGGAGCCGTCCTCGGTCCGTAGGTCCTGGACCCAGGTGAACAGGGCCATGGCCTGATCATCGCGGCCCATGCAGTCGAGGGCCAGTACGCACTCGGCCGTCTCGGCGGCGGTCACCCACTCGCCGGTCGACACACAGCGCACACCGCGTCCGTCCAGCACGAAGGTCGACCATGCGGCATCGATCCGGGCGTGGGCGGCGTCACCACTGACTGCGCCCGACAGGATCGGGTAGTACCAGTCCATGGCGAACTCGACCTTGGGGGCGAAGGCGCTCGGGTCGTAGGCCAGTGCATGGGCCAGACGCCCTGCGGCCAGCTCCCAGTCAGGGCGCTCATGTCCCAGCCGCTCGGCGCAGGCGATGGCGCACCGAAGGCTGTGGTAGATCGATGACGAGCCGGTGAGGAGTGCGTACTCCTCCACCATGCCCGACGAGTCGAGCGACCAACGGATGGAGCCATCGGACCGCTGGTAGCGCAGGACGAAGTCCACGCCGGCTTCGACCGTCGGCCACAGCTCCTCGAGGCCCTCGAGGTCGTCGGTGGAGATGTAGCGGTGCCAGGCGCCGGTGGCCAGGTAGGCGCACACGTTGGTGTCCAACCGGGCATCCTTCACCCCGGTGGCGAGGTAGTAGTTGAACCAACTGCCGTCGGGGAGCTGGGTGTCCACCAGCCACTGATAGGCCAAATCGGCCTCGGCATCCCGACCGACAGCGGTCAGCGCCATGGCGGCCTCGATGTGGTTCCACGGATCGCAGTGGCCGCCAGGGAACCACGGGATCATGCCGTTGGGCCGCTGCAGCGCCACGATCGACTGGGCGGTGGCGAGTACCTGTTCGGCACTCATCACACCAGGGACCTCGGGAATGCTCCTCATGCGACGGCCCCTACCGGGATGTCGGCCAGTGTGTCGAGGGAGACGTCGGCCGGCTTGACCAGATAGACGACCAGGCTCTTGCCCACCAGCGGATTGAGCAGCCGCTCGGTCAGCCGTGTCACCTTGGGGGCCTTCTCGATGTCCCAGACCAGCAGACGGTGATAGGCGGCGACGGCCGGGTGCTTGTCGTTCTTCGTCCCGACCAGGCACTTGAGCCACCAGTAGGGAGCGTGCAGACCGTGGGCGTGGTGGTGGCCGGTGGCCTCCATGCCCGTACCCTCCAGGCGCTCGACCAGCTGGCTCTGGCGGTAGATGCGGACGTGGCCGCCAGGGACGTTGTGGTAGTCGTTGGACAGCGACCAGTTGACGAACTCTGGCCCGGCGCGAGGCACGGTGATGGCCATGGTGCCACCCGGGCGAAGCACTCGGGCCAACTCGGACATGGCCTGCTCATCGTCGGGGATGTGCTCGAGGATCTCCGAGGCGATGACCCGGTCGAAGGCGCCATCACTGAAGGGAAGGGCGAGGGCGTCACCTTGGACGGAGCCGACACGCGACTCGACCGGGTCGAGCTCGCCAGCATCCGCCATGGCCCCGAACGTGTCGCGGACGCTGCGGACCTCGTCGGCGCCGAAGTCGAACGCCACCACCTGAGCATCGAGCCTGGCAGCCTGATAGGCGTGCCGGCCGAAGCCACATCCGAGGTCCAGCACCTTGTCACCAGGATGCACTCCCAGTCGTTCGTAGTCCACGGTCAGCATCGTCCAGCCTCCACATCGTCGAGCAGTGCCCGGTATTGGTTCGCGGTCCCCTCAGCGGTGACCTGCCAGGTAAATCGGCCCAGCACCCGTTCGCGCCCTGCGGCCCCGATCCGGGCTCGCAGCGCATCGTCATCCAGCAGTCGTCCGATGGCCTGAGCCAGCGCACCTGGGTCATCGGGCGGGACCAGCAGACCGGTCTCACCGTCGCTACCCACAACTTCAGGAAGGGCGCCTCCAGTGGTGGCCACCAGGGCCACCCCACACGCCATGGCTTCGATGGCCGGCAACGAAAACCCCTCGTAGAGCGAGGGAACGACGGCCACCTCGGCCTGGCCGTAATTGCGCGCCAGCTCGTCATCGCTGATCCCAGTCACGCACCGCACGATGGGGGCGAGGTCGAGGCGCTCGATGGCCTTGGCCACCCGGCCGTCGGGACGCGGGTTGCCGATGACCACCAGTTCGATGTCGCGCTCGGTACGGAGCTTGGCCACCGCCTCGAGGAGAGGGACCAGGCCCTTCATGGGCACATCGGAGGACGAGGTCACCATGATCCGGCCCTTCACGGGCTCCACGTCCTCGCGAGGGCGGAACATGGCAGGGTCCACGCCGACGGGGACCACGGTCATCCGGTCGGGATCCACGCCCATCTGGGCGGCAATATCGGTCTTGGACGACTGGGACACCGTGACGATCCGGGGCAGCGAGCGAGCCACCTTGACCTGCATGCGCAGGAATCCGAACCAGCGGCGCTGGCTGAACTGCTGCCACAGGTTGGTGGTGTGGCTGAGAGCCAACTGACGATCGACGGTGATCGGATGGTGGAGGGTCTCCAGGACCGGCCAGCCGTCGTCCATCAGGCCCTTGATGCCATATCCCAGGCACTGGTTGTCGTGGATCAGATCGAACTCGTCCCGGCGAGCCGCCAGCAGCCGGCGGACCCGGAGGCTGAATGTCAACGGCTCAGGAAAACCGGCCGTGCACATGACGCCGAACTCGAGGGCGGCCACCGACGTCGGATACGAATTCAAGAACTCGGGCAGATGCGGGACCCGAAACGGGTCCGGATCGCGGTAGAGATCGAGGCTGGCGACCGGGGTGAAGCCGACACCCTCGTCGACCTCAGGCCACGGCTGGCCAGCGAACACCTCGACAGAATGGCCGAGTGCGACCAGCTCACGGGTGAGATGGCGGGTGTAGACACCCTGGCCGCCGCACCGCGGATTCCCTCGGTAGACCAAGAAGGCGATGCGCAGGCCACCGGGTGCCGGCGGTCGGGGCGGGATGCGCTCAGGGACCGGTGGGGGCCTCTTCGGGCCCTTCACCTTGCCGCGGCCGAACCAGAGACTAGGCATGGAGGACCGTCGGGGAGGAATACATAGAAGGTAGATACTCTCGCGAGCAGGGCAAATGCGCAAGCGGCACTTCGGTACTACAGGCTGAGCCCGAACCAACCACCTAGGGTGAGCAGCACCAAGCAGGTGGCGAAGGTACCCACCACGATCACGGTAATCAGCCCTACCGTGCGGGCCAGTCGACCGTTGGCAGCATCCCCGAGCAGGCTCCGGCGATTAGCCAGGATCAGGACGAAGACCAGCGTGATAGGGGTGACGACGCCCTCCAGGACCTGGGTGTTGATGATGAGGCGGAACAGGTTCCCCGGGATCAGCACCACCGTCGAGCCGATCACGATCTGAGCCGTGAACAGACCGAGGAAGAGCGGCGCCTCGCGGAAGCTATTCGACACAGAACGCTCCACGCCGACCGCCTCGGCCACCGCGTAGGAGGTCGAGAGCGGGACGACGGCAGCGGCTAGGGCCGAGGCGCCCAGCAGCCCGATCCCGAAGAGTACCGAGGCGAACTCGCCGGCCAGCGGCTTGAGCGCCTCAGCCGCCTGGGCCGCCGACGTCAGGACGTGCGGGTTCCCGAGGAAGACCGAGGCCGTGGCAATGATGATGCACATCGATACCAGGTCCGACACGATGGCCCCGGACACCGCGTCGACCCGCTCGTACTTGTACTCCTCGGGCCCGATGCCTCGGTCGACCACCGCCCCGGCCGTGTACAGCTGGATGTACGGGGTGATGGTCGTCCCGATCAGGGCCACCGCCACCAGCAAGAAGGCCTTGGTCCACACCATGTGGGGCAGCACCGTGTTGATGGCCACGGCCTTCCAGTCCGGATGCCCGAAGAACATGGCGATCGGGTAGGTGATGAAGGCCAGCGTCAACAAGAGGAACACGCGCTCGGCATAGCGGTAGGAGCCGACGATGACCAGCAGCCAGATGGCCACGGCGGCGATCGGCACCGATACGTAGCGCGACACACCCCACAACTCGAACGCCGCCGCGATCCCGGCAAACTCGGTGACGACCAGGCCCAGGTTGGCCAGGGCGAAGGCGAAGACAGCGAAGGCTGAAAGTCGGAGGGAGAACTGCTCGCGGATGAGTGCGGCCAGCCCCTTGCCGGTGTGGGCGGCCAGCCGGGCCACCATCTCTTGGATGCACACGTAGCCGATGGTGACGATCACCATGAAGAACAGCACCGAGTACCCGAACTCGGCCCCCGCCGATGCATAGGTGGCCACCCCGCCGGCATCGTTCCCGGCGTTGGCCGCGATCAGCCCAGGTCCGGCCGCCGTCAAGTAGACGAAGAAGCCACTCCAACGTCTCTTGACTGCCGCTATCGGTGCCGGCACCGGGGGCGGTCCTTCACTGCAGCAACCTCGGGAAGTGGATCCGGCCGCGCTCAGGCATCAGCGCGTCGATCACATCGTCGGCCAGGATGCGCCCCAACGGGCGATCGTCGTCGTCGACCACTACCACCGACATTCGGCGGGTCTCGATCAGCCGTTCGGCCACGGCATCCACCTCGGCGTGGATCCCGACGGTGACCGGCTCGGCCTCGCCGACCAGATCAGCGAGGACGGTGTCACCGGGGTTGATCAACAGATGGAGTAACGGAAGGTCCCACACCATGCGGCCTTCGTCATCGACCACGATGACGGCGTCGAGCTCGTCCGGGCAGTCCTCGTCCGCCGCCAGCCTGGCCGCCAGCGTGGCCACCGTCTCGGTGTCGCGGGCGGTAAGGAATGCAGTGGTCATGAAACCGCCTGCCTCGTCTTCAGGAAAGCCCAGTAGACGGACCAGATCGACGGCGGTGTCGGGATCCATGGCCGAAAGGATCTGGTCGCGTTCATCGCGATTCAGATCGCGCAGCGCATCCACGGCCTCGTCGGGTTCCATGTTCCCCAGCAGTTCAGCGGCCCGCACCGGGTCGGACTCGCGCAGCAGTGATGCCAGCTCTTCAGGGTCCATCTCCTCGAGGGCGTCAGCCGCCTCTTCGGGTGCCAGCGAGTCGAGCAGCTTCTGTCGCTCGGGCCGCATGAGGTCCTCGAGCAGGTCGGCCAGCTCGCCAGGCCGAAGGCGTTCGAGGCCCTCGTTGGTGGTCCGCAGCCGAACCTCGGGGGCCGCCCCTTGTTCAGTATCGCCGAAGGGCTGGATCGCCCCCCAGTCGATCACCCGCTCCGGTGTGGGGCGGTGACGCCAACGGGCCGGCCCCAGGCGCCGCAGCAGCGTCTGGGCCGAGATGTCCACCCCCACCAGGCTGTAACGCCCGTAGATAGGGGCCAGGTAGAGGTCGGCCGCCCGGATGACCTGGACTCCGTCGACATCGACCAGCTGGTGGTCGAGGACCTGGTCGAACAAGGTGACCTCACCCGGGCGGGGGGTGAAGTCCCGCAGATCGAGTCGCGCCGACTTCAAGATGATCCCGGCGTGCTCCATCGTCTCGATGGAGGAGGCATCTACGAAGGCAAGGCGGCGCCCCACCCGGACCACCAGTCCAGTGACTGGCGGATAGGTCTCCTCGCCCGACCAGCGGCACACCACGTCACCAAGACGTCCGATCTCGGCACCCGACTGATTGTGCACGGGCCGTCCCACAAGTCCGGCCAGTGATACCAGGGCGTCTCGGACGGCCCGGTTGGCCAGCAGGCGCTGGCTCCGCTGCCGCCGCCGGACAGCTCCGAGGCCAGAGCGGACGGGGGCGGTGGCCCGAGCGATGCCACCTGTCGGTCCTGACGTGTCCCCGGGCGCGCTGGGGTGCCTGCCACCGTCTTCAGGCGGCAGAGTGACAGATCGGGTGGGATGTGGGGACAGGCGGGCGAAACGACGGACCATGGGTCACCTCGGATCGTGATGGCGCACACCGCTGGGGCTCCCGGACGGCACACCTCTCGTCGGAGGGCGGCCGTCCCGTAGGGGAGGCATAGGGACGCTGGGTGGGTCGAACGGGCAGGACACGCTTCCGTCGCCCCGCACATCTGGCGAACTTCGACCCAACGGCGGGTCAGACGAAGTTCAGCAGCCAGATACGCAGTGCAGAGGGCGTGGTGACTCGATGCGACTACTGGGGGGCTCTCCACGTTTCATCGACCACACCTCCCTTCGCTGTCAGCACACCGTTTGGTGTCTGACCATACAGAGTCTACTCCCACCCATCTGGCTCCACCGCTGACCGCCGGGTAATCTGCCCGCATGGACCTTAGCTACCCCGTCGAAACCGAGCCGTTCCGCGCCGAGATCCGCTCCTGGCTGGCCGACAACCTGCCCGAGGGCTGGGGAACGCCTGAGTTCACCATGTCCAAGGAAGACCGCAAGGCGTTCCTGGCCGAGTGGACAGTCAAGCTGTTCGCAGGTGGATGGATCTGCGCATCGTGGCCCACCGAATACGGGGGCAAGGGCCTCGGCCTGATGGAGTCGGTCGTGCTCAACGAGGAGTTCGCCCGAGCCGAGGCACCCCTGCGGGCCGACTTCTTCGGCGACACCCTGGTGGGGCCGACGATCCTGCAGTGGGGTACCGAGGAGCAGAAGCAGCAGTTCATCCCCGGCATCCTCAACGGCACGATCGCCTGGTGCCAGGGGTTCAGCGAGCCCGATGCCGGCAGCGACCTCGCCGCCCTCAATACCCGGGCCGAGCTCGACGGAGACGAGTGGGTCATCAACGGCCAGAAGGTGTGGACCACCCAAGCCCAGTTCGCCGACTACATCTTCCTCCTGGCCCGCACCGACCCCGACGCACCCAAGCACGCCGGTATCTCCTACCTGCTGGTGCCGATGGACCAGCCGGGCATCGAAGTCCGTCCCATCGAGCAGGTCGATGGCAGTGCCGACTTCAACGAAATCTTCATCACCAACGTCCGCTGCCCCAAGGAGAACGTGGTGGGCGGGGTCAACAACGGTTGGAAGGTGGCCATGACCACCCTCGGGTTCGAGCGGGGCACCTCGGCCACCACCGGCTACCGCCGGTTCCTACGTGAGCTCGATGTCATCATCGCTGCGGCCAAGAAGAACGGAAAGTCCGACGACCCCGTCATCCGTCAGCGCTTGGCCCATGCCTGGTCCGAGGTCAAGATCATGGAGATCAACGGCTACCGCTCCCTGACCGACTCCCTCAACGGCACCCACCACATGGCCGCCCTCGGTGCGGCCAACAAGATGAGTTGGTCGCAGTATCACAAGACGACGATGGAGTTGGCCCTCGACATCTTGGGCATGGACGGACAGATCCTCACCGGAGACCCGACCGACCTGGGCGAGGGAATGATGCGCCGGGGCCGCGACGACTACCCGGTCAGCGACCTCCAAGCCGCATTCTTCTTCTCCCGATCCGAGACGATCTGGGGCGGCACGTCCGAGATTCAGCGCAACATCGTGGGCGAGCGGGTCCTCGGCCTGCCCAAGGAGCCCAAGCCTGCATCTGTTGGCTGAGGCTGTGCTGGCGAGCAGCGCTCGCCGACCAGCAAGTCAACCCACCCGGGACTCGGCCTCTGTCTCTTGGACCGCTTCGGCCTCGATGCGGTGGGCCTCCGCACCGGTGTAACGGCCACCGCCCGCATCGACCCCGGCCCGCAGGCCGGCTCGGTGGCGCCACATGAGCAGTCCGGCGGCCACCACGGTCGCCAGCGCCCCGGCCAGCATGGCGACCCTCGGATTCGTCCACTGGGCGATGGCACCGACCAGCGGTGCCCCGATGGGCGTAGTGCCCAAGAACGCCATGGCGTAGAGCGCCATCACCCGACCGCGCATGGCGGGCTCGGCCGTCAGCTGCAGTGTGGCATTAGCTGTGGCGATGAAGCCGATGGATGCCGCACCCATGACCACGATCAGCAGGTCGGCGGCCAACAAGGTAGGCGCCAGCGCCACGGCGGCCAGCAGCCCGCCGAACACCAAGGCCAGGACTTGGAGCAGTCGTGGCGTGGGCTTGGCCCGATGGGCAGCTACTAGTCCACCGATCACGGCACCCGCACCCATGCACGAAGTAAGCACGGCGTAGGTACCCGCGCCTCCATGAAAGGTGCCCTTGGCCAGCAGGGCCAAGGTGACGGTGAAGTTGTAAGCGAAGATCCCGATCAGGGCCACGGCCAGCAGCACGTTGCGCAGCGCCGGGGTCCGCCACACGTAGCGGAATCCCTCGCGGACCTGCCCCTTGGCCCGCACCACCGGCTCGGTGGGCCGGAGCTCCGAAGTGCGCATCATGGCCAGGCCGATGATCACGGCCACATAGGACGCGGCGTTTACCAAGAAGCAGGCACCCAGCCCGTAGAGCGTGATGATGACACCGCCGATGGCCGGGCCGACCACCCGGGACGCGTTCATGAGCGAGGCATTCAGGCTCACCGCATTGGGCAGATCATCCCGGCCCACCATCTCGATCATGAACGTCTGCCGAGCCGGGTTGTCGAACAGGTTGACCACACCGAGCAGGCCGGCCAGTACGTAGACCTGCCACAGCACCACCACATCGGTCACTACCAGGATGCCGAGGATCAATGCCAGCAGACCACCGGCTGCCTGGGTGATGAACAGCAGGCGGCGCTTGTCGACTCGGTCGGCGATCAAGCCGCCGAAGGGTCCAAAGGCCAGCATGGGGAGGAACTGGAGTCCGACCACGATGCCGAGGTCGACCCCGCTGCCGGTCAGGTGGAGGACCAGCCAGGCCTGAGCTACCGACTGCATCCAGGTACCGGACACCGAGATCAGCTGCGTGATGAAGAACAGACGGAAATTGCGGATGCGCAACGAGCTGAACGTCTGGTGCACCACACCGCGTAGCGCGGTCATGACTCGTCCCCATCCACGAGGCGCTCGAGCAGGGCGGCCAAGTCGTCGAGAGCGGCTCGATCGGCGGGGTCGAGGCCGTGGAGGCGGTCGGCCAAGAACGCGTTCTTGAGCGAACGGATGTGGCGCAAGACAGCCTCGCCGGCGGGAGTGATGGTGATCCGAACCACTCGGCGATCGGAGGAGTCGACCACCCGGGTCACGTGCCCCATCTCTTCGAGAGCCCCGACGATGCGGGTCATCGACGGCGGCTGCACCGACTCGCGTACGGCCAGAGCGCCCAGTGTGGGCGAGCCGAGCAACTCCACCCCGGCCAGAGCCGATGCCTGCGACGGCGTCAGTCCCCCGTCGGCCTGTTGACGTAGCCGCCGATGCAACCGGGTGACGGCCAACCGAAGCCGCGCGGCCAACTCGGCCTCGTCTCGATCGACCACGACTCGATCGACCACGACTCGATCGACCACGACTGACGTCGCCTGCAGACGTCCTGCGGCCGTGTCTGCGGCCGTGTCTGCGGCCGGGAGGATCGAGGTCATGCTCCCATATTAGTTAGTTTTGATAACTAATGCAATGCGCTTGCGGACGGCCTGCCGCCAACACCTACTTGAGTGCCTGATTCACCGGTCGTTGCCGAGTGCGGCCAGCAGGGGCAGCACCCGAGGAGCCAGATACGTTCCCCCGGCCAGCGTGGTGTGGACGCCGTCGCCCTGGCGCACCACCTTGCCGCCGATGGACCAGGTGAAGTGTCCCCCCGGGTCCAGATACGCGTGGAGCGGAACGACGGCCACCGTTGCGGGGTGGCGACGAGCCACCTGTTCGATCAGCTGGTTCAACCGGTCGACCCGGGCGGTGGCGTCCTGGGGCCACGGCTCGCCGCCGGGCTGCTCACCGGTGCGGAAGTAGGGGGCGGTGAACAGGGCCACCTTGGCTCCACCTGAGCTGAGGATCTGGACGGCCCGCTCCAACTGGGCCGTCTCGTAGGCATCGAATGCCGGGTCGCCTAGGTGCTGCCACCGGCCCTGGTAGGTGCGATCCACCACCTCCCAAAACCCGGTCACCAGCCCGACAACGTCGGGGTGGAGCTGTCGGACGTCATTGGCCCACCACGTCGGCCACGACGGGCAGTTTTTGAAAGGGTCCCCCACCACGCCGTGGTCCAACAGGGGTAGGGCGATGGCAACCCCACACCCGGTGTGGGCGCGCCCGCCCAGTTCGATCCCGTAGGAGTGGGCGTAGCGGGCCATACCCACGGCCACGGTGATGGCCAGTGAGTCCCCGACGATCAGCACGTTCAGCCGCTTGCCGGCCTTCGAGAAATCATCGACGTGGACGGCCTGCCAGCCGGCTCGGGTGGCTGCCGCACCAACTAGGCCTGCACCTGGTGCCGCCGCGGTCGTGGCTTCAGCCGCCGTCCCGGCCACCACCACAGCCACGGTCACCGCTATCGCGACCAGGGCGGGGCCGATCGCTCGCGCCGAGCGCCAGAAATGCCCATCGATTACCGGGCGCTCAACCACGTAGAAGCTGACAGCCGCCACCGCCACCGTCGCTGCTGTACGAACCAGTAACAGCGCCGCACCGTGGAGACCGGTACGCCCGGCATCGAGGTAGATACATACCGGAAAGTGCCAGAGGTAGACGCCGTACGAGATCGCCCCCAGCCACACCAGCAGCGGCCAGGACAGCACTCGGGCGAACAGTCCCCCCGGAACAGACACGACGGCCAAGATGATGGCGCTCGCCGACAGCGCCACGAGTGCGAATCCGCCCCGATAGGTGGCCGACGATCCACCGTCGAGCAACCACGACAACACCACGATCACCACCATGCCGACCACCCCGGCACCTGCGATGCACCGGCGGGCGATCGGAGACCGCGCCACGGGGTCCATGCCGCCGAGACCCCGTCGACGCTCGATCATGGTGAGCGCGCAGGCCAAGACAGCTCCGACCAGCACCGACTGGGCGTGCGTGTCGGTACCGAAGTAGATCCGGGTCGTATTGGCGCCGGGATGGAACAGCAGGGCCATTTCGGTGACGGATGCAACCACACCCACTACTGACACGGCGAGCACCACCGCAACCCCGCGAGTAAACGATCGGGACAGGTGGAGCACGGCCAGCACGACCAGGGGCCACACCAGGTAGAACTGCTCTTCTACGGCCAGCGACCAGGTGTGAGTCAGCGGCGAGACCGCTCCCGTAGCGGTGAAGTAGTCGCCACTCGATGCCACCTGCCACCAGTTGGAGACGTAGAAGAGAGCCGACAGCGCCGCCGACCGATAGCCGGGGAACATCCCTGATGGCTCGCCGAACCGGACCATCAGCGTGACCACCACCAGCACCAGGGCCAGGGCTGGCAGGAGGCGTCGGGCTCGACGCAGCCAGAAGGCGGTCAGCCCGATCGACTCTCGTCGTTCGAACTCTGCCAACAGCAGACCGGTGATGAGGTAGCCGGACAGCACGTAGAAGACGTCCACCCCGAAGAACCCGCCGCCCAGCCATCCGACGCCGAAGTGGAACCCCAGCACCAGCGCGACCGCCACCGCCCGCAGTCCGTCGAGCCCAAGGATCCGCCCGCTACCGGTAGCCGAGGGCCGGCCCGCGAGCGGGCTGGCGCTGGTGCTGGTTCTGGTGTCAGGGCGAGCCGGTGCCGGGGTTGGTGCCGAGCCGGGGATTTCGGCAGGTGGTTCCGGTGTGGTGGTGGTCATGGGGCAGTTCCTCAGCAGGCGCCTGGGAGTAGTGCATCCCGTGCAGCCCCGACGATGACGCACGGTATCCCAGGACGGCACGAGACGTGCCGCATCAGCCTCGGTCAGGACGTGCCACGCCAGCGCGGCCGTCGGCAAGTACATTGCGCGGATGCGCGCCGACCGGAGCCGATGGATGGCCCACGGCGTGACGGCCGCCGTATATCTCGTGCTGGCCATCGCCCTGTGGTGGGGCGTGTGGTCGACCCACCCGACCTCCACGGCCACCTGCGGCTGCGGCGACACCTCCATCGTCACCTGGTTCATGGCCTGGCCGTCGTACGCCCTCACCCACGGACAGTCACTCCTCTTCTCCACCCGGGTGCTCCACCCGGCCGGCGTCAATCTGCCCGCTAACACCAGCTTCCTGGCCATCAGCCTGCCACTCGCCCCGGTGACCTGGCTGTTCGGTCCGGTCGCTTCGCTCAACGTGGCCGCCACCGTGGCCCCGGTGGCGGCGGCGCTCTCCGCCCGGGGACTGCTGCTGCGCTGGACCACCTGGTGGCCGGCTGCCTTCGTGGCCGGTCTGTTCTACGGATTCTCCCCGTTCGTGATCGAGAACCTGTCACTCCAGCACGTGGAGTTCGCCGCCCTGGTGGTCCCCCCACTGCTGGTGCTCTGTCTCGACGAACTCCTGGTGCGCCAGCGCAAGCGTGCGTGGCTCTGGGGCTTGGGCCTCGGTGGGCTGTGCGCACTCCAGTTCTTCATCAGCTCCGAGGTACTGGCCATGTGCGCCCTAGCTGCTGGAGTCGGCACCGTCCTCCTGGTCTTGGCCTGCCTGGTCCTCGCTCCTTCCGCCGTCGTCCAGCGGTGGCGCCATGCGGTGGTCGGCCTCGTTGTCGCCGCCAGTACCGCAGTGGTACTTCTGGCCTACCCGGCTTGGTACGCGGTGGCTGGCCCTCAAGGACTGCCACATCGGGTCTGGCCGTACGTGCAGTTCTTCGGAAGCGACTGGCGGACCCTGTTCTTTCCGGCCGCTCCCCACAACCGCGGCCCCAACGCCGTCTTGGAGACGTACGGCTATTTCGGAAGCCATCCCCTGCTGCTCGGCTATCTAGGTCTCGGTATGACTGTCGTGCTGGTGGTCGGCCTGGCCTGGTTCCGCCTCGACCGACGGCTGTGGTTCTTCGGAGCGCTGCTGGTCATCGTGGAAGGCATGTCGCTGGGGGCGCGCCAGTGGCCGTGGCGACTCTTCGACCACCTGCCGCTGATCGCCAACATCGTCCCCAACAGATTTGCCAGCGTGGCCGACCTGTTCGCGGCCATTGTGTTCGGACTGATCGTGGATCATGCGCGTCGATCCGGGCTGCAGTGGCCCGGACGGGGCCGTGCCGCCATGCAGTCGACGGGCCAGTCGACGGAGCAGTCGACGGACCAGTCGACGGGCCAGAACCAAGCACGATGGTCTCCAGCCGCCGTGGCGGCCTGGGCGCTGGTAGCCCTGGCCCTGGTGCCTATCGCCGTGGCCTACCGGCTTCCCTTCACCACCCGACCGGTGGACGTCCCGCCGTGGTTCACCACAGTCGGAGCCCGGGTACCTACCTCTGACGTCGTCCTCACCTACCCGTTCGCCTCGTCGGGCCTGCGGGCCCCCATGACGTGGCAGGCCGTGGGGGCGCTCCGCTGGTCGATGGTGGGCGGCGGCAGCATCACCCCGGACCCACCCGCCCCTCCCACGCCGTCGCAACGATCGGATGCCCAAGCGGCAGCGGACCTCAGCAACGTGTCCGACGGTTACGGGCCCCTCCCGACCGGCAATCCGGCCGAATCGGCCCGGCTCCGGTTGGCTGTCCGCCACTGGGGAGTCACTTCCGTGGTCGTCCCTTCTGAGGCCCGGTGGCCGGTGGCGCTGCGCGGCCGATCGGTTCCGGTGGCTGTGGCCTACCTCACCGCCGCACTCGGTGCCAGGCCCCTGCACCAAGCGGATGCTTGGGTGTGGGTGGTACCGGCCCACCTCCCTCCCGCCCTTGTGATTGCTGCCGATGCCTTCGCTGCCTGCACTACCAGTCCACTGGTCGCTCGACATCCAGGCCTGGCCGCCGACTGCGTGCTGAACACCTCGCGTGGCACCGCACCGTGACCCAGTCCGGACGGTCGCTACAGTTCCCCCCATGACCGACCCGGGTCTTGCCGATGTCGATGCCGGGACCGATGGCGACCATCCCGCCAAACGCCGTGGTCTGGATGCCCACCCGGCTATCGCCATCGCCGTCCTCGTCGTGGCCTTCGCCCTGTCGCGCTTCGCCTTTGCCGTAGCCGGTGTCCGCTACGACGACAGCGTCATCCGAGGCACCGCCTTCACCGACATGTGGCAGTTACTCGACGTGCGCCTCCTACGGAGTGATCTGTTCACCAGCGTGTGGCACCTGAACAGCCAGCCGCCACTGTTCAACTTGTACTGCGGCCTCCTGTTGAAACTTCCGGTCGGACTCCGGGTGCCGTTCGAGGTGACATCCGCCCTCACCCTCGGCTTGGTGCTGGTGCTGTGCGCCTACCTGCTGATGGTGGAGTTCCGGGTGCCAAGGTGGGTAGCGCTCACGGTCACACTGATCGGCATCGTTGCCTCTCCGGCCTACGTGCTCTACGAGAACTGGCTCAACTACTCCTATCCGACCGCCGCCTTCGGGACCTTCGGTGCCTGGTGTCTGATCCGGTACCTGCGCACCGGTCACTTCCGATTCGGGATCGGATTCTTCGGTGCCTACGCGGTCATCGTGCTGCTCGACAGCACCTACCAGATCGAGTGGTTCGTGCTCGGCGGGGCCATCGTGCTGGTGGTGCTGCGCCAACGTTGGCGCGCCGTCCTGGCTGTGGCGGCGGTACCGCTGCTGGTGCTGCTCACCTGGAGCATCAAGGACTACATGCTGTTCGGGACCACCACCACCAGTAGTTGGCTGGGCATGAACTTAGGGAGATCCATCTTGTATCGGGCGCCTGCCGGGCAGATCGCCGAGCTACAACGACAGGGACGGATGGGTCCGGTGGCATCAGTGCCACCCTTTGCAGCACCCGAGGTCTACTCACCCCGTTTCGTGCAAGCCGTGCCGAACCCTGTGGCCGCGTTAGGCGCCCTGCACAAGGACAACGGGTCGACCAACTTCAACAACCCGCTCTATATCGCCGTTTCGTCGCTCTACCTCCACGACGACCTCGTGTGGATCCGCGCCCACCCTCATGCCTACGTGAACGACGTTTTGAACTCGGTGGGCGTGTGGATGGTGGCGACCGACCAGAACTTCACCAACTCGATGGACTGGCCGGCCACCAAGAGGTACGCCCGCATCTACGACCGGGTGGTCGAGTGGCAGCCGGTCCAGAACCCCGCCCCCGGATTCGTGGTGTTCGCCCGCGGCTGGCATCGCCCGGCATGGCTATCAGGCCAGGCCATTGCCGTTTACGCCCTTGCCGCCATCGGGGTACCGGTACTGGCTTGGCGTCGGAGGCGGTCCGACCCGGCCGTGGCTGGCACACTCACCGTCTTGTGGTTCACCACCTTCTACGCCTTTACCACCACCTCGCTGATCGAGATCGGAGAAAACGAACGGTTCCGCTCTGCACTCGGACCGGTACCTATGGTGCTGGCCGTCGTAGTGGTCACCGCCGTGGTGCGCGCTCTGTGGAACCGGTGGCACCGGGGTGAGTCTGTCCCCGGCCTTGACGCAGGCGTTGACGCAGGCGTTGACGCAGGCGTTGACGCAGCGATCGACCG